>DATBOK010000061.1:0-49851 GCA_036553845.1 Casimicrobiaceae bacterium
CGCAGGGCCGCCCCAAGGCGCTGCCCCCTTTGGGGGAGGCGAGCGAAGCTCGCTACGGGGGGAGTCATGACCGCATTACTCGACGTGGCCGGCGTGCACAAGGCGTATGGCGCGATCAAGGCCGTCGACGGCGTCAGCTTCAGCGTCGGCGCCGCGGAAATCGCCGGTGTAATCGGGCCCAACGGCTCCGGCAAGACCACGCTCTTCAACTGCATCCTCGGCCAGATCGAGCCGACTTCCGGCAACGTCCGGCTGGGCGGCGAGGAGATCACCGGCATGTCGCCGCTGGAGCTCGCGCGGCGCGGCGTCGGCCGCACGTTCCAGACGCTGCAGGTGTTCGGCCAGCTCTCGGTGCGCGACAACCTGATCGTCGCCGCGCAGGAGTTCCAGTCGACGCTGACGCGGCGCCTGTTCGCGCGCCCGGACGCCGGGCTCGGCGAGCGCGCCGACGAGATGATCGAGCTGTTCCGCCTGCGCCATGTCGCGCACCTCGCGGCGGGATCGCTGTCGTACGGCCAGCAGAAGCTCATCGACATCGCCATGGCCTTCATGCCGCGGCCGCGGCTCGTGCTGCTGGACGAGCCCTGCGCGGGGGTGAATCCCGGACTCGTCGACCAGCTGCGCGAGCTGCTGGTGACGCTCAACAGCACGCATGGCGGCAGCTTCGTCGTGATCGAGCACAACATGGATTTCATCATGCGGCTGTGCCCGCACGTGATCTGCATGGTCGAGGGCCGGGTGCTGGCCGCCGGCGCTCCCGCCGAAGTCCAGGCGGATCGCCAGGTGCTCGAAGCCTACCTCGGCAACTGAGCGCGAGCCGACCCGCCATGGGCAACGCCATCATCGAATTCGACCGCGTCGTCGCCGGCTACACGACGAGCCTGACGATCCTCAACGAGCTCACGCTCGACGCGCGCGCGGCCGAGATCACGTTGCTCATCGGCCCCAACGGCGCGGGCAAGTCGACGGTGCTGAAGACGCTGTTCGGAATGCTGACGCCGCGCGGCGGCGAGGTGCGCCTGGAGGGCCGGCGCATCAACGGCCATTCGCAGCGCGAGCTGCTGGCGCAGGGCGTGGCATTCGTGCCGCAGGGGCGCAACCTGTTCGGCTCGCTGTCGGTGCGGCACAACCTCGAGCTCGGCGGCATCACGCTGCCGCGCGCCGCGCTCGGCCCGCGGATCGACGAGGTGCTCGCGCGCTTTCCACGCATTCGCCAGCGCATCGACAACCAGGCGTCGACGATGTCGGGGGGCGAGCAGAAGCAGCTCGAGATCGGCCGCGCGCTGCTGCTGCGTCCGCGCGTGCTGCTGATCGACGAGCCGTCGATCGGCCTGTCGCCGATCCTGGTGCAGGAAGTGATGTCGTTGCTGCGCCAGCTCGCCGACGCCGGCACCACGGTGCTGATGGTCGAGCAGAACGTGCGCACGGCGCTCAAGTACGCGAACCGCGCGCTGGTCCTGGAGATGGGCCGCCTCGCGCTCGACCGCCCGGCATCGTCGCTGCTCGACGACCCGGATCTCAACCGGCTGTTCCTTGGCGGCCACGCCAGGACGGCGGCATGAACGCATTTCTGCGGAGGATGTCTTGATCGACAAGCAAGTAGCGTCGGTGCGCGAGGCGGTGGCCGGCATCGAGGACGGCTCGACCGTGATGATCGGAGGCTTCGGCACGGCGGGCATGCCGGCCGAGCTGATCGATGCGCTGATCGCCGAAGGCGCGCGTGACCTGACCATCGTCAACAACAACGCCGGCAATGGCGAGACCGGGCTCGCGGCGCTGCTCAAGGCGCGACGCGTGCGCCGCATCGTGTGCTCGTTCCCGCGCCAGGTCGATTCGCAGGTGTTCGACGCGCTGTACCGGGCGGGCGAGATCGAGCTCGAGCTGGTGCCGCAAGGCAATCTCGCCGAGCGCATCCGCGCCGCCGGCGCCGGTATCGGCGCGTTCTACACGCCCACCGGCTTCGGCACGCTGCTGGCAGAAGGCAAGGAGACGCGCGAGATCGACGGCCGCCAATACGTGCTCGAATTCCCGATCCGTGCCGATTACGCGCTCATCAAGGCGGAGCGCGCCGACCGCTGGGGCAATCTCGTCTACCGCAAGACCGCGCGCAATTTCGGCCCGATCATGGCCAGCGCGGCGCGCTGCACGATCGTGCAGGTGACGAAGGTCGTCGCGCTCGGCGCGCTCGATCCCGAGGCGGTGGTGACGCCGGGCATCTTCGTCAGGCGCGTGGTCGAGGTGGCGTCGCGCACGCCGCTCGTCGCACCCGGCGCCGCGGCATAACCGAGGAGAATTTCGAGCATGCAACGCTTTTCCCGCGACGCCATGGCGACGCTCGTCGCACGCGACATACCCGAGGGCGCGATCGTCAATCTCGGCATCGGCCTGCCCACGCTGGTGGCCAATCACCTGCCGGCGGATCGCGAGATCCTGCTGCACAGCGAGAACGGCCTGCTCGGCATGGGCCCCGCGCCGGTCAGGGGGCACGAAGACCCGGACCTCATCAACGCCGGCAAGCAGCCGGTGACGCTGCTGCCCGGCGGCTCGTACTTCCACCACGCCGATTCGTTCGCGATGATGCGCGGCGGACACCTCGATTTCTGCGTGCTGGGGGCGTTCCAAGTGTCGGTGCGCGGCGACCTCGCCAACTGGCACACCGGCGCGCCGGACGCCATTCCCGCGGTGGGCGGGGCGATGGACCTGGCGCTCGGCGCCAAGCGTGTCGTGGTGATGATGGAACATCTCACCAAGTCCGGCGAGAGCAAGATCGTCGAGCGTTGCACCTATCCGGTCACCGGTCTCGCTTGCGTCGACCGGATCTACACCGACCTCGCGGTCATCGACGTCACCCCGGGCGGACTTGCAGTGCGGGCCATGGCCGAGCGGATGACGCTTGCCGAGCTCACGCGCCTGAGCGGCGTGCCGCTGGCGATGGCCACGGACGCGCGCGCCTGACCCTCGACACCCGCGCGCACCGCGAGCGCGCCGCACAAACGTACAATCGACGAGGAACATGATGCAGGAAGCCTACATTTGCGACGCGATCCGCACGCCGTTCGGTCGCTACGGCGGCGCGCTCGCCACGGTGCGCACCGACGATCTTGCGGCGGTGCCGATCGCCGCGCTCGTCGCGCGCAACCGCCAGGTCGACTGGGCGGCGGTCGACGACGTCATCTACGGCTGCGCCAACCAGGCCGGCGAGGACAACCGCAACGTCGGGCGCATGGCGCTGCTGCTCGCCGGACTGCCACAGGAGGTGCCGGGGACGACGGTCAATCGCCTGTGCGGCTCCAGCCTCGATGCGGCGGCGATGGCCGCACGCGCGATCAAGGCGGGCGAGATGTCGCTCGTCGTCGCCGGGGGCGTCGAGAGCATGTCGCGCGCGCCGTTCGTGCAGGGCAAGGCTGCCGAGGCGTTCTCGCGCGCGGCCAGGCTCGAGGACACGACGATCGGCTGGCGCTTCGTCAATCCGCTGATGAAGGCGCAGTACGGCATCGATTCGATGCCGGAGACCGCCGAGAACGTCGCCGCCGATTTCCACGTGGCGCGCGCGGACCAGGACGCGTTTGCCTTGCGCAGCCAGCAACGCGCGGCGGCGGCGATCGCGGCGGGGCGCCTTGCCGAGGAGATCGTCGCCGTCACGGTGGCCCAGAAGAAGGGCGACCCCGTCAGCGTCGAGCGCGACGAGCATCCGCGTGCCACCACGCTCGAGTCGCTCGCCAAGCTCAAGGGCGTCGTGCGACCCGACGGCACCGTCACCGCCGGCAACGCGTCGGGCGTCAACGACGGTGCGGCGGCGTTGCTGATCGCCTCCGCCGATGCGGCGAAGCGGCACGGGCTGACGCCGCGTGCGCGCATCGTCGCCGCGGCGGTCGCCGGGGTCGCGCCGCGCATCATGGGCTTCGGTCCGGCGCCGGCGATGCGCAAGGCGCTGGCGCTTGCCGGGCTCGGCATCGGCGACATGAGCGTCATCGAGCTCAACGAAGCTTTCGCCGCGCAGGCGCTCGCTGTGATGCGCGACCTGGGTCTCGCCGATGACGCGCCGCATGTCAACCCGAATGGCGGCGCGATCGCGCTCGGGCACCCGCTCGGCGCGTCGGGGGCGCGGCTCGTCACCACGGCGACCGCCGAGCTGCAGCGGCGCGGCGGGCGCTACGCGATGTGCACGATGTGCATCGGCGTCGGCCAGGGCATCGCGATGATCATCGAGCGCGTCTGAAACGGGAACCGCCATGAAACCTCCCAATAGCCACGCCATCGAGGGCGCGCTGCGCGGCTATCGCGCCGACGATCCGGGCACGCAGCCCGACTACCTGTATCCGCCGTACGTTTCGACGCAGAAGCGGGCGCCGCGCGAGCCGCTCGTGCGCCTGCCCTGGACGCTGTCGGAAATCACGGGACCGCTGTTCGGCTACGAGCGCATCCGCGCCAACGATTTCGACCTGACCAAGCAGCACGCCGGCGAGCCGATCGGCGAGCGCATCGTCGTCTCGGGCCGGGTGCACGACGCCAACGGCAAGCCGGTGGGCAACACGCTGGTCGAGATCTGGCAGGCCAACGCCGCGGGCCGCTATCCGCATCCGCGCGACCAGCACGACGCGCCGACCGACCCCAATTTCACCGGCTGCGGGCGCACGCTGACCGACGCCGAAGGCCGCTATCGCTTCGTCACGATCCGCCCGGGCGAGTATCCATGGCGCAACCATCCCAACGCATGGCGCCCGGCGCACATCCACTTTTCGCTGTTCGGCCCGGCGGCCGTGACGCGCCTCGTGACGCAGATGTATTTTCCCGGCGATCCGCTGCTGGAGTTCGACCCGATGTACACGAGCATTCCCGACGAGCGCGCGCGCAGGCGGCTCATCTCGGCGTTCGATTGGGAAACGACGATTCCCGAGACCGCGCTCGGCTACCGGTTCGACATCGTGCTGCGCGGGCGCGACGAGACGCCGATGGAAAACGACCTGACGCTGCCGCGATGACGAGCACGACGCATGTTGGAACTCACGAGAGCGCACGCCGCGACGCCATGAAACTGCCCACGACTTCCTCGCAGACGGTCGGGCCCTACCTGCACATCGGCCTCACCTGGCTCAACACGGCGAACCTCGTCGTACCCGGCATGACCGCGCCGCCGATCACGGTGGCGGGACGCATCGTCGACGGCGATGGCGCGCCGGTGAGCGATGCGCTGGTGGAGATCTGGCAGGCCGATGCGCAGGGCCGGTACGCGCATCCCGAAGACACGCGCGACCTGCCGCCCACTCCCGGCTTCCTCGGCTTCGGCCGCGTTCCGACCGACGTCGACGGCCGTTTCGCGTTCACCACGATCAAGCCGGGCCGCGTGCCGGCGCCGGGCGGGAGCTTGCAGGCGCCCCACCTCAACGTGACGATACTGATGCGCGGCATGCTCCGGCACCTGCGTTCGCGGATCTATTTCGCCGACGAGGCATGCAACGCCGAGGATCCGGTGCTGCGAAGCGTTCCCGCGCCACGCCGCGCGACGCTGCTGGCCATGCCGGGCGCGGCGCGCGCCTACACCTGGAACGTCGTGCTGCAAGGCGAGGGCGAAACCGTGTTCTTCGAGCAATAGCGATATGGCGCGGCGCGCGCGCCGGCGTTCGCTTATCATCGTCGCTTTGCTCCCGGTGCGTCGCGCGTGATCGATCCGATCTTCTCCACCGAGCCGATGCGCGCGATCTTCGCGCCCTCGGCGACGCTCGCGCGGATGCTGGCGTTCGAAGCGGCGCTGGCGCGCGCCGAAGGCGCAGCCGGCGTGATCCCTGCAGCGGCGGCGACGGCGATCGCCGCGCAATGCAACACGGCGAACTTCGACGCCGAGGCAATCGCGATCGCCGCGCGCGCCGGCGGCAACCGCGCGATTCCGCTGGTGGCGGCGCTGACCGCGAAGGTCGATGCCGCGGCGCGCGGCTTCGTGCACTGGGGTGCCACGAGCCAGGACGTGATCGACACCGCCCTCGTGCTGCAGCTGCGCGACGCACTAGCGCTGGTGATGGCCGACGTCGCGCGGCTCGGCGACGCGCTCGCGGCGAAGGCGCGCGCGCATCGCGACACGCCGCTCGCCGGGCGCACGCTGCTGCAACAGGCGCTGCCGGTGACGCTGGGATTCAAGCTGGCGACGACGCTCTCCGCGTGGCACCGTCATGGCGTGCGCGTGGCCGACGCGGCGCGAGCGGTGACGGTGCTCCAGTTCGGCGGCGCGGCTGGCACGCTGGCGTCGCTTGGCGCCAAGGCCCCCAAGGTCGAGCGCGCGCTCGCCGACGAGCTCGGACTCGCGGTGTCCGACATCCCGTGGCATACGCAGCGCGATCGCCTTTGCGACGTCGCCGCTGCGCTCGGCGGCATGATCGCCACGCTTGGCAAGCTCGCACGCGACATCTCGCTGCTGGCGCAGACCGAAGTCGGCGAGGCGCGCGAGCCGGCGGCGCCGGGCCGCGGCGGCTCGTCGACGCTGCCGCACAAGCGCAATCCGGTCGGCTGCGCGATCGCGCTCGCCGCGGCCGTGCGCGCGCCGAACCTCGTGGCGACGATGCTCGCCGCCGCGGTGCAGGAACACGAGCGCGGGCTCGGCGACTGGCCGGCGGAATGGGACGCGCTGCCCGACCTGTGCGAGCTCGCCGCCGGCGCCCTTGCGGCGATGGCGGGCGTGGTCGAGGGCCTCGACGTCGACGCCGCGCGCATGCGCGCGAACCTCGATGCGACTCACGGCCAGATCCTCGCCGAGGCGGTGCAGATGGCGCTCGCCGCGCACGTCGGCCGCGACGTCGCGCACACGCTCGTCGCCGACGTCGCGAAGGAAGCGAGCCGCGCCGGCGCCGACCTCGGTCCCGCGCTCAAGGCCGATCCGCGCGTGACGCGCTGGCTCGATGCGCGCGCGATCGACGCGCTGATGGATCCGGCGCAATATCTCGGGCTCGCCGGCGCGTTCGTCGATCGCGTGCTCGCCGCGCACGCCGCGCATCGTCCGTCGCGTGCCGCGCACTGAAGCCGCCGCACGCAGCACCTCCGGAGCTCGCATGCCGCACGCCGATTTCGCCCATGCCCGCATCAACTACCGCGTCGACGGCTCGCCGTCGGCGCCGTGGCTCACGCTGTCGAACTCGCTCGGCACCGACCTCGATATGTGGGCGCCGCAGGTGCCGGCGCTGATGGAGCGCTTCCGCGTGCTGCGCTACGACACGCGCGGCCACGGCGCGTCGTCGGCGCCCGCGGCACCGTATTCGATCCCGGCCCTCGCCGATGATGTCGTGGCGCTGCTCGATCACGTCGGCGCCGAACGCACGCATTTCTGCGGGCTGTCGATGGGCGGCATGATCGGCATCCGCCTGGCGCTTGCCGCGCCGCGGCGCATCGACCGCATGGTGCTCGCCAACACGGGCGCCAGGATCGGCAGCGTGGAAGGGTGGAACGCGCGGATCAGCGCCGTGCACACCACGGGTCTCGCCACGATCGCCGACGCGATCATGGAGCGCTGGTTCGTGCGCGCGTTCCGCGAGGCCCATCCGCACGAGATCGCGCGCATGCGCGACGTGCTGGTGAAGGCGTCGCCCGACGGGTATGCGGCCTGCTGCGCGGCGATCCGCGACTACGACGCGCGTTCGGAACTTGCGGCGATCCGCGCGCCGACGCTCGCGATCGCCGGCGCCCTCGACGGCCCGACGCCGCCCTCCGACCTGCGCTTCATCGCCGAGCACGTGCCGGGCGCGCGCTACATCGAGCTCGATGCGGCGCACCTGTCGAACGTCGAGCAGCCGACCGATTTCCTCGCCGCGGTCGTCGGTCACCTCACCGCCTGAAAGGACCATCGTGGACGATTCGAGCCGCCGCGAGCAGGGAATTAAGGTGCGCCGCGCGGTGCTGGGCGACGCGCACGTCGACCGCACGCTGGCCAAGCGCACGGAATTCAACGGCGACTTCCAGGATTTCATCACGCGCTACGCGTGGGGCGAGGTGTGGTCGCGACCTGGACTGCCGCGACACACGCGAAGCCTCGTCACGCTGGCGCTGATGGTCGCGCTCAATCGCGGCGACGAGTTCCGCATGCACGTGCGCGCCGCGTTCAACAACGGCGTCACGCGCGACGAGATCAAGGAGCTCCTGTTGCATTGCGCGCTGTACGCCGGGCTGCCGGCGGCCAATGCCGCCTACCATCTCGCGGAGGAAGTCTTCGCCGAGCTCGACCGGTCCTGAGCCCGTGGATGGGGCAACGGCTCGTGCGTGCGCCGCCGGCGATGCCGCGCGTCGTCGGCGTGCCCCCCGGGGTTATAACGCTATAGCAATCCATTCCTTCCGGCCCGCGGTGCCGCCGGCTATCGTCGCTTTTTGACGATGGGCCTTCGATCGCCACCATGGGCGCTGCGCAACCCGATCTCCAGCCTTTCCTGCCGCCCGGGACGCCGGGCGCGCTGACCGACGCCGAGGAGCTCGACCGCTACGCGGCGAGCGTCACTGCGTTTCTCGCGGGGGCGATCCCCGAGGATCGCTTCACGTCGATTCGCCTGCAGCAGGGTTGCTACGGCCAGAGGCAGCCCGGCGTGCACATGGTGCGGGTCAAGGCGCCCGGCGGCCGCCTCGATCCAGGCCAGCTGGTCGCGCTCGCGGACGTGCTCGAGCAGTGGTCCGGCACGGATCACGTGCACGTGACCACGCGCCAGTCGGTGCAGCTGCACTACGTGCCGACCGCGGACACGCCGGCGGCGATGCGGCGTCTCGCCGCGGCAGGACTGACCACGCGCGAGGCCTGCAACAACACGGTGCGCAACATGTCGGCCTGCACGCTCGCCGGCGTGTGCGCGCGCGAGCACACCGATGTCACCACGCACCTCGATCACGCGGTGCATCATTTCCTGCGCAATCCGCTCAACCAGCAGATGCCGCGCAAATTCAAGGTGAGCTTCTCCGGCTGCGAGAGCGATTGCGCGCAGGGCATGCTGCACGACCTCGCCGTGATCGCCACGCGCAAGGACGGCGCGCCCGGCTTCAGGCTGCTGGCCGGCGGCGGGCTCGGCCACAAGCCGCGCGAGGCGATCGTGGTCGCTGCGTTCGTGCCGGAGCACGAGCTGATCCCGGCGATGGAGGCGGTGATCGCGCTGCACGAGAAGTACTCCGACCGCACCAAGCGCGCCAAGTCGCGAATCAAGTTCCTCGTCGAGCGCTTCGGCGCGGAGGGCTTCGTCGCGCGCTTCGAGGACGAGTTCGCGCGCTGCCGTGCCGCGCATGCGGCCGATCCGGTGCCGCTCGTGGCGTGGCGCACGCCGACCGCGGGCGAGGCGCCGGGCCCGGGCGCGCCGCGCGCGCCGGCGCCGCAGCGCCAGCCAGGACTGGTCGCCGTGCCGGTGGCCGTGCCGCTCGGTCATCTCACTGCGCATCACCTGCGCGGCCTCGCCGCGCTTTTGCGCGCACACCGCCTCGACGACATCCGCACCACGCAGGACCAGAACCTCGTGGTGCGCAACGTCGGGGCAACCGACGTCGATGCCGTGGTCGCCGGCGTGCGCGCGTTGGGCCTCGACCTGCCGCAGCCGGGCGACAATGTCGTCGCCTGCCCCGGCACGACCACCTGCCGCCTCGGCATCACCTCGAGCCAGGGCATGGGGGCGCGGCTCGCCAGCATCGCGGGCGACCTGCGCATCCGCGTGTCGGGCTGCCACAACGGCTGCGCGCAACCCGAGACCGGCGACATCGGCATCTATGGCGAAGGCCGGCGCATGCACGATCGCCTGGTGCCCCACTACCAGATGTACCTGGGCGGCGACGGCACGGCCGGCGGTCGGCTTGCACGCAAGGGTCCGTCGGTGCCGGTGGCGCGCATCGAAAAGGCGGTCGCGCGCGTGGGCGACGCGTTCAACGCCCAGCGCGGCCGCGACGAGCGTTTCTTCGACTGGGTGCACGCCAAGGCCGACGACTACTTCGCCAACCTGCTCGCCGACCTCACTGCGGTCGCTGCCGAGGAGCTGGACGACGTGCTGCGCGACGTCGACGGCGCCGCCGACTTCAAGGTGGCGCAACTGGGCGGTGGCGAATGCGCCGGCGCGATCCAGGTTTTCATCGGCGCGGCGTTCTTCGCCGCAGCGCACGAGCGCCGCTATCGCGACGCATTTGCGGCGCAGCGCCGCGACGCGGACGCCCGCGCCTGCGCGGTCGCGCAGCTGCGCCTCATCGGCCAGGGCCTGCACGACCTCGTCAACCCGGCGCCGTCGTTCCGCGTGCGCAAGCTGATGCACGACCTCGCGGATATCGCCGACGCGCTGGCAGGCCGGGTGCCGGACGAGCTGGCGCTCGCGTTCGGCGACTTCGCGCGCCTGCTCGCGCCGGAGAACGATGCGCCGGTCGACGCGTCCCTGTATGCGGCGATCGACCGCTGGGTGAGCGCGGCGGCCAGATTCTGCGTCGAGCGCGATCCGCAGCTCGACCTCACGGGCGCGCTGCCGGTGAGTGCGCCGGCGATGCCGATGCGCTTCGTCGCGCGCGAGCTCGCCACGGCGCAGTGACGATGGGCACCGTCTACCTCGTGGGCGCCGGGCCGGGCGCCGCCGATCTCCTGACCGTGCGCGCGGCGCGCCTCCTCGCCACCGCCGACGTCGTGCTGCACGACGCGCTGATCGGTGACGACGTGCTCGCGCTCGCGCCGCGTGCGCAGAAGATCGCCGTCGGCAAGCGCTGTGGCGCGCACTCCACGTCGCAGCGCTTCATCAACAAGCGGCTGGTCGACGCCGCGCGGCGCGCGAAGGTGGTGGTGCGGCTGAAGGGCGGCGATCCGATGCTGTTCGGCCGCGCGCACGAGGAGATCGAAGCGCTTGCCGCGGCGGGCATCGACTGCGAAATCGTGCCGGGGGTCACCGCCGCGCTCGCCGCAGCCGCCGATGCGAAGCTGTCCCTGACGCGGCGCGGGGTTTCGCGCAGTGTCGTGTTCGTGACACCTCGGGTGGGCGAGGGCGAAAATCCGGGCGCCTGGGCGAAAGCAGCGGCCGCCGCGGACACGATCGTCATCTACATGGGGGCGGGCGACGCGATCGCCGTCACCACCGCGCTGGTCGCCGCCGGAGTGCCCCCGGCGACACCGGTGGCCCTCGTCGAAAGCGCGTCGCGTCGCGAGTGCGCGATCCATGCCGGTGCCCTCGCAGGGCTTCCCGGTGTCGCCGCGGCGCGTGGCAACGGCCCCGCGCTGATCGTCGTCGGTGCCGTCTGCACCGAGCTCGCGGCGTCGCTGGCCGCCGTGCCGCGTCGCGCGGCAGCGGGCTGAATCGCGCGCGGTGGTCCTGGCGTGCGAGGGACCATGCGCACGCCGCGCCGCGAGCGCGGTCTCGCGTACCTGGGCTGACCGGGACCACCCCGTCTTTCGATCGCTTGCCGGCGCTCGCCGGCGCCAAAGCCTTGGCCAGCCTTGCCTGCAGCGGGCTTTTGCGCGCCCAATGACCCGCGTTCCCGGCATGTTGTACGCCACGTCTCAACGGCCGCGACGGTGGCCCCTGCCCCGGGCGCTGCTTGCGGCTGCCACCGTAAAATGCTTTAGACTGGCGGGGTTAGCCTTCGAACTTCATAAACAACAGCGTCCCCGGCACCGCCATGGCGGGGGCGGCAAAAGGTCTCGATCGCCCGATGCTACCCGGCATCCTCTTTGCGCTTGCCATCGCGGCCCTGGTCGTCGCGATCCTGTGGGGATTGATGCGCAAGCGCCGGCAGGTGCCGTCGGCCATGCTGACCGGCGCCGATTCGGCGAACACCGTCGCCCAGTGGACCGAAGGCGAGACCACCCGCCTGCTGTCGTCCGCCGAACTGCCCGGCCTCTACCTGCTGCGGCCGCGCTTCCTGACCAAGGCCGAGAGCGTCGTCTACCTGCTGCTCAAGGCGGCGTTTCCGCGCCACGACATCTTCGCCAAGGTGCGGCTGTCGGACGTATTGCAGGTGAAGATCGGCCCGCAGGGCATGGAGCGCCTGCGCGCGTTCCGCAAGATCGCCAACCAGCACATCGGCTTCGTCGTCTGCGACAAGGACTCGACGATCGTCGCGATCGTCGATTCGCGCGAACCCGAGCAGGTGACCAATCCGCGCGACCAGAAGCTCGAGGTGATCAAGCAGCGCTGCCTGCAGGCGGCGCAGGTAAAGTACGTCTGCGTGTACCCGCCGCAGCTGCCGCGCTACCGCGAACTGCGCGAGCAGGTACTGGGACCCGCAGCCGATCTCGTCTGACCGGCGTCACCATGCGCAAGCCGGCGTTGCATCGCTCGCAGGCCCCGCTGCCGGCGCGCAGGGCGTAAGGACGCGCGGCACGGCGTCGACTGATGGCGATGGATACCCGTTCCCGCATGCTCGCACGCACGGCCATCGCTTGCGCGCTCGCCGCCGTCGTCGTGCCGGCGTCCGCCGCTACCTGCACCGCGCAGAGCGGCGCGACCCTGGTGCCGCTCGTCGAGCTCTACACCTCGGAGGGCTGCAGCAGCTGCCCGCCGGCCGATCGCTGGCTGTCGACGACGTTCGGTGGCGGCGAGGCGCGTCGCGCCGCGGTGCTCGCCTTCCACGTCGACTACTGGAACGACCTCGGCTGGAAGGATCGGTTTTCGAGCGCAACCTATACCGATCGCCAGCACCAGGTCGCCGCCGCCAACCGCCTGTCGTTCGTCTATACGCCGCAGGTCGTCGTGCAGGGCCGCAGCGTGCGCGACTGGCAGGATGATGCCGGCGCGATCGACGCGTTGCGCAAGGAACCGGCGGCGGCGACGATCGCGCTCGCCGCGACGCGCACCGGCGACACGGTAGCGATCGACGCGCATGCCGCGGTGGCCGCGGCCGCGCGCCGGCCGGGCGCGCGCCTCTTCATCGCGCTGACGAGCGATGGCCTCGAGTCGGCGGTCAAGGCCGGCGAGAACCGCGGCGTCAGGCTGCATCACGACGCCGTGGTGCGCACCTTGAGCGACGGTGCAGCCGTCGACGCGAACGGCGACGCCGTGCTGGCGACGCGCCTTGCGCTGCCGCCCGATGGCAGCATGCCGAAGCTCGTCGCATTCGTGCAGGTCCCGGCGCGCGGCGACGTTCTGCAATCGCTGGTCCTGCCCCTCGACGCCTGCGTGCGCTGATGGCCGTGCGCTGACGGCGGCGGATCGTCGCCCGCCTGCCGGGCGCGCCTTGAATCGATTGCATCCGCGCCAGGGCGTTGCGCCGGTCGTCGCCTCGGCGCGCCTCTGGTTGACGTGACGCAATGAGTCCCGCATTCTTGCGCCCGGGATTCCCGTCCCGGCTGCCCGCACGGACGCCAGATCCGCAGGGAGGCAGCCCCATCGAACCATCGAGGAGGAGCACGATGAGCACGATTGCGCAGGCATCGCGGCCCAAGCTGCCCGGGCTGACCGCCGAGGAGAAGCGCGTCATTTTCGCGTCGTCGCTGGGCACCGTTTTCGAGTGGTACGACTTCTACCTGTACGGCTCGCTGGCGGCGATCATCGCCAAGCAGTTCTTCTCGGCGGTCAATCCCACGGCGGCCTACATCTTCGCGCTGCTCGCGTTCGCCGCCGGCTTCGCCGTGCGGCCGTTCGGCGCGCTGGTGTTCGGCCGCCTCGGCGACCTCGTTGGGCGCAAGTACACGTTCCTCGTCACGATCCTGATCATGGGCTTCTCGACGTTCGTCGTCGGCCTGCTGCCTGGCTACGCGCAGATCGGCATCGCCGCGCCGGTGATCCTGATCGGGCTGCGCCTGTTGCAGGGACTTGCGCTGGGCGGCGAATACGGCGGCGCAGCGACGTTCGTCGCCGAGCACTCGCCGGAAGGCCGGCGCGGTGCGTACACCGCGTGGATCCAGACCACGGCGACGCTCGGCCTCGTGCTCTCGCTCGTCGTCATCGTGCTGTGCCGGCAGTTCATGCCCGACACGTTCGAAACCTGGGGCTGGCGCATCCCGTTCCTGCTGTCGCTGATCCTGCTGATCTTCTCGGTCTACATCCGGCTGCAGTTGAACGAGTCGCCGATCTTCCAGCGCATGAAAGCGGAAGGCAAGGGCTCGAAGGCGCCGATCACCGAGTCGTTCGGCAACTGGTCGAATCTCAAGATCGTGCTGCTGGCGCTGTTCGGCCTGACCGCCGGCGAGGCGGTGGTGTGGTACGGCGGCCAGTTCTACGCGCTGTTCTTCATGACCCAGACGCTCAAGGTCGACGGTCTTGCGGCCAACATCCTGGTCGGGCTGTCGCTGCTGATCGCCACGCCGTTCTTCGTCATCTTCGGCGCGTGGTCCGACAGGATCGGGCGCAAGCCGATCATCATGGCAGGCTTCATCATTGCCGCGCTGATCTACTTCCCGCTGTTCAAGGGGCTCACGCACTACGCGAATCCGGCGCTGGAGTCAGCGCAGAACAGCGCGCCGGTGACCGTGACGGCCGACCCCAAGCGCTGCTCGTTCCAGTTCAATCCGGTGGGAACTTCCAAGTTCACCACGTCCTGCGACCTGATCAAGGGCTTCCTGGCACGCAGCTCGGTGAGCTACCAGAACGTCGAGGCGCCGGCGGGCACCGTGGCGAGCGTCAAGATCGGCGACAAGACGATTCCTGGCTTCGAGGGCGCGGGCCTGCCGGCCGCCGATCTGGCGACCAGGACCGCGGCGCTCAACAAGCAGCTCGGCGACGAGATCAAGGCCCACGGCTATCCGGCGAAGGCCGATCCGGCGCAGATGAACTACCTGATGCTGGTGATCATCCTGTTCATCCTCGGCGTGCTGGTGACGATGGTGTACGGCCCGATCGCGGCGTACCTCGTCGAGCTTTTCCCCACCCGGATCCGCTACACGTCGATGTCATTGCCCTACCACATCGGCAACGGCTGGTTCGGCGGCTTCCTGCCGCCGGTGGCGTTCGCGATGGTCGCGGCGAACGGCAACATCTACCACGGGCTGTGGTACATCGTCGCCGTGTCGGTGATGAGCGCGGTGGTCGGCATCTTCTTCCTCAGGGAGACCAAGGACGTCAACCTGCACGCGGAATTCAAGATGGCGCCTTCTGCCGCCCGCTGACCGCGCAGACGTTGCGATGCAAACCGGCCGCTGCGCGCGGCCGGTTTTTTTTCAATTGACGATCTGCCGCAGCTCGCCGCTCTTGTAGCGCGACGCCATCTTCGGCAGCGGCACGGGCTTGATCTTGTCGGCCATGCCGGCGCAGCCGAACTGCTCGTAGCGCTCCTTGCAGATCGCCTTGGCCGCGAGCATCGCCGGCTTCAGGTATTCGCGCGGGTCGAACTTGGCCGGGTTCTCGGCGAAGAAGCGGCGGATCGCCGCGGTCATCGCGAGGCGGATGTCCGTGTCGATGTTGACCTTGCGCACGCCATACTTGATGCCTTCCTGGATCTCCTCGACCGGCACGCCATACGTCTCCTTCATGTTGCCGCCGTACTGGCGTATCTCGGCGAGCAGGTTCTGCGGCACCGACGAGCTGCCATGCATCACCAGATGCGTGTTGGGAATCCGCGCATGGATCGCCTTGATGCGGTCGATCGCGAGGATGTCGCCGGTGGGCTTGCGCGAGAACTTGTACGCGCCGTGCGACGTGCCGATGGCGATGGCCAGCGCGTCGAGCTGCGTGCGCCCGACGAAATCCGCCGCCTGCGCGGGATCGGTGAGCAGCATCTCGCGCGTCATCGTGCCTTCGGCGCCGTGGCCGTCCTCCTTGTCGCCCTTCATCGTCTCGAGCGAGCCGAGGCAGCCGAGCTCGCCTTCCACGGTGACGCCGATCGCGTGCGCCTCGTCGACCACCTTGCGCGTGACCGCGAGGTTGTAGTCGTAGTCGGCGATGCTCTTGCCATCTTCCTTGAGCGAGCCGTCCATCATCACCGACGAGAAGCCGAGCTTCATCGCCGACTCGCACACGGCCGGCGACTGGCCGTGGTCCTGGTGCATCACCACGGGAATCTGCGGGTAGCTTTCGACCGCCGCCTCGATCAGGTGGCGCAGGAAGATCTCGCCCGCATATTTGCGCGCGCCGGCCGAGGCCTGCATGATCACCGGGCTGTTGGTTTCCCCGGCGGCGCTCATGATCGCCTGCACCTGCTCCAGGTTGTTGACGTTGAAGGCCGGCAGGCCGTAGCCGTTCTCGGCGGCGTGGTCGAGCAGCTGGCGCATCGAAACGATCGGCATGGCGGTTCTCCTCGAGAGATCGGCGCGGCCCGTCGCTAGCGGCCATCGCCTGGCAGACGATATTTTACCGCGTGGGGAACACGCCGCGGCCGGACGCGCGACTTTCGCGGCGACGCGAGGCGACCGGCCGCCCGCTAAGTATGCGGCTCGCCGACCTTGACGATCTTCATCGTGTTGGTGCCGCCGGACTTGCCCATCGGCTCGCCGATCGTCAACACGATGAGGTCGCCCTGCTTGACCTCGCCGCGCTGCAGGAGGTCGTGCTCGGCGGCGCGCAGCACCTCGTCGCGGTCGATGCTCTGCTCGAGGAAGAACGAGCGCACGTTGCGATAGAGCGCCATCTTGCGCTGCGTCGCGACCTTGGGCGTCAGCGCGTAGATCGGGCAGCCGCAGTCGTGGCGCGACATCCACAGCGCGGTCGACCCCGAGTCGGTAAGCGAGGCGATTGCCTTCACCTGCAGGTGGAACGCGGTGAAGATCGTCGCCATCGCGATCGACTGGTCGATGCGGGTGAACGTGCGGTTGAGGAAGTCGCGGTCGAGCTCGACCACGCGCGAATTCTCCGCTTCGACGCAGATCTGCGCCATCGTGTCGACGGTCTCCACCGGATAGCGTCCCGAGGCGCTCTCCGCCGACAGCATCACCGCGTCGGTGCCGTCGAGCACGGCATTGGCGACGTCCGACACCTCGGCGCGCGTCGGCACCGGGTTCTGGATCATCGACTCCATCATCTGCGTCGCCGTTATAGTCAGCTTGTTCTGCTCGCGTGCCATGCGGATCATCCGCTTCTGCAGCGCCGGCACTGAGGCGTTGCCGACCTCCACCGCGAGGTCGCCGCGCGCGACCATGATGCCGTCCGAGGCGTCGATGATCTCTTCCAGCGCGGTGATCGCCTCGGCACGCTCGATCTTGGCGATGAGCTGGGCGTCGCCGCCCGCGGCGCGCACAAGCTGGCGCGCCATGTACATGTCCTGGCGGCTCTTGGGAAACGACACGGCGAGGTAGTCGGCGCCGATCTGCGCCGCGACCTTGACGTCGTCCATGTCCTTCGCCGTGAGCGCCGCCGCGGTGAGGCCGCCGCCCATGCGGTTGATGCCCTTGTTGTTCGACAGCACGCCGCCCACCTCGACGGCGGTGACGATGCGCGGGCCGTCGACCGACTCGACGCGCAGGCGGATGAGCCCGTCGTTCAGCAGCAGGATCGCGCCGCGCGCGACGTCGCGCGGCAATTCCTTGTAGTCGAGGCCGACGTGCTCGGCGTCGCCCATCTGCGCCTCGGCGTCGAGCACGAACTTCTGGCCGGGAACGAGCTCGATCTTGCCGTCCTTGAACTTGCCGATGCGGATCTTCGGTCCCTGCAGGTCGGCCATGATCGCGACTTCGCGGCCCTGCGCCTTCGCCGACTTGCGCACCGCTTCGGCGCGCGCGACGTGGTCGGCGGCGGCGCCGTGCGAGAAGTTGAGGCGCACCACGTCGACGCCGGCGGCGATGAGCCGTGCCAGGATCTCCGGCGACGACGAGGCGGGGCCGAGCGTGGCGACGATCTTCGTGGCGCGTGGCATGGTTCGAGGTTTGTGTGGAGAGCGACCAGAGTGGGCGCATCCGGATGGTACGGGATTGCGCGTACCGGCGGAACGCCAGGCGCGCGCCTCGAGCGCCGCGACCGCCGGCAGTGTGCGGCCCTCGAGGAATTCGAGGAACGCGCCACCGGCGGTGGAGATGTACGAGATGCGCTCGGCGACGCCGAACGCGTTGATCGCCGCGATCGTGTCGCCGCCGCCGGCGATCGAATACGCTTTCGACGCGGCGATCGCCTCGGCCAGCGCGCGCGTGCCGGCGGCGAAGGCCGGGAACTCGAACACGCCGACCGGACCGTTCCACACCACCGTGCCGGCGCCGGCGACGATGGAGCGCATCGCCGCGATCGCGCGCGGCCCCAGGTCGAGGATCATGTCGTCGTCGGCGATGTCGGCGATCGGCTTGGTCTGCGCTGTCGCCGTCGCCTCGAAGGCCTTCGCGCAGACGGCATCCGCCGGGATCGGCACCTTGCCGGGGAAGCGCTCGAGGATCGCCTTCGCTTCGCCTATGAGATCGGGCTCGGCGAGCGAGCGGCCGATCCTGCCGCCGGCGGCGAGGATGAACGTGTTGGCGATGCCGCCACCCACGATCATCGAGTCGACCTTGGCCGCGAGCGCGGTGAGGATCGTCAGCTTGGTCGACACCTTCGCGCCGGCGACGACGGCGACCAGCGGCCGCGCCGGATGCGCGAGCGCCTTGGTGAGCGCGTCGAGCTCGGCTGCCATCAGCGGGCCGGCGCAGGCGACGCCCGCGTAGCGCGCGACGCCATGCGTCGTCGCCTCGGCGCGATGCGCGGTGGCGAACGCATCGTTGACGTAGACGTCGCACAGCGCGGCGATCTTCTGCGCGAGCACGGGATCGTCCTCTTTCTCGCCGCGGTTGATCCGGCAGTTCTCCAGCAGCACGAGGTCGCCAGGCGCGAGCGCCGAATGCCACGCGCCGCCGTCCACCCAGTCCCTGACCAGCGGCACGTCGCGACCGAGGAGCTCGCCCAAGCGGGTGGCGACCGGCGCCAGCGACTCCTTCGGCGTCCACGTGCCCTCGGTGGGACGCCCGAGGTGCGACGTGACCATCACCGCCGCGCCGCGCGCGAGCGCGTCGCGGATCGCCGGCAGCGACGCGCGGATGCGCGTGTCGTCGGTGATCGCGCCGCCGGCGTCCTGCGGCACGTTCAGGTCCGAGCGGATCAGCACGCGCTTGCCGTGCACGTCGACGTCGGAGAGCCGCCTGAAGCGCATCGCGCAGGCCTCAGATCGAGTAGTCGATCGGCTGCATCGTCGCCGCGTCGACGATGCGGATGTTGCGCCCGCGCGACGCTGCGCGCATGCGCACGAGGTCGTCGCTGATGCGTCCGGCGGTGGTGACGAACAGGAATGGCAGGAACGCGTGCACGATCGCGGCGAGGCCGCCCCCGGTCATGCGCAGGCCGAAGCGCAGCGCGAACCGCAAGTGCTCGCCATAAGTCTCGCCGACCGATGCGGGATGGGCTGTGAAGGGATTGGCCATGGTGGTCACGCGCTCTCGGTGGAAGGCTGGGGCGGCGCGGCGACGAGGCTGCCGCGCGTGAATTCGCAGCCGCGGTCGGCGACCGCGCTGTCGATGAAGGCGATGTCGTCGGCGGAGAGGTAGTCGGTGTAGCCGCCCACCTTGCCCCTGCGCACCTTGAAGGCCTCGGGATCGCCGATGCGTCCCGGGACCAGCGCGCTGCCGCGGAAGCGCTGTTCCTCTTCGCCCTTCTTGAGGTTTTCGAACCGGCAATACTGGACCGCGGCGGCGATCGCGTCGGCGCCGGCCTCGATGCCGAAGAACGGCAGCACGCGGGCAAGCGTGCCCGCGGTGTCGGCGTGCAGCTCCTCGTAGCGGATGAACATGAACGCTGCCGGCACGTGCCGGTTCTCCGACCAGATCCGGTAGAACGCCAGGATCTTGTCGACGCCGTAGCGGTCATCGCGCAGGAACGGCGCGATGGGACCGCTCCAGGCGTCGATACGGCGCGTCGCCTGGAAGTAGGCGGACACGAGGTTGTCGCGCACGTCGCGGCCGAGCAGCAGCACGCGCTTGCCGGCATACGCGCCGCGGTCGCGGCGCATGTCCTGCCAGCGCACGTTGAAGCGCATCGCGCTGCCGTCGTGATCGAAGCCGAGCGCGGGCACGCCGGCGCGGCGCGTCAGGAACTCGGTTTCGAGAATGCGGCGCTCGGAGAAACCCAGCCGGTCGGCGAGGATCTTGCCAACGAGCGCGCGCAGCCACGTGCGTCCCGCCTTCGGGTACGACAGCGCATAGATGTCCGCTTCGATCGCGGGCGGGGCGGCCATCAGTCGCTCCCGCGCCTCGTGCACCGGGCCTCGCCGCGGCTGGCGCGCGGCAGTGGCAGAACGGCGCGGCGCGGTTTCGCCACGGCTGTGCCCGGCAGTTCCGTCAGCGCGCGGCCATCAGGGCCACGGCGACGTCGAGCAGGCGGTTGGAGAAGCCCCATTCGTTGTCGTACCAGCTCGACACCTTGACCAGTCGCCCCGACACCTTGGTGAGCGTCGAGTCGAACGTCGACGACGCCGGATCGTGATTGAAATCCGACGACACCAGCGGCGCGGTGCTGTAGTTGAGGATGCCCTTCAGCGGTCCCGCGTCGGCGGCCGCCTTCATCACGGCGTTCACTTCGTCGACGCTGGTGTCGCGCGCGGCGACGAACGAAAGATCGACGAGCGAGACGTTGATCGTCGGCACGCGGATGGAATAGCCGTCGAGCCTGCCCGCGAGCTCGGGCATGACGAGGCCGAGCGCGCTCGCGGCGCCGGTCTTGGTGGGGATCATGTTCATCGTCGCCGAACGTGCGCGGCGCAAGTCCTCGTGGTACACGTCGGTCAGCACCTGGTCGTTGGTGTACGCGTGCACGGTGGTCATGAGGCCGTTGACGATGCCGATCCCGTCGTTGAGCGGCTTCGCCAGCGGCGCCAGGCAGTTGGTCGTGCACGAGGCATTGGAGATCACGGTGTGCGCGGCTTTCAGCGTGTGGTGATTGACGCCATAGACGATGGTGGCGTCGACGTCCTTGCCGCCGGGTGCCGAGATGATCACCTTTTTCGAGCCGCCTTTGAGGTGCGCGGACGCCTTGTCCTTGCTCGTGAAGAAGCCGGTGCACTCCAGCACGAGGTCGACGCCGAGCGCCGCCCACGGCAGCTCCGCCGGGTTGCGGTTGGCGAGCACCTTGATGCGATCGCCATTGACCACCATCGAATCGCCGTCGACGGCGACGGTGCCCGGGAATCGGCCATGCGCCGTGTCGTGGCGCGTCAGGTGGGCATTCGTCTCCGGGCTCCCCAGGTCGTTGACCGCGACGATCTGCAGATCGTGCTTCTTGCCGCCCTCGTAGTGCGCGCGCAGCGTGTTGCGGCCGATGCGGCCGTAGCCGTTGATCGCGACCTTGATCGTCATGCTGGAAGTCTCCTCGAACGTTGAACAGTGCGGCTCAGTGCATGGCTACGGCGCGCGTCGCGGCGACCAGCGCCGGCAGGTCGCGCCACCCATATCCCGCCTCGACCAGATCCATGCCATCCCATTGGAACAGCTGCTCGACCAGGAGCTCGGCGCCGAGCGCCGCGTAGAAGTCGCGCGCGGCCTTGTTGCCGGCGATCACCCACACCACCATGCCGGTCGCCTTCTGCGCGGCCAGCGCCGACGCCGTGACGCCGACGAGCTTGCTGCCAAGACCCAGCCGATGGTACGCCGGGCGCAGGTAGATCGCCGCCAGCTCGGCGTCGAAGCCGAGCTTCGGCTCCGGCAGCACGACGCCTGCGGCGAATCCCAGCACGCCGTCGGCATCCTCGGCCACGAACACCTGCGAGCGCTGGCTGCCGGCGGACAGGCTGCGATCCCACAGCGTCGCGCTGGCCTCGACCGTCATGCCGTCGAGGTACGCCTGCGGGATCATGCCGCGATACGTGGTGCGCCAGCTCTCGACGCGCACGCGGGCGATCGCAACCGCGTCGTCGACCGTGGCGCGGCGGATGCGCACGTCGATCATGCGGCGAGCGTGCCGCGCACCGCGTCGGCGACGCGCTCCGCGGTGAAGCCGAAGTACTTGAACAGCACGCCGCCGGGCGCCGACTCGCCGAAGCGGTCGAGGCCGACCACCGCGGCCCGCGGGTCGTCCTCTGCGCCGACGTATTTGCGCCAGCCGGCGGTGACGCCGGCCTCGACGGCCGTGCGCGGCACGCCGCGCGGCAGCACGCGTTCGCGATACGCCGCATCCTGGCGGTCGAATACGCTCGTCGACGGCATCGACACCACGCGCAGGTCGATGCCTTCCGCCGCCACGAGGTCGCGCGCCGCGAGCGCCAGCGGCACTTCCGAGCCGGTGGCGATGACCACGGCACGCCGCGCGCTCGCAGTGCCCGCGAAGTCGCGCAGCACGTAGCCGCCGCGGGCGATGCCGGCGATCTGCGCGGCGTCGCGCGCGACGAACGCGATGTTCTGCCGCGACAGCATCATCGCCGTCGGCCCGTCGCCGCGCGCGAGCGCCGCCGTCCACGTGACGGCCGTCTCCACGGTGTCGCAGGGCCGCCACACGTCCATGCCGGGAATGAGCCGCAGTGCCGCCGTGTGCTCGACCGACTGGTGCGTCGGGCCGTCCTCGCCGAGGCCGATCGAATCGTGCGTGAACACGAAGATGTTGCGCAGCTTCATCAGCGCCGCCATGCGCAGCGCGTTGCGCGAATAATCGGAGAACGTGAGGAACGTCCCCGTGTACGGGATGAACCCGCCGTGCAGCGCGATGCCGCTGGTGATCGCCGCCATGGCGAACTCGCGCACGCCGAACTCGATGTAGTTGCCGGCCGCTTCGGCGCGCACGGGATGGCTGCCGGACCAGTTGGTGAACACGCTGCCGGTCAGGTCGGCCGAGCCGCCGATCATCTCCGGCAGGTGCGGCGCCAAAGCCTCGATCGCCTGTTGCGACGCCTTGCGCGTGGCGACGGTTTCGCCCTTGGCCGCCTGCGCGTCCACCAGCGCGCGCGCGACGTCCGCGAAATCCGCGGGGAGGCGGCCTTCGGTGCGCCGCATGAACTCGGCGGCGAGGTCGGCGTGCGCTGCTCGGTAGGCGGCGAACTTCGCGTTCCATTCGGCGCTGCGCGCAGCACCCGCGGCGCGCGCGTCCCAGCCGGCATAGACGTCGTCGGGAATCTCGAACGGCGGCTCATGCCAGCCGAGCGCGGCGCGCGTCGCCGCCACCTCCTTGGCGCCGAGCGCGGCGCCGTGCGCTTCGGCCGTGCCCGCCTTGTCGGGCGCGCCGCGGCCGATCACCGTCTTGCAGCAGATGAGCGTCGGCTTGCCGCGCGTCGCCTCCGCCTCGCGGATCGCCGCGTCCACCGCGGCGACGTCGTGGCCATCCACGCCGGGCACCACGTGCCAGCCGTAGGCCGCGAAGCGCGCAGGCGTGTCGTCGGTGAACCAGTTCTTCACCTCGCCGTCGATGGAGATGCCGTTGTCGTCGTAGAACGCGCAGAGCTTGTCGAGCTCCCACGTGCCGGCGAGCGACGCAGCCTCGTGCGAGATCCCTTCCATCAGGCAGCCATCGCCGACGAATACCCACGTGCGATGGTCGACGATCGCATGCCCGGTGCGGTTGAATGTCGCCGCCATCAGGCGCTCGGCGAGCGCCATGCCCACCGCATTGGCGAGGCCCTGGCCGAGCGGGCCCGTGGTGGTTTCGATACCGGGCGTCACGCCCACTTCCGGATGGCCCGGCGTCCTCGATCCCAACTGGCGGAAATGCTCGAGCTCGGACATCGGCAGGTCGTAGCCGGTCAGATGCAGCAACGCGTATTGCAGCATCGAGCCGTGGCCGTTCGACAGCACGAAGCGATCGCGATCGGGCCAGTGCGGGTTGGCAGGATCGTGGCGATAGTGTCCGCGCCAGAGCGCCAGCGCGATTTCCGCCATGCCCATCGGCATGCCGGGGTGGCCGGACTTGGCGGCTTCGACGGCATCCATCGCGAGTGCGCGGATGGCGTTGGCGAGGCGTTGATCGGTGGCGGGTGGAGCGGACGTCGTGGCTGGGACGGGCATAATGGGCGGCGAATGAGCCGCGGCTGAACGCACTGCAGCGCGAAGGAGCCTGAAATTATCGCGAAATCGGTGAATTCGTGCAATAATTTCATGTTTCGCCCGGCGGCGACAAAATCCTCGTGGTTCCCGCTCTCGCGGCCGGGATTCGCTGTCGACGCCGACTTTGCAAGAACCGCGCGCCGGAGTCCCCGCAGGCTTGCCTGCATCGGGTGGAACCGGCAAATTCACCGGGAGGGGCCGATGGACGGAATCCATCTGCTGGGCGAGTGGTACGGTTGCCCGCCGACGAAACCCGAGCTCCGGAACGCCGAGGCGCTGCGCGCGGTGTGCATGGCCGCGGTCAAGGACGCGGGCCTGACGATCGTGGGCGAGCGCTTCCATCAGTTCGAGCCGCAGGGCGTCACCGGCGCGGTGATCCTCGCCGAGTCGCACCTCGCAATCCACACGTGGCCCGAGATCGGCTCGGTGACGCTCGATGTCTACGTGTGCAACTACACGACCGACAACTCGGCCAAGGCCGAGGCGCTGTTCCATGCGCTCGAGCGCCGGCTCGACCCCGCGCGCACGCGCTTCCAGGCGATTCAGCGTGGTGGCGCCGATGGCTGATCGCGCGGCGGGCGATCTTGCGCCGGCAGCGATGACCGAGTACCTGACCGACGACTGGGGATTCTTCATCCGCAGCGCGCGCGCGATCGAGAAATTCCGCTCGCCGCTGCAGATGGTCGAGGTGCACGACAGCGCCGACTTCGGCAAGCTGTTCCGCCTCGACGGCCATTTCATGACGTCCGAGAAGGACGAGTTCTTCTATCACGAGAACCTCGTGCACCCGGCGGCGATCACGCATCCCGCGCCCGTGCGCGCGCTGGTGGTCGGCGGCGGCGACGGCGGCTCCGCCGAGGAGCTCCTCAAGTACCCGTCGATGAAGTCGGTGACGCTGTGCGAGATCGATCTCGCGGTCGTCGACATCGCGCGCAAGTACCTGCAGGGCGTGCACAAGGGCAGCCTCGACGACCCGCGGATGACGCTCAAGATCGCCGACGGCTTCCAGTTCGTGCGCGACACTGCGGAAGCTTTCGACCTGATCGTGCTCGACCTGACCGATCCGGGCGGCCCGTCGACGCCGCTCTACACGCCCGAGTTCTATGCGGCGTGCGCGTCGCGACTCGCGCCCTCCGGGGCAATGACGATGCACATCGCGAGCCCGGTCGCGCATCCGGCGCGCATCCGCGACGTGCTGCGCGACCTGCGCGCCGCGTTCCCGATCGTCACGCCGTACCTGACCTCCGTGCCGCTATACGGCGGCCTGTGGATGATGGCGATGTGCTCGGCGACGCTCGATCCGCGGCACATGACGTCGATGGAAGTCGACCGCCGCATCGGCCGCCGCGGCATCGGCGACCTCGCGTACTACAACGGCGACACGCATCGCGCCGGCCTCGCGCTGCCCAATTTCGTGCGCACGCTGGTCAGCGGCACCTGAGCCCGCGCGCGGGCTGCCGCAGGCGCCGCGCCGCCGTGATTGCCGCGAAAGCGGGTATCCGCGCCCTGGTGCCTGGTCGCGGATACGGCGATCGCCGCCGCCATTGAAACCCCGGCCGCGCGGCCGCAGGTTCACCTCGTGGGGACAACCTGTCCCGTCCGACGAGGTCCAACCTCCATGACGCTGGCCATTTCGATGCACGATGCGGACTACGTCCTGATCGACGACGTCATCTGCGAGACGGAATACCTGCGCGTGCCCGACGAGTACACGGTGGCGGATGACGTCGTGCTCGAGGCGCGCAGCGGCGACACCGAGTTCGCGTTCACGCGCGCCGACTTCGACGACGCGCAGAGCCTGGGCGACAACGTCTATCGGCTGGGTGACGGCCGGCTGCTGCGGTTCCTCTCCAGCGCCACGCTGCATTGACGGCGCGCCCGGCGCACGCGGCCGGGGCGATGGCCGCCCGCGGCCGCCCGCGGCCGCCCGCGGCAGTCCTGGCGTCGTCGCACGGCCATCGGCCGTGAGTGGCGAGGACGGGCGGCTTCCCCGCGTCGACATTGACGGCATCGGCATATGCGCATACGCTCATATGCGTGAAGCCCCCGCGTCCGCATCCGCCGCGCACCCGCGCGCCGCGAAGGCATGCGCAACCTGGTGTCCAGGGTGACGAGCTCGATCGCGTGTTCGCGGTGGTGGCGCAGCATTTCTCGCTGCTCGCCGAGCCCACGCGCCTCAAGATCCTGCACGCGATCTGCGTCCAAGAGCGATCGGTGTCCGCGATCGTCGCCGCCACCGGCGCCTCGCAGACCAACGTCTCGCGCCACCTCGCGCTGATGCATCGCGCGGGGGTGGTGACGCGCCGCCGCCAGGGCAGCGCCGTCTACTACCGTGTCGACAACCCCGAGTTCGTCGAGATCTGCCGCAATGTCTGCGTGCAGATCGCGGGGCGCCTCGACGAGCGCTCGTCGCTGTCGCGCGGGCTCCTCGACTTCGCGCACGAACACTGACGCATGAAGCCAGCGACGCCCTCGCGCGTGCGGCCCGCGCCCGACTGTGCGTTCGACCCGCAGGCGGCGCGGCGGGGATTCCTGCGGCGCGCGGCGCTCGTCGCCGGCGGCGCGCTGGCCGCGGCGCGCGTCGCGCCGGCCAGCGCGGCGGCGGATGCGGCGGCGTCCAACCTGCCGCCCAACGTCCCGGCGTGGAATCGCGTGCTCGGCACGCCGATCCTGGCATCACCGTACGGCGTGCCGGCCAAGTACGAGGCCAACATCGTGCGCCGCGAAAGCCCCGGCCTCACGCGCACGCCGTACTCGTCGGTGGCGTTCACCCCGCTGCAGAACCTCTTCGGCATCATCACGCCGTCGGGACTGCATTTCGAGCGTCATCACGCCGGCGTGCCCGACGTTCATCCCGCCGAGCATCGGTTGATGATCCACGGGCTGTGCCGCGCGCCGCGCCTCTTCACGATGGACGACCTGTTGCGCTTTCCCTCGGTGTCGCGCATCCACTTCATCGAGTGCGGCGCCAACACCGGCATGGAGTGGGGCAACGTCGCCGTGCCCACCGTTCAGTACACGCACGGCATGCTGGGCTGCAGCGAATGGACCGGCGTGCCGCTGGCGACGCTGCTCGACGAGGTCGGCTACGACACGGTGAACGGCAAGTTCATCCTCGCCGAAGGCGCCGACGGCGCCGCGCTGACCCGCACGGTCCCGATCGAATTCGCGCTCGACGACGTGCTCGTCGCCTACGGCCAGAATGGCGAGATGCTGCGGCCGGAGCAGGGCTATCCGCTGCGCCTGGTCGTGCCGGGAGTGCAGGGCGTGTCGAGCGTGAAATGGCTGCGGCGACTGAAGATCGGCGACACGCCGTTCAACACGCGCGAAGAGTCGCTGCACTACGTCGACATGATGCCCGGCGGCGTCCACCGCCAGTACACGTGGATCCAGGAAGCGAAGAGCGTGATCACCTCGCCGTCGGGCGGCATGACGCTGGTCGACCGCGGATTTCATGAAATCACCGGCCTGGCATGGTCGGGGCGCGGCAAGGTTCGCGCGGTCGACGTGTCGACCGACGGCGGCTGCAACTGGCGGCGCGCGGCGCTGCAGGCGCCGGTGTTGGACAAGGCGCTGACGCGCTTTCGCATCGACTGGCAATGGCAGGGCGGCCCGGCGCTGCTGCAGTCGCGTGTCGTCGACGCTACGGGTTTCGTGCAGCCGACGATCCGCCAGTTGCGCGAAGTGCGTGGCACGCGCTCGATCTATCACAACAACGCGATCCAGACGTGGCGCGTCGATCCCGACGGCCGCGTGAGCAATGTGCAGGTGGCCTGAGCGCAGGGCGACGCGCGCGGTGCGCCCCGGCGCGCTGCTGTCCGCGCGCGCCTCGTGGGTGTCGCTCGCCTTGTGGATGCCGCTCGCCCTGCTGGCGCCGACGGCGGCGCAGGCGGCCTTTGGCTTCGGCGCGCCGGCGACGCCCGCTGCCATCGCCGGCTGGGACATCGACGTGCGCCCCGACGGCCGCGGCCTGCCGCCGGGCCAAGGCAGCGTGCGCGAGGGCCAGACGATCTACGACGCCAAGTGCGCGAGCTGCCACGGCACGTTCGGCGAATCGAACAGCTACCTGCAAATCGCCGGCGGCGTCGGCTCGCTCGCGGGCAGCGAGCCCGTTCGCACCACCGGCAGCAAGCTCAACTACGCGACCACGCTGTTCGACTACATCCGCCGCGCGATGCCGCTGACGGCGCCGCAATCGCTGACCAACGACGAGGTCTATGCGCTGACCGCGTACGTGCTGAACCTCAACGACATCGTCGGTGCCGACGTCACGCTCGACGCCGCGTCACTGACGGCGCTGCGGATGCCCAATCGCGACGGCTTCACCACCGCGCACGGCATGCTGCGCCGCGACGGCGCGCCCGACACCCACAACGTGGAATGCATGCGCGACTGCGCCGGCGAGGTGAGGGTCACCTCGGCGCTGCCGGCGTACGCGCTCGATGCCCACGGCGACATCGCGCAGCAGATGCGCGCGTTCGGCAGCGTCGCGGCCGCGCCGCCGTCGGACGCCGGCATGGCGCTGGCGCGGCGCTCGGGCTGCATCGCCTGCCACACCACCGATTCGCGCATCGTCGGGCCGGCGTTCCACGAGATCGCCGACAAATACAGGGGCGACACAAACGCCGCAACGCGCCTCGTCGCCAAGGTGCGCGACGGCGGCGGTGGCGTCTGGGGCAGCGTGCCGATGCCGGCGCAGCCGGTGCCCGTGGCCGACGTGCGGGCGATCGTGGACTGGATTCTCGACGGCGCGCGATAAGGGGCGGCTGTCGCGAATTTGTGTGCCGCAGCAAGCGGGCGGGTGGACGGCGACGCACGGCGACGCTGCTAGAATGAAACGCAATGGAGGAGGCATTCAACATGTGCAACACCCAACCCGCGCGACGCGCGGTCCTCAAGCGGGGCGCCGGGCTGTCGCTGCTGACGCTGCTCGCCGCCGCCGGCTGGCTGCCGCCCGAGCTCGCGGCCGCGGCCGATGCGGCCGGCTGGAACAGGACGGCCTTCGACGCGCGCAGCCTCGACGACGCGATGAATGGCCTCGATGCGGTGGCATCGACGCCGAGCAAGGACGTCACGTTCGTGGCCACGCCCGACATCGCCGAGAACGGCGCGGTGGTGCCGGTGACGGTGGTGAGCGCGATCCCGTCGACGCAGTCGATCGCGATCCTCATCGAGAAGAATCCGAACACGCTGGCCGCGGTCTTCGACCTTCCGGCCGGCACGGATCCATCGATCACCACGCGCGTGAAGATGGCGCAGACGTCGAATGTGTACGCGCTGGTGAAGGCGGGCGGCAAGTTCTACGTCGCGCACAAGGAAATCAAGGTCACGCTCGGCGGTTGCGGCGGCTAGCGCCCGCTTCGCCAGCCTTCCACCGACGCCACGAGGTCACACGATGCCCGATCCGATGAAGATTCGCGCCAACCAGCTTGGCGATGCCACGGAGGTCAAGGTGCTGATGAGCCACGAAATGGAGACCGGCCAGCGCAAGGACGCGCAGGGCAAGGTGATCCCCGCGTGGTTCATCCAGCACGTCGACGTCACCTGCGCGGGACGCAGCGTGCTGTCGGCGCAATGGGGCACGGCGATCGCCAAGAATCCGTTCCTCGCGTTCAAGTTCAAGGGCGG
Source organism: Casimicrobiaceae bacterium (assembly GCA_036553845.1). Taxonomy (GTDB): domain Bacteria; phylum Pseudomonadota; class Gammaproteobacteria; order Burkholderiales; family Casimicrobiaceae; genus VBCG01. Next base: position 29,438 of record DATBOK010000061.1, read on the forward strand.
CCAGAAAGGCGACAAGATCGTGATCACGTGGGTCGACAACCGCGGCGAGAAGCGGACCGACGAAGCGACCGTGGCGTGAAAGCCCGGCGCAGCGCGGGCGAAGGAGGAGCGGCAATGAGACGGTGCGTGACGATGGCGGCGCTGGCGGCTCTCGCGCTTTTCGCGGCCGGCGCACGCGCGCAGGACAATGCTGCAGCCGAAATCGAGAAATACCGGCAGGCGTTGGCCGATGGCAACCCTGCCGACTTGTGGGAGGCGCGCGGCGAGGGGCTGTGGAACGAGGCGCGCGGCGCGCGCAAGGTGTCGCTGGCGAAGTGCGACCTCGGCCTCGGGCCGGGCGTCGTCAAGGGCGCCTACGCCTCGCTGCCGCGCTATTTCGCCGACGCCGGGCGCGTTCAGGACCTCGAATCGCGGCTCGTCTGGTGCATGACGACGCAGCAAGGGATCAGCGAGGCAGACGCCAGCAAGGTCCTGTTCGGCGGTCCCGGCAAGCGTTCCGATCTCGAGGCGCTCGCGGCCTACGTCGTCGGCCAGTCGAAAGGCATGCCGATGAACGTCTCGCTTTCCGATCCGCACATGCGCGAGATGTACGCGATGGGCGAGAAGATCTTCTACTACCGGGGCGCGACGCATGATTTCGCGTGTGCCACCTGCCACGCCGAGACGGGCAAGCGCATCCGCCTGCAGGACTTGCCGGACCTCGCGACGAAGGATGGCGCGCGCAAGGCGTACACCACGTGGCCCGCGTACCGCGTGTCGCAAGGCGAGCTGCGCACGATGCAGTGGCGGCTCAACGACTGCTTCCGACAGCAGCGGTTTCCCGACCTGGTCTACGGTTCGCCGGTGTCGATCGCGCTGACCACGTACCTGGCCTACAACGCCAACGGCGCCCTCTACGACGGCCCGGGGCTCAAGCGCTGAAGCGGACGAGGACTCGCCTATGACCCCAAACCTCGTGCGCGCTGCCATGGCAGCTGCCGCCGTCGCCCTCGTGATCGCCGGGTGCGCCTCCATGTCCAACCCCGAGGTCAGCCACGACGCCGTGGTCGCAGCGCTCAAGTCGTCGTTCCAGGCCAAGAGCCAGGCGGGTCTCGACCGCCTCGACCAGGACGAGACGCAGCGCGTGTGCAGCGAATATTTCGGCAAGCCCGTGCCGCCGGACACGGCGTCGCGCCTCGAGAAGGCGAATCTCGCCGACGTCAGGTGGCCGGCCGACGGCCACTATCTCGGTGACTGGAAGAACGGCGAGAAGATCGCGCAGTCCGGCCAGGGCAAGCAGTATTCCGACGACCCGAAGAATCCCAACGGCGGCAACTGCTACGCCTGCCACCAGCTGACGAAGTCGGAAATCTCGTACGGCACCATCGGGCCGTCGCTCTACCAGTTCGGCAAGCAGCGCGGCTACACGGACGAGGTGCGCAAGTACGCGTATGGCAAGGTCTACAACGCCGAAGCGTATGCGGCGTGCTCCAACATGCCGCGCTTCGGCGCGCACGGCATCCTCACCGAGGCGCAGATCAAGGATGTCGTCGCGTTGCTGATGGATCCGAAATCGCCAGTCAACCAGTGAGCCGCGTGCCGCGCGTGCGGACCCGGCGTCCGCGCCAACGCGGCTGATCCGATGCGTCGCCGCGATTTCCTGCGGGCACTGGCGGTGGCGTCGGCCGCGGGACTGCCACTCGAACGAGCGCTCGGTGCCGACGCCGCGGCCGAGCGCCTCTACGATGCCGTCGTGCCGTACGGCAACGTCGCGCTGCTGCATTTCACGGATTGCCATGCGCAGCTCAATCCGGAGCGATTTCGCGAGCCGTCGGTCAACCTCGGCGTCGGCGCCGCGCGCGGCAAGCCGCCGCACCTCGTCGGCGAGGCGCTGCTGAAGCAGTTCGGCATCGCGCCCGGCACGCGCGAGGCGCATGCGTTCAGCGACGTCGACTTCGTCGCCGCGGCCGCGCGCTTCGGCACGACGGGCGGCTTCGCCCACCTGGCCACGCTGGTCGCCAGGATGAAGGCGTCGCGCCCGGGTGCGCTGGTGCTCGACGGCGGCGACACCTGGCAAGGCTCGGCCACCTCGCTGTGGACGCAGGGCCAGGACATGGTCGACGCCGCCAAGCTCCTCGGCGTCGACGTGATGACGGCGCACTGGGAGTTCACCTTCGGCGCGGCGCGCGTGCAGGAGGTGATCGCCAAGGACTTCGCCGGCCGCATCGACTTCGTCGCGCACAACGTGAAGACGCAGGACTTCGGCGATCCGGTGTTCGCGCCGTACGTGATCCGCGTCGTCAACGGCATCAGGGTGGCGGTCATCGGCCAGGCGTTCCCCTACACGCCCATCGCCAACCCGCGCTATTTCACGCCCGACTGGACCTTCGGCATCCAGGAGGAGAACCTGCAGAAGATGATCGACGAGGTGCGCGCGAAGGGCGCGGCCGTCGCGGTGCTGCTGTCGCACAACGGCATGGACGTCGACCTGAAGCTCGCGTCGCGCGTGCGCGGGCTCGACGCGATCCTCGGTGGCCACACCCACGACGGCATGCCGCAGCCGACGCTGGTCGCGAACGCCGGCGGCCGCACGATCGTCACCAACGCCGGCTGCAACGCCAAGTTCCTCGGCGTTCTCGATTTCGACGTCAAGGGCGGCAAGGTGGCGGACTACCGCTATCGCCTGCTGCCGGTGTTCTCCGACCTCCTGGCCGCCGACGCGGCGATGGCGGCGTACATCGCGAAGGCGCGCGCGCCGTTCGCGGCGAAGCTCGCCGAGCCGCTCGCCGTCAGCGAGGGCCTGCTGTACCGGCGCGGCAATTTCAACGGCAGCGTCGACGAGATGATCATGCAGGCGCTGCTCGCCGAGAAGGACGCCGAGATCGCGTTCTCGCCGGGATTCCGCTGGGGGCCCACGCTGATGCCGGGCGAGACGATCACGTTCGAGCACCTGATGGACGAGACGGCGATCACCTATCCGTACGCGACGCTGACGCCGATGACCGGCGACACGATCAAGACGATCCTCGAGGACGTCGCCGACAATCTCTTCAACCCCGACCCGTACCTGCAGCAGGGTGGTGACATGGTGCGCGTGGCCGGCATGACTTACGCGATCGCGCCCGACGCGGCGCAGGGCGCGCGCATATCGGACATGCGGGTGGGGGATCGGCCGATCGAGGCGGCGAAGACGTACAAGGTCGCCGGCTGGGCGCCGGTGTCGGAGGACGCGAAGACGGCGGGCGGTGAAGCGATCTACGACATCGTGGCGCGGCACTTGCGCCGCGAAAAAGTCGTGAAGCCGCGCACACCATGGCGGCCGCGGCTGGTCGGCGTCGGCGCCGATCCGGGAATCGGCGACGGGTAGCCTGAAATCGCGCGTCGAGCAACGCCAGGACGGGCGATTCGCCGCAATCGCGGACCGTCCGGCGCGAGGGCCTCGGAACGTGCCGCCCATCCGCGCAAGGCGCGCGCGAGTGCTGCGATCGTCACACCAGCGTGACGCGCGCGAACTTGCGCTTGCCCGCCTGCACGACCAGCGTGCGCGGCGCGGCGATGGCAAGGCCGCGATCGGCGACCGCGTCGCCGTCGACCTTGAGGCCGTGCTGGGCGATGAGGCGCAGCGCCTCCGACGTCGATTCGACGATGCCCGCCTGCTTCGCGATCTGCGCGATCGGCATCGGCGTGCCCGCCGTGTGCAATGTCACCTCGGGCATCGAGTCCGGCAGCGCGCCCTTGCGAAAGCGCGCGTCGAACTCGGCGAGCGCGGCGTCGGCGTCGCGCGCCGAATGGAAGCGGGCGACGATTTCCTGCGCCAGCATCACTTTCGCTTCGCGCGGGTTGCGGCCGTCCGCGCATTCGCGGCGCAGCGCCGCGATCTCGGCGAGCGAGCGCGACGACAGGAGCTCGTAGTAGCGCCACATGAGATCGTCGGAGATCGACATCAGCTTGCCGAACATCTCCGACGGCGGCTCGTTGATGCCGACGTAGTTCTGCTTCGACTTCGACATCTTGTCGACGCCGTCGAGGCCCTCCAGCAGCGGCATCGTCAGGATGCACTGCGGCTCCTGGCCGAAGTCCTTCTGCAGCTCGCGCCCGACGAGCAGGTTGAATTTCTGGTCGGTGCCGCCGAGCTCGATGTCGGAGCGCAGCGCCACCGAGTCGTAGCCCTGCATCAGCGGGTACAGGAACTCGTGCACCGCGATCGGCTGGTTGCCCCTGAACCGCTTGTGGAAGTCGTCGCGCTCGAGCATCCTCGCAACCGTGTAGTGCGACGCGAGCTTGATCATGCCCGCGGCACCGAGCGGTTCCGACCACTCCGAGTTGTAGCGGATCTCGGTGTGCGCGGCGTCGAGCACCTTCGATGCCTGCGCGTGGTAGGTCCTGGCATTGGCCTCGATGGCCTCGCGCGTCAGCGGCGGGCGCGTCGCGTTGCGGCCCGAAGGGTCGCCGATCATCGACGTGAAGTCGCCGATCAGGAAGATCACGTGGTGGCCCAGATCCTGCATCTGGCGCAGCTTGTTCAACACCACCGTGTGGCCGAGATGGATGTCGGGCGCCGTCGGATCGAGGCCGAGCTTGACCCGCAATGGCTGGCTCGTCGCCAGCGAGCGTGCCAGCTTCTGCGCGACCTCCGCCTCGACGATCAACTCGTCGGCACCGCGCCTGAAGATCGCGATCTGTTCGGCGACGCCGGCCCTCATCGAGTGCCGCCGGGGGTGCCGCTGTGCGGCAGGCGTTGCCGTGCGGGGCGACGCCCGGCGCCGGTTTGATACACTCGCCCGCTGATTCGATCGCCGTCGCCCACCGTCGCGCCCATCTTCCCGTGATTGTGCAAAAGTCGCTGATTTTATCGTATCGCGCCCTCGCATCCCGCCTCGCGCGCATGAGCCCGGCGCCGTGGCTGCTGACGGCGTTCCTGGCCGGCAGCGCAGTGGTCGCATTCGCGCTGGTGCCGGACGATGACGTTGCGCCGGTGCCGATGATGGCGGTGCTGCGCGAGCTGCCGCTGCCGGCCGTCGCCGCGCGCGCCCCGGCGGTGTACTGGCACGACGAGCGCGTGCTGCGCGGCGACACCATCGGCAGCCTGCTCGCGCGCGCCGGCGTCGACGATGACGCCGCATTCAGGTTCCTGCGCACCGATCCTTCGGCGCGCGCGCTGTACCAGTTGCGGCCCGGTCGCCCGCTGCATTTCGCCACCGACGACGACGGCGACCTCGTCGAGCTGCGCTTCCTGCAGCCCTCGGGCGACATGCTCACCGTCGACCGCCAGGGCGGCACGTTCGCCGCGCACGCGGCGCCGCCGTCGATCGACACGCGCATCGAGATGCGCAGCGCGACGGTGACGACATCGCTGTTCGCCGCGGCCGACGAGGCCAACCTTCCCGACGCGATCACGATGGAGCTCGCCGACATCTTCGGCGGCGACATCGACTTCCACCACGACCTGCGCCGCGGCGACACGTTCAGCGTCGTCTACGAGGCGCGCGCGATCGACGGCGAGCCGGCGGGCGCGGGACGCATCCTCGCCGCGGAGTTCGTCAACCGCGGCGTCGCCTATCGCGCGTACCAGTGGACCGACGCCGAGGGCCGGTCCGGCTACTACGGCGAGGACGGCCGCAGCCTGCGCAAGGCGTTCCTGCGTGCGCCCCTCGCGTTCTCGCGGATCACCTCGGGCTTCACCCCGGCGCGCTTCCATCCGATCCTGCAGAAGTGGAAGTCGCACCAGGGCACCGACTTCGGCGCGCCGATGGGGACGCCGGTGCACGTCACCGCCGGCGGCGTGGTCGCCGTGGCGGGGCAGGAAACGGGTTACGGCAACGTCGTCATCGTGCACCACGGCAAGACGTACTCCACCGTCTATGCGCACCTGTCGCGCTTCGCGCCGGCATTGAAGCCGGGCGCGCGCGTCAACCAGGGCGACGTGATCGGCTTCGTCGGCATGACGGGCTGGGCCACCGGTCCGCACCTGCACTACGAGTTCCGCGTCGACAACGTGCCGCGCAATCCGGTCACCGTCGCGCTGCCATCGGCGGAGCCGATTGCCGATGGCGAGCGCGCGACGTTCCTGGCCAAGGTCAAGGCGCGCGTCGCCGAACTCGCTCTCGCGCGCGACAACGCCGGCGCGCAGTTCGCCGCCGCCGACTAGCCCGGCTCCCGCGGCCGATGCCGGGCGAGCGCTATGCGGGCGTGATGTCGGGGACGAGCCTCGACGGCGTCGACGCCGTGATCGCCGACTTCGAACCGGCCGATGGTCGCGTTTGCGCCACGCTCGGCGCCGCCCACCTGCCGTTCCCGCCGGCGATGCACGACGAGCTCCTGGCATTGCAGGCATCCGGCTGGGACGAGGTCGCGCGAACCGCGCGCGTGGCGAATGCGCTGGCCGATCTCTACGCGCAGGCACTGGCGGAGGCGATCGACGATGCCGGACTTGCGCCGGAGGACATCGTCGCCGCCGGCGTGCACGGGCAGACCATCCGCCATCGCCCCGAGGACGGCTGGACGGTGCAGGTCAACAACGCCGCGCGCGTGGCCGAGAAGAGCGGGCTCACCGTGGTCGCGGATTTCCGCAGCCGGGACGTCGCCGCCGGCGGCCAGGGCGCGCCGCTCGTGCCGGCATTCCATCAGGCGATCTTCGGCGGCGATGTGCACCGCGTGATCGTCAACATCGGCGGCATCGCCAACGTCACCGACCTGTCGATCGCGGGCGCCGTGCACGGCTTCGACACCGGGCCCGGCAACGCGCTGATCGACCTGTGGCACGCGCGCCATCGCGGCGGCGCCTGCGACATCGAGGGCGCGTGGGCGCGCAGCGGCCGCGTCGACGACGCACTCCTCGCACGCCTCCTCGCGCAGCCGTATTTCACGCTGGCGCCGCCGAAGAGCACCGGGCGCGACCTGTTCAATGCGGCGTGGCTCGACGCCCGCCTCGAAGGCACCGCGCTGCCGCCGCGCGACGTGCAGGCGACGCTCACCGCGCTCACCGCGCGCACCATCGCCGACGCGATCCGCGGCCATGCGCCGCGCGCCGCCGAGGTGATCGTCGCCGGCGGCGGCGCGCACAACGCCACGCTCATCGACCTGCTCGCGCGCGAGGTCGCGCCGCGGCGGCTGCGCACGTCGACGGCGCTGGGCATCGACGTCGAGCACGTCGAGGCGCTGGCGTTCGCGTGGCTCGCGCAGCGCACGCTCGCGCGGGCCAGCGGCAACCTGCCCAGCGTCACCGGCGCGCGCGGACCGCGCGTGCTCGGCGCGATCCACTGGGGCGCCGCACGCGACTGACGGCAGGGCGGCCTACAGCGTGCGCAGGAACGCCACCAGGTCCTGCTTCTCCTGGTCGGTGAAGCCGATGTCCTTCCAGGCGCCAGTGATGAGCGCGCGTCCCGGGTCGGTGGTCTGCACTTCCTCGAACGGCGCGACGTTGGGACGCAGCGACGGCCACGAGGCAGCCTCACCGCCAACAAAAAGGGGCCGCGAAGGCCCCCTCGTGACGGCGACGGCGCTAGGCCGCGCTACGCGGAGAAGCTCGATCCGCAGCCACAGGTGCTGGTGGCGTTGGGATTCTTGATGACGAACTGCGCGCCCTCGAGGCCGTCGGTGTAGTCGATCTCGGCACCGGCGAGATATTGGTAGCTCATCGGGTCGATCAGCAGCGTCACGCCGTTCTTCACCATCGAGGTGTCGTCCTCGTTGACCACCTCGTCGAACGTGAATCCGTACTGGAAACCCGAGCACCCGCCGCCGGTGACGAACACGCGCAGCTTGAGGTCCGGGTTGCCTTCCTCCTCGATCAGCGCGCGCACCTTGTCGGCGGCGCTGTCGGTGAAGTTGAGCGGGGCGGGCATGTCGGTCATTGCGTTCATTGCTGCTCCTTTGCCTTGCGGCGCTGCCAAGCGCCCGGCGCGTTCAGTCGCCGGTCGCGCGCTTCAATTCGACCACGGACGCCGTTTCCGGTTCGCCGTGCGCGAGCCGTCCTTCGATCACGGCCCCCATGTGCATCTCGAGCTTGCGGTAGGCGACATCGCCGACGATGCGGGCCTTCGGCTGCAGCTCCAGGTATTCGGAAGCGAAAACCGGGCCCGTGACCGTGCCGTTGACGACGACGTGCGATACGCGCACTTCGCCGTCGATTCGCGCGTGCTCGCTGATCACCAGCGTGCCGGCCTGGCCGTCGGCCGTGGCGACGTTGCCCTCGACGCAGCCATCCACGCGCAGGCCGCCGGTGAACAGCAGGTCGCCGCGAACGATCGTTCCGGCGCCGATCAGGCTGTCGAGCCGCTTCTGGGGTGCTGCCTCTTTCTTTGCCTTGAACATGGCGCCTCTCACGGAATAGTCAATGAGCGTGACGTGCGCGCGGCGGCGGTGCCATTTTCGAACACCTGGGCCGTGAGTGCCGTCAGGCGGGCGCCTTCCGGCACGCGGATCGACCCTTCCACGCGCTGATAATACTTGAACTTGAGGCTGAGCGGCGTCGCCGCCTCGGTCTGGTCCGCCGGGAGGTTGAGTAGCATCTCCGTGGGCGCGCCGCCGGCGGCCGGCAGCGAGAGCTTCGCCTGCAGCGTCATGTGGCCGGCGAACTCGTCGCGCGGATTGCCGCCGCGCACGAGCAGCACGCCGTAGTGCCAGCTCGTCGCCGACTCGGCCTCGACGGTCAGGCGCTGGATCGTCATCGCGCCCTGCTTGCTCGAGTCCGACACGAGCTTCTGCAGGAACGCGAGCTCTTCCTTGATCTGCGCGTTCTCCTGCGCCAGGTCGGCGTTCTGGTGCGCGAGCTGCGCCTGCGCGCCGCGGGTGATGGCGAGGTCGCTTTCGAGCTCGGCGAAATGCGAGCGCGCGCCGGTCGCCTCGTCGCGCAGCTTGGCGTTGTCGGTCTCGAGCTGCTCCACCCGATCCTTCATCTCCGAGCGATTGAAGCCGCTGAACAGCTGTCCGAAATCGTAGCCCCACCACCACATGCCGCCGATCAGCGCGGCGAGCGCGGCGACCACGCAGAGGCGCCACGGCCAGCCGAGGTCGCTGCGCACACGCATGCGCGGCGCACTGATCGAGAACGGATGGCGCATCCGGCGCCAGATCGCGTGCGGTGGCACCGGTTTCCCGCCTAGGGCAACACCGCGACGGTGTCGAGTCCGGCGGCCTCCGGCAGGCCGCACATCAGGTTCATGTTCTGCACCGCCTGCCCGGCGGCACCCTTGACCAGGTTGTCGAGCACGACGATGACGCGCGCGAGTCCCATGCCCTCGGGCTTGCTGACGGCGATGCGCAGCATGTTCGACGCCCGCACCGAGCGCGTGTCGGGTGCCGATCCCGGCGGCATGACGTCGACGAACGGCTCGCCGGCATAGCGCTTTTCGAACAGCGCCTGCAGGTCGGCGTCGCGCGTGAGCGGGGCGTAGAGCGTCGACAGGATGCCGCGGATCATCGGCGTCAGGTGCGGCGTGAACAGCACCGACACCTCGCCCTTCGCCGCGCCGCCGAGCCCCTGCACGATTTCCGGGTGATGGCGATGGCCGCCGAGCCCGTAGGCGAAGAAGTTGTCCGAGGCCTCGGCGAACAGCAGGTGCGTATCGGTCTTGCGTCCCGCGCCGGAGACGCCCGACTTGCTGTCGGCGATCAGCCGCGACGCATCGACGACGCCCGCCTCGACAAGGGGCAGGAAGCCGAGCTGCACGGTCGTCGGATAGCAGCCGGGATTGCCGACGATGCGCGCCTTGCGGATCGCTTCACGATTCATTTCGGGCAAACCGTACACCGATTCGGCCAGCAGCTCCGGGCAGGCGTGCGGCATCTTGTACCAGCGCTCGAACTGGGCCACGTCCTGCAGCCGGAAATCGGCGGCGAGATCGATGATGCGCACGCCGGCGGCGACGAGCCCGCGCGCCTGGCTCATCGCCACGCCGTGGGGCGTGGCGAAGAACACCACGTCGCACTTCGCCAGCGGCGCCTGCGCGGGGTCGCTGAACGCGAGGTCGACGACGCGTCGCAGCGACGGAAACATCTGCGCGACCGGCATTCCCGCTTCCTTGCGCGAGGTGATCGTGCGCAACTCGGCATGGGGGTGGCGCGCGAGGATGCGCAGCAGTTCCACGCCGGTGTAGCCGGTGCCGCCGACGATGCCGATCGCGAGCTTCGCCAATTATGCCTCCGTCATAAGAATGAAGTGTACAGGCAGTCTGCGCGAAAACCAAAAAAAGGGGGCCGCCGTGGCCGGCAGCCCCCTTGCTTTGCCTATGAGCGGACCGTCAGCGCTTGGAGAATTGCTTGCGCCGGCGCGCCTTGTGCAGGCCGACCTTCTTGCGCTCGACTTCGCGCGCGTCGCGCGTGACGAGCCCGGCCTTGGACAGCGTCGGCTTCAACTGCGCGTCGTAGTCGATCAGCGCGCGCGTGATGCCGTGCCGCACCGCGCCCGCCTGGCCGGACTCGCCGCCGCCGATGACGTTCACCATGATGTCGAACGTCTTCTCGTGGTTGGTGAGCACCAGCGGCTGCCGGACGACCATGCGGCCGGTGTCGCGCGAGAAGAACCGGTCGACCGGCTTGTCGTTGACGACGATGTTGCCGGAGCCCTGCTTCAGGAACACGCGCGCCACCGACGTCTTGCGGCGGCCGGTGCCGTAGTAGTAGTTGCCGATCATGATCTCTCGAGGTCGAGCGGTTTGGGCTGCTGCGCCGTGTGGGGGTGGGCCCCCCCGGCGTAGTACTTGAGCTTCTTGATCATCGCGTAGCCGAGCGGGCCCTTCGGCAGCATGCCGCGCACCGCCTTCTCCAGCGCCCGGCCGGGGAAGCGAGCCTGCATCTTGGCGAACGACGTCGTGGTCACGCCGCCCGGATAGCCCGAGTGGCGGTGATAGAGCTTGTCGGCGGCCTTGTTGCCGGTGACGCGGATCTTCTCGACGTTGGTGACGACGATGAAGTCGCCGGTGTCGACGTGCGGCGTGTAGATGGGCTTGTGCTTGCCGCGCAGGCGCAGTGCGATCTGCGATGCGAGCCGGCCCAGCACCTTGTCGGTGGCGTCGACGACGTACCAGTCGTGGACGACGTCCTGCGCTTTGGCGGAAAAGGTCTTCATTTCGGTTCGTTCGAGCGTTGGCCCGCCGACGGGGCCGGAGGGTGCGGCGCCGTGATGCGCTGGCGCAGCAAAGTCTTGCATTATAAATGCTTTTGGCGATTCCGGTCAACGCGAGTCGGGCGACCCGCCGTCCGGGCCGCAGCGGTGCTTGGCGCAACGTCTTGTGCTGCATTGCACATTGTGCCGGCGCAAAAAAAGAGCGCGGTCGTTGGGACCGCGCCCGGAGGATTCCACCATAGGAGGAGAATGGAGGAATGGCCCGCGGCGGAGAAGGAGTGGCTCCTTGGTACCGCGGACAGCTATGATATTGGCATTGTGCAATGCACTGCGCCAATTACGGATTGCGATGCAGCATATCCAAAAAACTTATAACCAATGCCGGCAATGGGTTACGCAAGAGTGAGTGCAAACTACCAAAGGCGCCTGTCGTGAGGACGCGCGTCCGCTGGCAGGGCGGGGTCCGCTTCGAAGGCGAAAGCGGCAGCGGCCACCGCGTGCTTATCGACGGTGCGCCGGAGCATGGGGGCGCCAACGCCGGCATGCGGCCGATGGAAATGCTGCTGATGGGCGCCGCCGCCTGCAGCGCGTTCGACGTGGTGCTGATCCTCGGCAAGTCGCGCCAGGAGGTCGTCGACTGCGTGGTCGACGCCGATGCGACGCGCGCCGCGGCCGATCCCAAGGTCTTCACGCACATCGCGCTGACGTTCACGGTCACCGGACGCAATCTCGATCGTGGCGCCGTGGAGCGTGCCGTCGCGCTGTCGAAGGAAAAGTACTGCTCGGCGACGATCATGCTGGCCAAGACCGCGACGATCGAAGTCACGATCGTGATCGTTGACGCGGGGGCCGCGGCGCCGGCCGCAGCCCGCGGCTGACGCAGCCCGTCAGTTCTGCGCGCCTTGCGCGGCGCGCGGCGGTGCCGGTGCCGGTGCCGCCACGCCGCGCACGACGATCGCGGCCGTCGCCGACCGCATGCGATGACTCGCGTCCTCGAAGGCGAATTCGAGCCGCACTGTATCGCCGACGTCCACGCTGCGCACGATGCCGCGCAGCCGCAGCACGTTGCCGTGGCGCGCGAAGCGCAGCTTTTCGCCGGGAGCGAGCATGAATTGGCCGTCGCCGCGCGCGGCCGCCGGCTGCCCGGGATCGGGCCCCGGCGCGGCGACCAGCTCGACCGTGCGCGCGATGTCGGTGCGCACGCCGACGATCGCCAGCGCGGCGTCCGCACGCACGTCGACATAGGCCTCGGCCGACGCCGCACCCGCAGCCGCCGGTCGCATCCAGCCGTCGGTGAACACCACGACCGCAGCGGCGTGCGACGCATACGCCCACATCGCCCCGAGCGCCGCGGCGCGTCGCCAGCCGCCTGCGCTCACCGGCCGCGCAACAGGCGGATCAGGCTCGACGTGTCCCAGCGCGCGCCGCCGCGCGCCTGCACGCGGCTGTAGAGCTGGTCGACGACGGCCGTGACGGGGAGCGCCGCGCCGTTGCGCCGCGCCTCGTCGAGGCAGATGCCGAGGTCCTTGCGCATCCAGTCGACGGCGAAGCCGAAATCGAACTTGTCGGCGACCATCGTCTTGCCGCGGTTCTCCATCTGCCACGATTGCGCGGCGCCCTTGCTGATGACGTCGAGCACGCGCTCGGCATCGAGCCCGGCGCGTTCGGCGAATGCGATGCCTTCGGCGAGCGCTTCGACGAGACCGGCGATGCAGATCTGGTTGACCATCTTGGTGAGCTGCCCGCTGCCCGGGCCACCCAGCAACGTCACGGCGCGCGCGTAGTGCGCCATCACCGCTTCGGCGCGCGCGAACGTCGCGGCGTCGCCGCCGACCATGACGGTCAGCTTGCCGTTTTCCGCGCCGGCCTGCCCGCCCGACACCGGCGCGTCGAGGAAGCCGATGCCGCACGCCGCCGCCGCGGCGTGGACCTCGCGCGCCACCACCGCCGACGCCGTCGTGTGGTCGACGAGGATCGTGCCCTTCGCCATGCCGGCGAGCGCGCCATGCGCGCCAGCCGCCACCGCGCGCACGTCGTCGTCGTTGCCGACGCACATCATCACGAGCTCGGCGCCGGCCGCCGCTTCTGCAGGCGACGCTGCGCGCTTGCCGCCATACGCCGCGACCCATTTCTGCGCCTTGTCGGCGCTGCGGTTGTACACGGTCACGCGATGGCCGGCGCGTGCGAGGTGGCCCGCCATCGGGTAGCCCATGACGCCCAGACCGAGGAACGCGACATCGCGCGCGGTGGTATCGCTCATCGTGCCTTCCTTTCGTGCATCGTGATCGTCGCGCGCGGCGTCAGCGGCCGGCGGCGGCTTCTTCGGCGGCAATCGCGGCGAGCGCCGCCTCGGCTGCGCTGCGCACGCGTGCCGGCGCGGTGCCGCCTTCGTGATCGCGGCTCGCCACCGAGCCTTCGAGCGTCAGCACCGCGTAGACGTCGTCGGCCACGAGCGGCGCGAACGCGCGCAGTTCGCGAAGCGGCAGGTCTGCCAGGTCCTTGCCGCGCGTATCGGCCTCGCGCACCGCGCGCGCCACCGCCTCGTGCGCGTCGCGAAACGGCATCCCCTTGCGCACCAGGTAGTCGGCGAGGTCGGTCGCCGTGGCATGGCCTTCGCGCGCCGCGGCGCGCATCCGCGCCGGCACCGGCGCCAGGCCGGTGGCGACGAGATCGGTGACGATGGCGAGGCAGTCCCCCAGGGTGTCGACGGTGTCGAACAGCGGCTCCTTGTCCTCCTGGTTGTCCTTGTTGTACGCCAGCGGCTGGCCCTTCATCAGCACGACCAGCGCCACTAGGCTGCCCGCCACGCGCGCGCTCTTGCCGCGTACGAGCTCGGCGACGTCGGGATTCTTCTTCTGCGGCATGATCGAGCTGCCGGTGCAGAAGCGGTCGGCGATGGTGACGAAGCCGAAGCGCGGACTCGACCACAACACCAGCTCCTCGGCGAAGCGTGACAGGTGCAGCATCGCGAGCGTCGCCGCCGCCGTGAATTCGACGGCAAAGTCGCGATCCGATACGGCGTCCAGCGAATTGCCGGCGATGCCGTCGAAGCCGAGCTCGCGCGCGACGCGTCGCCGGTCGATCGGGTAGCTGGTCCCCGCCAGCGCGGCGCTGCCGAGCGGGCTGACGTTGACGCGCCGGCGGCAGTCGGCGAAGCGCGCGCTGTCGCGCGCGAACATCGCCTCGTAGGCGAGCAGGTGGTGGCCGAACGTCACCGGCTGGGCCACCTGCAGGTGCGTGAAGCCGGGCATGATTTCCGCCGCGTGGCGCAGCGCGAGCTCGGCGAAGGCGCGGCGCAGCGCGCGGAGCTCGGCGACCAGCGCGTCGATCGCATGGCGCAGCCACAGCCGGACGTCGGTGGCCACCTGGTCGTTGCGCGAGCGTGCGGTATGCAGCTTCTTGCCGGCATCACCGACCAGCGCAGTCAGCCTTTTCTCGATCGCGAGATGCACATCCTCGAGATCGGGGGTGAACGCGAGCACGCCGCGCGCGACCTCGTCGCGGATCGCCGCCATGCCGCGCTCGATGTCGGCGAGGTCCTGCGCGGAGATGATCGCCGAAGCGGCGAGCATCCGCGCATGGGCGAGCGACGCGTCGATGTCGACGCTGGCGAGGCGCTGATCGAAGCCGATCGAGGCGTTGAAGCGCTGCATGCGCTCGCTCATCGGCTCGGCGAAGCGGCCCGACCAAGTTGCGGCTTCCGGTTTGGCGCGTTGTGACATGCTCTTTCGCTTGCGAATGCGATCCGCGTTGCCGACAATACGCGCGCCTCGCGGGAGTCCGGCGTCAGGCAGGCGCCTTCTGCGGCCGGCGATTCGGCGAGGTCCGGGCCGCGACGGGCACGATGCTTGCATGCGGACGCCGATCGGCAACCACCATGCGATCGATTATAAGACAACGCAACGACGAGCCGGGCCTGCCGGAGCTGCGCAACCTCGGCACCATCCTGCGGATCCTGCTCGCCGTGAACGGCGCCGCGGCGCTGGTCGCGCTCGCGCGGGCGCCGAGCCTGACGGCGTTCGCCGGCGAATGGACGACGATTTCCGGCGTGGTCGAGCCCCACCTGTTGCTGGAGCTGGCGGTGCTCTGGGTCCTCGCCTCCTGGCTGGCGGGGCTGCCGTTTGCAATCGCGGCCGCGGCGATCGCCGGGGTGGGCGTGGCCGTGGCGTTCGGGGTCGAGGCGTTCGTCAGCTCGCTGGTGCCGCAGGCGGGCGGCGTCTACGCCACCCACGTGGTGTTCACGCTGGCGGCCACGGCGCTGCTCCTCGCGTACTTCAGGCTGCGCGCCAAGGCGCTGTCTCCGGCGATCAGCGAAGCGCGTCTGCAGGCGCTGCAGGCACGCATCCGCCCGCACTTCCTGTTCAACAGCATCAACGGCGTGATGTCGCTGGTGCGCAGCGACCCGCGCCGCGCCGAGGAGGCGCTGCACGACATGGCCGACCTCTTCCGCGTGCTGATGCGCGACAACCGCGAGCTCGCGCCCCTCGCCGACGAGGTGGAGCTTTGCCGGCAGTACCTCGACCTCGAGAAGCTGCGCCTCGGCGACCGCCTCGACGTCGACTGGAACGTGAAGAGCATGCCCGCCGACGCGCTGGTGCCGCCGCTGCTGCTGCAGCCGCTGCTGGAGAACGCCGTCTACCACGGCATCGAGCCGTCGAGCACGCCGGGTACGATCTCGATCAACATCTTCCTGTCGCGCTCCGAAGTGCACGCGATCCTGCGCAATCCGTACGACGCGCGGGCTGCGCGCCACCAGCGCGGCAACCGCATGGCCATCGCCAACATCCGCGAGCGCCTTGCACTGCATTTCGACGCCGAGGCGCGCCTCGAGTCGCGCGTACTGCCCGACGCCTACGAAGTCCACATCCGCCTGCCCTATCGCACCGCCACGCCGCCGCAGCCTGCCGATCGCGTCGAGCCGCGCGCACCCCGCGCGGATTCCGGGCCAACGCCCGGTGCGCGCCGCGCCGGGCTCGGCCTCGCCGGAGCCTTTCGATCATGAACGAAACGCCGTTGCGCATCCTGATCGTCGACGATGAATCGCCGGCGCGCCGGCGCCTGCGCGAGCTGCTCGACGACTGCGCGGTGCAGATGCCGCTCGTCGTCGTCGGCGAAGCCACGCAGGGACGCGAGGCGCTCGACCTCCTGTCGAGCGCGCCCGCCGACCTCGTGCTGACCGACATCCACATGCCGGACATGGACGGCCTCGAGCTCGCGCGCCACCTGCTCAAGCTGCCGCACCCGCCGGTGGTGATCTTCTCGACGGCGTTCCACGAGCACGCGCTGCAGGCGTTCGACGTCCACGCGATCGACTACCTGGTGAAGCCGGTGCGCGTACAGCGCCTGCTCGCCGCGCTGTACAAGGTGCCGAAGCTGAAGCCGCTGACCGGCGAGCGCCTGTCGCAGCTGCCCGCCAACTCGCGGCGCTTCCTGTCGGTGACCGAGCGCTCGCGCGTCGTGCTGGTGCCCATCGAGGAAGTGGTCTACCTCAAGGCCGAGCTCAAGTACATCACGATCCGCACGCCGCAGCGCGAGTACCTGCTCGAGGAGTCGCTGACCAAGCTCGAGAACGAGTTCGGGCCGCGCTTCGTGCGCGTGCACCGCAACTGCCTCGTCGCCCGCGACGCGATCCGCGGCTTCGAGCGGCGCCTCAACAACGACGGCGACGCGCACTGGGAAGTGATCCTCAACGGCATCGACGAATCGCTGCCCGTGTCGCGCCGCCAGCAGTCGGTGGTGCGCGAGATCGGCCGCGAGGCGATCACCGACTGACGGGTCGATCCCGTTGCCGGCGCTCGCGCCGGGTGCCCGGCGGTGAGGTGCGCGCGCCGGCGATGCCGGCGCCGCGATAAACTGCGCTCCCTTCGACCTTCGCCGCTTGCGTGCCCGCGCGCCGCCGGCCCCGATGCATGCGCACGCTGATCTGCGGTTCGCTCGCCTTCGACACCATCATGGTGTTCCCCGACCGCTTCGGCCGGCACATCCTCCCCGACCAGGCGCACGTGCTGTCGGTGTGCTTCACCGTCGGCGACATGCGCCGCGAATGGGGGGGCTGCGCCGGCAACATCGCGTACAACCTGGTCGCGCTGGGCGGCGAGCCGGTGGTGATGGCGACGCTCGGCAAGGACGGCGCCGACTACCGCGCGCGCCTCGCCGCGCTCGGCATCGGCATCGACGGTGTGCGCGACGTGCCCGACATGTACACGGCGCAGGCCTTCATCATCACCGACCTCGACGACAACCAGATCACGGCGTTCCACCCGGGGGCGATGGGACGCTCGCACGACAACCACGTCGGTGACGTCGGCGGCGCCGGCTTCGGCATCGTCGCCCCGGACGGCCGCGAAGGCATGCTGCAGCACGCCGCGGAATTCCACGCCGCGCGCATCCCGTTCATCTTCGATCCGGGCCAGGCGATGACGCTGTTCAGCGGCGACGAGCTGATGCAGATGGTGGACGCGGCCAGCGTCGTCACGCTCAACGACTACGAGGCGCGGCTCATCGCCGACCGCACCGGGCAGCCGATCGAGGCGCTGGCGCGGCGCGTCGACGCGCTGGTGGTCACGCGCGGCGGCGAAGGCTCGGAAATCCATGCCGACGGCGGCGTCATCCGCATCGGCGTCGCGCACGCCGATGCGCTGGTCGATCCGACCGGCTGCGGCGACGCCTATCGCGCCGGATTGTTGTACGGCATGGCAAGCGGCTGGGACTGGCTGCGCAGCGGGCAGCTCGCCGCGACGCTGGGCGCGCTCAAGATCGGCTCGCGCGGCGGACAGAACCACGACGTCAACCGGGAACGCATTGCCGCGTTATACAATCGAAGCTTCACTGGCAACGTCTGGTGAACCCCATGCAACCTTCTATGCAACCAAATATTTCCCGCTCTTTCACGCCGTCCAGCGGGGCGGTTCGTCGCATCGGACGCGGCGCTGCCGTCGCCGTCGTCGTCGCGGTACTGATGCTCACGCTCGCCGCGTGCGCGCCGTCCCAGCGCGGCGACGTCTATCAATACGGCCAGGGCATGCGCCCGCAGACGGTCGAGATGGGCGTCGTCGAAGGCGTGCGCTATGTCCAGCTCGCCGCGCCCAATACCGGCGTCGGCACCGTCGGCGGCGCCGCGCTCGGCGGCATCGCCGGCAGCACGGTGGGCGGCAGCGGCGCCGCCAATGCGGCGGGCGCCGTGGCCGGCGCGATCATCGGCGGCCTGATCGGCAATGCGGTCGAGAACAACGCCAACCAGAAGAACGGCATCGAAATCACCGTGCGCCTCGATTCGGGCCGCACGATCGCGGTGCCCCAGGAAAATGCCGGCGAGAACTTCCGTCCCGGCGATCGCGTGCGCGTGCTGTCGGACGGCTACACCACGCGCGTCGCATTCTGATGCGGCACACGCGCCGATCGGTCGGTCGCGTGCGGTGCTGATGCCGCGCTGATCGCCAACGGCCCGCATTCGCGGGCCGTTTGCATTGCATCCCCGGCCATGCTCGATCCCTCCCATCGCGTATCGCGGCTGCGCCAGTCGTGGCGCGCGCTGCGCGTGGCGGTGCACCTGGCGCGCGGCCTCGCGATCACGACGTTCGTGTTCCCGCGGGTCGCCGCGACCGAGCGCCGCGCGCTCAATCGCCGCTGGAGCGCGCGCCTGCTCAAGCTGCTCGCCGTCGAGCCCCGCGTCGAAGGCGTGATTCACGACGCGGGCGGCAACGTGCTGTACACGGCCAACCACGTGTCGTGGCTCGACATCTTCGTGCTCGACGCGCATTCGCCGGCGCGCTTCATCGCCAAGTCGGAGCTGGCGCGCTGGCCGGTCGTCGGCAAGCTGATCCGCGACACCGGCACGATCTTCCTTGCGCGCGCGAACAAGCCCGACATGCTGCGCGTCAACGCGCTCGCCGCCGACGCGCTGCGGCAGGGCGACGTGCTGGCGGTGTTCCCGGAAGGCACGACGACCAACGGCACCACGCTGCTCAAGTTCCACGGCTCGCTGCTGCAGCCGGCGATCGATTCGCTCGGATACGTGCAGCCGATCGCGCTGCGCTACACGTACCTCGACGGCAGCCATTCGCTGGCGCCGGAATACGCCGGCGACACGACGTTCGCACGCTCGTTCTGGCGCATCTGCGGCGCGCGCGGCCACGTGGTCGAGGTGATCGCGAATCCGCCGGTCGCGGCGGTCGCCCACACACGCCGCCAGCTCGCCGACCTGTCGGAGGCCGCTATTCGCGGTGCGCTGGCGATGAAGGCTCGGGCGCGACCGGCGAGCGCGACGGCACCGCCAGCAGACGGCGCGAGTCGAGGTCGACGGCAGTGAGGGTGCCGCCCCACAGGCAGCCGCTGTCGAGCATCATCATGTTGGGCGTGAACGTCAGGCCGAGCGTCGACCAGTGGCCGCACACGACCTCGTGCGTCGCGCTCCGGCGTGCCGGTTGCAGGAACCACGGCTTGAAACCCGGCGGCGCGAATGCCGCGCCGCGCTTTTCGCGCATATCCATGCGGTCGTCGGCCGTGCAGAAGCGCATCCGCGTGCAGCAGTTGACGATCGCCCGCAGGCGGTCGTCACCCGCGAGGTCGGCGCGCCAGGCGAGCGGCTCGTCGCCATAGAGCACCGACAGGAAGCGCGGCGCGTCGTCGCCCGCGAGCATCGCCTCGACCTCGGCCGACAGCGCGAGCGCTTCTGCCACCGTCCAGGAAGGCAGCAGGCCCGCGTGCACGAGCACGCGGTCGCCTTCGGCGACGCACAGCGGCCGCCGCATGAGCCAGCCGATGAGCGCGTCGCGATCGGGTGCGGCGAGGATCGCGTCGAGCGTATCGCCGCGATGCGGCCGGCGATGACCGGCGGCGATCGTCAGCAGGTGGAAGTCGTGATTGCCGAGCACCGTGACCGCGGCGTCGCCCATCGCCACCACGTCGCGCAGCACCGCGAGCGACGCCGGGCCGCGGTTGACGAGGTCGCCGACGAGCCACAGGCGGTCGCGCGAGGGCGAGAACCCGATCAGCGCGAGGAGCTCGCGGAATTCGTCGTGGCAGCCCTGGATGTCGCCGATGGCGTAGTGCGCCACGTTCGTCGTCCCGCGTCGGATGGAGAAGCAAAAGCGGCGCGCGTCAAGTCTATCGCCGCGGCATCGCGCTCACTACAATGGCCGCGATGCGCGCGCGCCGATTCTAGCGCACGCGCCACCTGCCTCCTGCCACGCGCACCTTCCGGCCGCCACCGACTGCGATGAGCTTCCCCCTGAATCCCGCGCAGCGCGAGGCGGTGCGCACCATCGACACGCCGCTGCTCGTGCTGGCGGGTGCGGGCAGCGGCAAGACGCGCGTGATCACCGCGAAGATCGCGCACCTTTGCGCGTCAGGTGTCGATCCCGCGCGCATC
>DATBOK010000143.1:0-13627 GCA_036553845.1 Casimicrobiaceae bacterium
CCGCCTGCACCCATTGCTGCTGCTGCGGCGTCAGGCTGTTCCAGGTCTTGTCGCTCACCCACAGGCAGTTGTTGTTCGCCTCGTGCTCGGTCATGGACAGGACCGGCGCCACTTCGTAGTGCTTGTTGGCGAGATAGACGTTGACGCCGTTCTCCGCGACGTTGACGACGCCGGTCTGCAACGACGTGTACACCTCGCCGAACGGCATGTGCACCGTCTGCGCGCCATAGGCCGGGAACAGCGTGTCCTCGGTCTTGGTGGCCTGCACGCGCACCTTCTGGCCCTTGATGTCGTCGATCGAATGCACTTCCTTCTTGCTGTACATGTTGCGCATGCCCATCGTCAGCAGGCCGAGCACCTGCGCGCCCTGCACCGAGTCCTTGACCATCGCCCGGAATTCCTGCGTGATCGCGGGGTCGGCGAGCACCTTCATCAGGTGCGCCTGGTCGCGGAAGATGAAGTGCAGCGAGAACACGCCCGCCTGCGGCGCAACGGTCGACGCGTTGGCGGTGGACGTGATGACGAAGTCGATGTCGCCGGCGCGCATCTTCTGCAGCAATTGCGGTTCCTGGCCGAGCTGCCCGCCGGGGAACTGGTTGATGCTCATCGTGCCGCCGGAGAGCTCCTTGAGCTTGGCGTCGAAGATGTTGCCGGCGATGCCATACGCGGTGGACGTGGGCTGGTCGTACGCGAAGCTGAAGGTACGGGTCTGCGCGACGGCGGGGTTGGCAAGGATTGCTGTCGCGGCAAGCGCGACGACGCCGAGCAGCGCGCTACGGCGATGGAATGCGATCTTCATCGTGGGTCTCCTCCTAATGGTGGGTGCCCCGGATCTTCCAGTCCCGCTGTGGGCGAAGCCGCGCCAAACGATAACGGGGCGCCGCTCACAATGCAATGGAAACCTTGCGGCGCGCAGCGCCGGCAAGCGTATCCCCGGGGCGTTGCGGCCCGGTCGCGCGGCACGGCCTCAGCTAGGACGGATTCCGTCGGCGGCCGGCGGTGTGCGGCGGCGCAGCACGATCAGGTTGCCGCCGATCACCAGCGCGGTGCCGGCGACGGTGTAGAGCGTGGGCACGTATCCCTCGAGCGCCGTCGACAGCGCGAGCGCCAGCACCGGCGTCGACACTCCCACGTACGACGCGCGCGCCATGCCCACCTTGCGCATCAGCTCGAGATACGCGACGAACGCGACGACGCTGCCGAACAATGCGAGGTAGACGAGCGAGCCTACATACGCCGGCCGCGCATCGAAGCTCCATTTCGCGCCGAGCGCCCATGCGAGGACGGCCGTCGCCAGCGCGCCGTACAGCATCGACCACGCGGTCGTCGGCACGATCGACAGGCCCCGCTGCTGGCCGCGCGACGCGACGGCGTTGCCGAGCGTCGCCGCCACGGTACCGGCAAGCGCCCAGCCGATGCCGACGAGCGTGTCGTGATCGGCGCGGGCGGCGCCGGCGATCTGCGGCAGGAACAGCAGCGCCACGCCGGTCACACCGAGCAGCGCGCCGGCCGTGGCGCGCGCGGTGATCGGCGTGCCATGCACCGCGCGCTGCGCGAAGAGGCTCATCATCGTGAAGGTCGCGAACACCACGGCGACCAGCCCCGACACGACGTGCTGCTCGGCCCAGTAGATGAGGACGTAGTTGAGGCAGAACATCAGCGTGCCCTGCAATGCGAGCCGCAGGTGGTCCGCGCGGGAGAAACGCATCGGCCGCCGCGTCGCCACGCAGAACGCCGCGAGCACGAGCCCCGCGGCGAGGAATCTCCAGGTCACGGACACCTCGGGCGCGACGACGCCGAGCTGGAAGGTGATCACCAGCCACGTCGATCCCCAGATCGCCGTGCACACCGCGAACAGGGCGGCAGCGTTCATGAATCCCCCCGCAGCGAGCTTGGCTCGCTTCCCCCCTCAGGGGGGCACGCGCCTTGGGGCGGCCCTGCGGCGCTCAGCATGAATCCCCCCGAAGCGAGCTTCGCTCGCCTCCCCCCACAGGGGGGCGAGCACCTTGGGGCGGCCCTGCGGTGCTCAGCACGAATCCCCCCGAAGCGAGTTTCGCCCGTCCACGATGCTCAAGCCGCCCGCAGCGCGTCGACGATCTTCATCCGCGCTGCACGCGCCGCGGGGAGGAATCCGCCGACGAATCCCATCGCCAGCGCGAACACCAGCGCGGCAACGACGATGGCCGGCGTCAGCGCGAACGAGAACGCGACCTCGGCGAACGTCTGGAAGTTGGTGGTGGAGATCGATAGCGCCTGCATGAACGACGCCGCGACGACGCCGACCACGCCGCCGACGAGGCCGAGCAGCAGCGACTCGAGCATGAATGCGGCGAGGATCGCCGCGCGCGGGAAGCCGAGCGCGCGCAGCGTGCCGATCTCGCCGGTGCGCGAGGCGACGCTCGCGTACATCGTGATCATCGCGCCGATGATCGCGCCGATGGAGAAGATCACCGAGATCGAGACGCCGAGGTAGTCGATGAACTTCGCCAGCGCTTCCGACTGCTCGGCGTAGAAGCGCGACTCGCGCTTCGCCTCGACGGTCAGCCGCGGATCGGTCTCGAGCGCGGTCTTGACGGCGTCGAAGGCATCGGCGTCGATGAGGCGGAAGATCACCGCCGAGAACGTCTGCCGGCGGAACGCCTGCATCATCTGTTCGGCATCGCCCCACACCTCCGAGTCGAAGCCGCTGCGACCGGCGTCGAACAGGCCCACGACCGTCCAGTCGCGCTGCGCGAAATGCAGGTTCTCGCCGAGGCCCGCGTGCTGGAAACCCTGCGCGATGCTGCGCCCGGCAACGATCTCGGACGTGCCGGGCGTGAACATCCGGCCCTCGACGATGCGCACCTGCGGGCGCAGCGCCAGCCCCGCCGGCGTGACACCGCGGATCACGACGTTGGACGGCTTGCCGCTGCCGCGCTTGGGCAGGTTGATCAGCACCACGGGCTCGCGCGACACGAGCTTCTGTCCGTCGACGCCGGCGGCGATCTGCGGCAGGCTCTCGATGACGGCGGCCGACGGCCGGTCGACGCTGCTCTGCACCTCGGTCTGCGACGCGCGGCGGATGACGATCACATTGTCGTCGCGACCCGTCGCCACCATCGTCTTCTCGAGTCCCGCCGACAGCATCAGCACGGTGGTGAACACGTACACGACCAGCGCCATGCCGCCGGCGGTGAGCAGCGTCGTCAGCTTGCGCGCGGAGACGTTGCGCGCGATGTAGTTGAGGGGAATCTTCACCCGGCTTCGCCTCAGGCGATCGCGCGCAGGCCGTCGATGATCCGCACGCGCGCGGCGCGCCACGCCGGGATGCCGGCGGCGACCACGCCGACCAGCACCGCGGCGGCCAGCTGCATCGCCATCGTTGCTTCGGAGACGTTGAACACCGGGAACAGCGTGCCCATCGCGCCGGCGAATGCGTGCGCCAGCGGAAACGTCAGCGCGATGCCGATGAGTCCGCCCAAGAGCGCGATGCCGAGCGACTCGGCGAAGATCAGCCACGCCACGTAGCCGTTGCCGAAGCCGAGCGCCTTCATCGTCGCGTATTCGGAATAGCGCTCGCGCGCGGTCATCGCCATCGTGTTGGCCATGACCGCCATGATGATGACGATGACCACGAACGATACCGCCTGGATCGCCAGCAGGATCGCCTCGGTCATCGCCACGAAGCCGAGCTGGAACGCCTTCTCGGTCTCGGTCAGAGTCTCGGCCAGCGAATTGCGGAACGTGGCGTCGATCGCCTGCGAGATCTCGGCGGCGCGCGTGGGATCGCGGATCTCGACGATGTAGACGCCGACCTGGTCGCCGCGCTTCGGATAGCGCTGCTTGATCGTCTCGTTGAGGAGCTTCCAGTGGAAATAGAACTGGGTCTCGTCGGTCTTGGCGTCGACGCCGTCGTAGATCGCGCGCAACGTGAAGGTCCAGGTGCCCGGGAAGATCGTGCCGCGGATCGGGATCTGGTCGCCGAGCTTCCAGCCGTACTGGTTGGCGAGCTTGCGCCCGGCGACCGCGCCGTTGCGATCGACGAGGAACGCCTTGCGCTCCGCCGGGTCGATGACGAACTCCGGGTACATGTCGAGGTAGGTGTCGGCGTCGATGCCGAACTGCGGGAAGAAATTGCGCTCGTTGATGTACACCCCGCCGAACCAGTTCGCCCACGACACGGCGCTGACGCCGTCGACCTGCCTGAGCTTCTGTGCATAGGTGAGCGGCAGCGGGAACACCAGCGAGATCGCGTTGCGCGTGACGAGCCGCGTCGACGACGTCGCCTCGGCGCCGGCGTACCACGCCTCGACGATCGTGCGCAAAAGGCCGAACGCCGTGATCGCGACGACGATGCCGACCACCGTGAGCGTGGTGCGCAGCTTGTGGCGAAACATGTTGCGCAGGACGAGCAGGGCGAACATGGGGAACGGGTGTCCGACGCCCGGGTCAGGCGTCGACCAGCAGGCCTTTCTCGAGGTGCACGAGGCGCCGCGCATGCTCCGCGGCCTTGGGATCGTGGGTGACCATGATGATCGTCTTGGCGAGCTCGCGGTTGAGGCGTTCCATCAGGCCCAGGATTTCCTCCGCCGTGGTGCGATCGAGGTCGCCGGTCGGCTCGTCGGCAACGATCAGCGTGGGATCGGTGATGAGCGCGCGGGCGATCGCCACCCGCTGCTGCTGGCCTCCCGATAGCTCGTTGGGGTAGTGGTCCATGCGGTCGCCGAGCCCCACGAGCTCGAGGCAGGTGGCGACGCGCTCGCGGCGCTCGCGGCGCGTGAGCGAGGTGAGGTGCAGCGGCAGGTCGACGTTCTGGAACGCGGTGAGCACCGGCATCAGGTTGTAGAACTGGAAGATGAAGCCGACATGCGCGGCGCGCCAGGCGGCGAGGTCGGCATCGGCCAGCCGCGCGATGTCGACCCCGGCGACGCGAATCGAGCCCGCGCTCGGCTTGTCGATGCCGGCGACGAGGTTGAGCAGCGTCGACTTGCCCGAGCCCGACGGTCCCATCAGTGCCACGTAGTCGCCTTCGTTGACGACGAGGTTGATGTCGACCAGCACCGGGATCACCTGGTCGCCGCGCGTGTAGTACTTCGACAGCCGCTCGATCGCCACCAGCGCGACGCCGTCGGCGTCGCGGCGTTCGCCATGCACCACGCGCGCCATCGGCCGCCGCGCCGCCGCTACTTGACCGCGCCGCGCACGCGCGCGTCCGCCACGAGCTTCGCATCCGGCTTCAGCACGACGCGATCGCCGGCATTGACTGCGCCGCTCACCGTCGTGAGGTCGCCGATCCGGATGCCCGGCCTCACCGCGACGATTTCCGCGCGATCGGCCTTGACCACGAACACCACCGGCTTGCCGTCGCGCTCGACGATCGCATCGGTGGCCACCGCCGTCAGCGGCTTCTGCTGATCGGGCGTCACGTCCCGCGTCAGGAACGTCACCTTGGCGCTCATCTCCGGCAGGATGCGCGGATCGATCGCGTCGAACTTGACCTTGGTCATCACCGTGGCCTTGGCGCGGTCGATCGTCGGCACGATGCGGCTGATGTGGCCGCGAAAGCGCGTGTCGGGCAGCGCGTCCAGCGCGATCTCGGCTGGCTGCCCGACCTGGATCTTGGCGAGGCTCGATTCCGAAACGTCGGCCTCCACCTCGAGCGTGCTCATGTCGGCCATGTTGACCACGGCGCCCTTCGAATCGACGGCGCTGGAGAACGGAGTGACCATGTCGCCGACGTTGGCGCTCTTCGACAGGATCACGCCGTCGAACGGCGCGCGGATCTGCGTGTAGTCGACGTTGACCTCGGCATTGCGCGCCGAGGCCTGCGCCGCCGCCACCTGCGCCTGCGCGCTGGCGACGCCCGCCACGGCGCGGTCGACGCGCGCCTGCGCGGTGTCGAGCGCCGACTTGGAAATGAAGTTGCGGTCGACGAGCTCCTGGTTGCGCTTGAGCTCGACGCGCGCATTCGCTTCCTCGACTCGCGCCTGCTCGACCGCCGCGCGCGCCGCGTTGACGTTGGCCTCGGCCGTTTGCGCCTGCGCCACCACGTCGCGGTCGTCGAGCCGCGCGATGACTTCGCCGGACTTGACGCGCGAGCCTTCGGCGACGCCGAGCCATTCGAGGCGGCCGGTGGCCTTCGACGAGATCGCCGCCTTGCGCTGGGCGACGACGTAGCCGGTGGCATTGAGCACGGCGAACTGCTGCGACGGATACGTGACCGTCACCGCGGTCGTCTGCACGTCGAACACCTTTGGCCGCGTCGCGAGATATCCGGCCACGGCGAGCACGCCGGCACCGATCACGCCGAGCGTGATCCAGCGTCCGCGCCGGCTGCGGCGAATCGGCGCCAGGCTGCGGTCGATCTTGAGCTTCGACAGGTCGGGTTCGGCCATGCGCGCAAAAAAATGGGCCGGCGTGGCGCCGGCTGGAACGTCGATTCTACGCTTTGCGCGAGGCGTGCCGCGCGCATCGCGGGTTCAGCGCCCCGATGCCGCTGCCCGCGCGGCGGGCGGCCGTCAGCTCCAGTGGAAAAACAGCAGCGACCACGCGCCGGCGATGGCGGCGACCGCACAGCCGAACGCGAACGTGGCCGCCACGCGCCGCGCCGGACGCTCGACGTCGGCGAGCTGCAGCCATGCGAGGCGCAGGCTCCACAGCGCGCCGATCGCGAGCACGGCGGCGCGCAGCGCCGGCACTGCGCCGGTGCCGAGGCCCTCCGCCCTGGCGAGCGTCACCGTGAGGCTGGAAAGGCCCAGGAACACGCCGAGACCGGCGAGCGGAATCAGCGCGTAGGCCAATCGCACGGCGTGCAGGCGGCGCTCGCCCGGATACGCACGCGCGGCCAGCAGCAGCGCCGACCCGACCGCCGCGGCCACGACCAGCGCCGTGGCGACGATGTAGCCGACGACGAGGATGCCGTCGAGCCACGTGAACACGTCGTTGGCCTCGGGATAATGCGTGAGCAGCCACCACGGCGCATTGTCGGCGAGAAGCCATTGCGGGCCGTGGTCGATGACGAGGCCCGCGGCGGCGAGCTTGAGCTCAACGAACCACGGGCTCGCGTTCCAGTGGAAGGCGCCGATCGCGAGGCCGACCAGGCCGAACACGATCAGCGCCGCGTCCCACGCCGAGGCCTCGTGCGTGCCGAGCGCCGCGACTTCGCGATTGGGCAGCCGCCATGCCGCCTCGACGGCATCGAGGTGGCCGCTGCAGCGCCCGCACATATGGCACTCGGACGGGCCGGTCATGCGCTTGATGCGCACCAGCGGCGCGCAGTTGACCGGGTGGATCGCGACGTGGCCGGCATTGCGCGCCCAGGCCTCGCGGTCGACGCGGAAGTGCACCGGCGCGACGCGCGACAGCACCGCGAACACGCCGTTGACCGGGCACAGGTAGCGGCACCAGACGCGCTTCTCGCGGCCGTAGACGAAGCCCACGCCGATCGCCGCCAGCGTCGAGCCGCCGAGCACCAGCAGCGCGGCGCGCGGATACTGATAGACGCTGACGAGCTGGCCGAACACCGTGGTCAGCGCGAACGCGACGAACGGCCAGCCGCCCCATTTGAGCCAGCGCGGCACGGCGCGGTGCAGGCCGAAGCGGCTCGCCGTCTCGGTGAGCTTGCCTTCGGGGCAGACGAGGCCGCACCAGCTGCGGCCCACCGCGAACATCGACAGGATGACGAACGGCCACCACGCGCCCCAGAACGCCCATTGCGCGAAGATCGTGAGATTGTTCAGCGCGCGCGCGTCGTTGCCGGGCAGCGGCATCAGCGACGGCACGACGAGCAGCACCGCATAGACGGCGACGACGACCCATTGCGCGCTGCCGATCAGCGCCGGATGCCGCCGCAGCCATTCGCCGTAGCGTGCGATCAGCGTGGACGGGGCCGTGCGCGCCGCACCGCCGGCGAGCGTCAGCGTGCTCACGCGCGCTGCGCCTCTGCCGGGGCGCGCGGCGCACGCAGGCACCACGCGATGACGATCCAGTACGCGGCAAGACAGATCACCGGCAACAGCGCCGGCTGCGCACGGTAGCCCGTCATCGACGCGACGAAATTGCCGAACCGTGACGAATCATCGAGCAGCGCGGTGGTGTTCCAGACCTGGTCGGCGAGCGGCGGCAGGATGCCGGCGGCGATCAGCTTGTCGAGCGCCGAGACGAGAAGCCCGCCGGCGAGCAGCAGCAGCAGGATCTCCGACACCTTGAAGAACACGCGCCACGACAGGAAGCGACCGCCCTGCTGCAGCAGCCAGAACGTCGCCCAGGCAGCGACGATGCCGAGCGCCACCACCGCCAGCAGCTCGTGCAGCGCCATCTGCTGCATGCCGACGCCGTAGAGGAAGACGACCGTTTCGGCGGTCTCGCGCCCGATCGCGAGCGCGACGACCACCGCCATTCCCCACCAATTGGCGGCATCGGCGTTCTGCCGCATCCGCTTCTCGAGATCGCTCTTGAGCGTGCGCCCGTGGCGGCGCATCCAGAACACCATCTGCACGATCAGCGCCGAAGCGACGAGCATCATCGCCGTCTGGAAGTAGTCGAGCGCGTCGCCCGACAGGAAGCGCGCGATCCCGAGCATGGCCGCCGCCAGCGCCAGCGCGATGGCGACGCCGGCAGCCACCCCCGCCCACAGGTAGCGCCGGCCGATCGCCGCGTCCGGCTGGCGCTTGAGCCAGGCGTACACGATGCCGACGACGAGCAGCGCTTCCGCCGATTCGCGCCAGACGATGAAGAGTGCGTTGCCGAGCATGGCGCTATCTGGCGATGATGCGGCCCTTCGACGTGTCCGGATGGAAGTCGTCGAAGAACGGATACTCGCCCGGTTTCAGCGGGTTGATCACCACCGACGACGACGCGCCGGGGCCGAGCACCTTCTCGACCTTGAGCGGCAGGCTCTCGAACTCCATCGGCGTGCGGCCTTCGTTGGCGATCTCGATCTTGATGCGCTTGCCGGCGGGCACTTCCAGATTGGGCGGCGTGAACACGCCGTCGCGCGCCACGATCTTCACCTTGACGACGTCCTCGGCGCCGGCGATCGGCGACGCCAGCGCGAGCGCGGCGACGCCGAGCCAGAGAGGCGCGCGCGCGACCATTTCAATAGCCGCCTTTCTTGCCCGTTCCCGCGTACGTGAAGTCGTATTCGAGCGTGAACGGCGCGAACCACGGCGCGACGCCCGTCTCCTTGTCGACGTGGCGGCCGAACATCGCGTGCGCGCCGCCGCCCGGCGGCGCGATCGTCAGCTTGAGCTTGTAGCGGCCGGGGCCCGCGAGCTTGACGTTGTCGCCGTAGTGCGGACCGTCGCTGGCGACCATGGCCATCATCGGCCCCTTGATCACGTCGTTCGCACCCTGCTTCGCCAATTCGTATTGCACGTCGAGGTACGGAATCCACGTGCCGTCGGCGAAGCCGTTGACGTTCTTGTCCGTGGCGTGGATATCCGCTTCGAGATGGATGTCGGAGGCCCTGGCGTCGCGCATCATCCCCGCGGGCTCCATCGCGATCGGCTGCAGGTAGACAGCCGCGACCTCGATGCCGGCGTGGATCTGCGGCTTGCCGACCGGGTATTCGAGTGCCATGGCCGGGCTGCATGCCAGCAGGGCGCCGGCGCAGAGCGCGAGCCTGGTCCAAGGTGTCCTTATAAGCGTTTGTTTATGCGGCATTTTCGTGAGTGGCTCAAATGCGCAGCGTGCGGCTGCCGGAAAGCATCCACCTTAGCAGTGCCACCGCGAGTTGTAAATAGGAATGATTTGCGTTCAGAGGCGGTTTGGCGTAGAGTCACCTCATCCGACGCCACGACTTCGCGGCCCCATGTACGTCTGCCTCTGCAACGCCATCACCGACCACGAGATTCGCTGCGCCGCCGATCTCGGCGCGCGCTCGCTCGACGATCTTTCGGCGACGCTCGGCGTCGCCACCTGCTGTCGTCGCTGCGCCGACTGCGCGCGCGGGGTTCTCGACGAACACCTCGCGTCCGCCGCCTGCGCCACCGGCGACGACTGACGCCGCGCACACGACGAACGCACCACGCCGCGCTTGGCAGCGCGGAACGCGTTGACTTACCATCGTCGCCAACGGCATGCGCGCACGTCGCGCGCATGCGCCGCCGGGGAGCATCCATGCAAGGCGACAAGGACGTCATCCGCCACCTCAACGCCGTGCTCGTCAACGAGCTCACCGCGATCAACCAGTATTTCCTGCACGCGCGGATGTTCGGCAACTGGGGCTACGGCCGGCTGGAGAAGCACGAGCGCGAAGAGTCGATCGACGAGATGAAGCACGCCGATGCGCTGATCAAGCGCATCCTGTTCCTCGACGGGCTGCCCAACTTGCAGGACCTGCACAAGCTGCGCATCGGGCAGAACGTCAAGGAGGCGCTGGACTGCGACCTCGCGCTCGAGCGCGACGCGCATCCCGCGCTCAAGGCGGCGATCGCGCATTGCGAGAAGGCCGGCGACTACGTGTCTCGCGAGGTGTTCGAGGAGATCCTCGAGTCGGAAGAGGACCACATCGACTTCCTCGAGACGCAGCTCTCGGTGATCGCCGACATCGGCGTGCAGAACTACATGCAGTCGCAGCTGCGCGGCAGCGACGACTAGGCGCGCCGGGCCGCCGCGCGCCGGGCAGGGGCCACGCTGCGCGCGCGCAGCGTGATCACCGCGAGGCCGGCGGCGATGAGGCCGATGCCGGTCCATTCGCGCGGCGTGAGCCGCTCGCCGAACACGATCATCGACAGCACGAGCGCGATCACCGGGATCGCCAGCATGTTCATCGACGCCGTGCCCGCCGGCAGCCGGCGCAGGATGGCGAGCCACATCAGGAAGCCGAGCGCCGTCGACACGGTGCCGACCTGCACCAGCAGCAGCGCCTGCGTCAGGCTCCAGTGCGAGGCGGGAACGTCGAGCAGGAAAGGCAGCGCGACGATCGGCAGCGCCCCCACCGCCATCTGCCAGGCGATGAAGTTGGTGGCATCGATGCCGACGCGGCGCTCGTAATACTTGAGAGCGACGCTGCCGGCCGCCCACGCGAAGCCCGACAGCACCGCGTAGCCGCGTCCCCAGAGGTCGCCCTGCCAGTTCCATGGCGCGACGACCAGGGTGAGCCCGGCGAGCGCCAGCGCGATCGCGAGCCACTGCGTGCCGCGGACGCGCTCGCCCAGCACGGGCGCGGCGATCAGCAGCGTCCAGAACGGCATGGTGAACACGAGAACCGAGGCGCGCCCCGCGCCGCCACCCGCGATGGCCATGGTCGTCGCGCCGAAGTTGAGCGTCGTCTGGAAGAAGCCGGTGACCACGATCGGCCACCACGCGCGCGGCCAGCGCAGGTTGCCGGTCGCCGCGAGCCACGCGAACAGCGAGGCCACGGCCAGCGCCGTGCGCTCGGCGTTGAATGCCACCGGATCGGCGTTCACCAGCGCGAGCTTGATGAAGATCCAGTTGCTGCCCCAGATCACCGTCAGCAGCGCGAGCAGCGCGTAGGCGCCGCGGCGGGCGGCGCGCGGCGGCGCCGCGCTCACGGCGACGCCATCGCTTCCCGGACGAAGGACTCGACGAGGCGCGCGACCGCCTGCGGCCGGTCGTGGTGCAGCATGTGCCCGGCATCGGCGACCGTGGCGAGGCGCGCGTGCGGCACGTGACGGATGCGCCGCGCGATCTCGGCGTCGCCGTCGCCGCCGTGGGCGAGCCAGGCGGGGATGCGCGACAAGGCAGCCTCGACCCATAGCACCGGCGCGCGGATGTCACGCCATATCGCCTCGACCTCCTCCATCCGGTAGACGGTCGGAAACGGCAGCTTGTGACGCGGGTCGGCGCGCAGCCGCGCGCTGCCATCGGGGAGCGTTTCCGCCCACTCGCCGGCGAGGTATTCCGCCTTGTCGCGCGCCAGGCGCGGGTTGTTCCGCTGCAGCCGGTCGGCAACCGCAGCGAGACTCGCGTAAGGCGCGAGCGTCGGCGGGTGCTGCAACGCATCGAGCCATGCCGCGAGCTTCGCCGGCGCGACCGCCGGCGCTTCCGCGGGAATGCCGAAGCCGTCGAGCGCGATCACCGACGCCACGCTCGACGCGCGCACGCCCGCGTGGATCATCGCCACGTTGGCGCCGAGGCTGTGGCCGACGAGGTGCACGCGCTGGTGCGGCACGAGCGCGTGCAAAAGGCAGTCGAGGTCGGCGACGTAGTCCTGGAACCAGTAGCCGTCGCGGCGCCATGCGGTACGCCCGAAGCCCTGCCAGTCGGGGGCGATGGCGCGCCAGCGGCCGGCGAACGCGTCGACCATGAACTGGAACGACGCCGCCACATCCATCCAGCCGTGCAGCAGCACGATCGGCGGCGCCGACGCGTCGCCCCATTCGAGCACGTGGTAGTCGATGCCGCGCACGTCGACGACATGCGAGCGCGGCTTCGTGCGGACGACGTGCATGTCGCGCGTCAGGCGGGAATGGCCGTGCCTTCCCGCCGCGTCGCGCGCGTCACTTGCGGGCGCACAGGCCGCGCCCGTCCTGCCATCCGGTGCGGTAGTTGCCGTCGCCGCTGAAGCGCGCGGCGTCCTTGCGCTCGGGACCCGTCGCGCTGGCGCAGCCGTCGGCGTAGCCTTGGCGGTAAGGCAGGGGGAAACCGTCGAGGTTGATCTTCGGCTTGGGCGGCTCGGCGTTGCGCGGCAGCGGCGGCGCCGGCTCCGGTGACGGTTGCTCGAGCGCACCCGGTCCGGCGCAGCCGGCGACCAGCAACACACCACACAACGGCAACGCGAGCCTTTGCGCGCGCGGCGGACTGAACGGAATTCGCATGGCGATCGATTCGGCGCACGCATCGGCGCGGTAAAATTCTACACTGCCCGGTACCGCCATGTACGCTCCGTCCTTCGTCCACCTCCGTCTTCACAGCGAATACTCGATCGTCGATGGCACGGTGCGCATCGACGACGCGATCGCCGCGGCGGTCGACGACGCCATGCCGGCGCTGGCGCTCACCGACCTCGCCAACATGTTCGGCCTGGTCAAGTTCTACCGTGCCGCGCGCGACGCGGGCGTGAAGCCGATCATCGGTTGCGACGCCTGGGTCACGCACGAATCGTCGCGCGACCAGCCTTACCGGATCCTGCTGCTGGCAACCTCGCACGCGGGCTACCTCAAGCTCTGCACGTGGCTCACGCGCGCCTACCGCGGCAACCAGCATCGCGGCCGCGCCGAAATGCGCCGCGAGTGGTTCGACGAGGGCACCGGCGGCCTGATCGCGCTTTCCGGCTTCCGCGAGGGCGACGTCGGCCAGGCGCTCGCCCACGGCAACGCCACGGCGGCGGCCAGCGCCGCGCGCGCCGCCCTCGCGCGCTTTCCGGGCCGCTACTACCTCGAGGTGCAGCGTGCCGGCCATGCCGACGACGACACGCTGGTGGACGCCACGCTGCGCCTCGCCGCCGAGCTCGACGCGCCGGTGGTGGCGACGCATCCGGTGCAGTTCCTGCGCCGCACCGATTTCCGCGCGCACGAGGCCCGCGTGTGCATCGCGCACGGCGACCTGCTCGCCGATTCGCGCCGGCCGCGGCGCTACTCGCCCGAGCAATACTTCACCACGCAGGCCGAGATGGCGGCCAAGTTCGCCGACCTGCCGCAGGCACTCGCCAACAGCGTGGCGATCGCGCAGCGCTGCAGCGCGG
>DATBOK010000184.1:0-1919 GCA_036553845.1 Casimicrobiaceae bacterium
CCTTCACGCTGACGCCGTAGCGGCTAGTGGCCGCGCCGACTTTGCGCGCGAGCGTGCGGGGGTCACCTGCTGCGCGGACGAAGACGACGTTCGGTCCGGAGTCGTGCGTCACCTGCTGCAGGTACGCGAGATTCGTGACCATGAACGAATCCTTCGGCGCGGACGGGAACTCCTGGACGATGCCGGCGACGTGGAAGGGCGCGACGTGAAAGCGGCCGGTGCGGTGGTCGAGCACGCGCAGGCGCAGCAGGTCGCCGACGTTCAGGGAGTAGTCGGTGATCGTCTCCTTCGAGACGAGGACCCCGTCGCGCCTTGCGCGAAGGCGCGAGATCATCTGCTGCGCGCTGCCGCCGACGAAGTACGAGTCGCGCAGTGTCGTCCCGCGGGTCAGCGTCGTCGGATCGATGCCGAAGATGTCCTGGAGGTCGGGCCCGACGTAGGCGTAGGAGTGGTCGACCGCGGACACGCCGGCCACATCCGGCAACCGTGACACGCGCTGGACGAGGCGATGCCGCGCGACCACGCCGGGCGGCGCAGTGGCGACAACGTCGGCACCGAGTGTGAGCTGGGCATCGACGCGCGCCTGCTGGTCGTAGGTCGCCGTGAAGATGCCGAGATTGACGCCGAACGCGAGCAGGAGGCCGAGCACGAGCAGGCCGCGGTTGAGCGCAGCGCCGCGCCGACCTGCGCTCGCGAGCAGGAAGCCGAGCGTGGTGTGCGCGCGACCGCCTGCGCCGCGCGCGATCAGCCAGCCGAGCGCGCGGCCGCGCAGGCGCAGGAGCAGCAACGCCGCGCCGAACCAAAGCAGCGCCGGCGCGAGGAACATGTAGACCGAGAGCGACAAGGTCGGGTTCGAGTCAGGGTTCACCACGGCAGAGAAGCCGGTGCGGGCGGTCAGCCAGTAGACGAGCCCAGCGACTGCCAGCGCGATCAGGTCGAGATACAGCCGCTGCCAGAGCGGCGTCCCGACACGCCTCACGCTGCGCCGGCTCTCGGCCACGCTGCCGCGGAAGGCGACGAGACCGGCCCCAATGCGCGCGGCCGCGGCGCCGACCGCCGCAAGCGCAACGCAAACGCCGAAGGTTGCGAGGACGCGGCCGGTGCCGATTCCGCCGCTGCTGCCGGCGAGATGGACCGCTGCGAGCGCGATGACCGTCCCGATGCCTCCGGCCGCGATACCGAGCAGGAGGCTCTCGAGCGCCGCCAGCCAGATCAGATCGCGGCGGCGGGCGCCACGCGCGCGCAGCAGCGCGAGAGTGCGCCGGTCTCGCTCGGCCGTGCCGAGCGCGGCGAGGTAGGCGAGCCCGAGCGCGACGAGCGCGCCGGGTACGGCGAGCATGATGTACAGCGTCTCGGCGTAGAGCGCATCGCCGGCTGCGCTGTTGAGGGTGTCGGCGAGGTTGTCGACGAAGACGATCTGGCCGGGCAGCGTGCGCTCGACCTGGTTGCGCAGCTGTGTGGCCCGCTGCAGCGCGTGCGTGGGGCTTCCCGTCAGCGCACCTGGGTCGACCTGCGCCTGCACCTGCCATTGCGTCCCACTCTGCGAGCCGGGAAGGGCGGACGCGCCCGCGGCTGAGCTGATCGACGGCAGCGCGGGCGCCACCTTCGCCGCGAACGTGGCCAGCGGCAGGATGGCGATGTCGGCGGGCGGCTGGGCCGGCGCGGGACCGAGCAGCGGATTGAGCGGCTGGAACAGCACGTCGGGAGCGGTGACGAGCGCTACGCCGCTGACCCGGAGCCGAATCGGCTTCGCGCCGCGCCGCGGAGTCAGCGCGACGGTGTCGCCCGGTTGCACCTGCAGCGTCGCCGCGAGCTGCTGGTCGAAGACGATCTCTCCCGGCCGCAGCGAGCCGCGAAGGAAGCGGAAGGTGTGGATGTGGGCGAGATAGCCGGGCGGCACAGCGACGATGGAGCCTGCG
>DATBOK010000144.1:0-16877 GCA_036553845.1 Casimicrobiaceae bacterium
TGCGCAGGCGATCACGCAGCCGAGCTGGGTCGAAGGCGGGGCGCCCGGCAACGTCGACCAGCGCGACGACGCGGACCGCCACCTGATCGTCGTAGACTGCGCGGCCAACGCGCTCTACGAGCTCTACAACGTCTGGTACGACGGCGCGAATGCGCAGTGGCACGCCGGATCGGGCGCGTTCTTCGACATGAACGTGGACGGCCGCCGCCCGGACGGCTGGACTTCGGCGGATGCCGCCGGGCTCGCGATTTTTCCGGGGCTCGTGCGTTACGACGAAGCGTGGAACGACGCCGTGGCCGATATCGGTCATGCGTTCCGCGTGACGGTGCGGGCGACCAATGGCTATGTCTACCCGGCGTCGCACAAGGCGGGGGGAACCGCGGGCGCATTGCCGATGGGTGCGCGACTGCGCCTCAAGACCGCCGTCGGCGGCGTCGATCCTGCGACGCGCACCACGGATCCCCACGTGCGCAAGATCTTCCGCGCAATGCAGCAATACGGCCTGATCGTCGCCGACAACGGCTCGGATCTCTTCATCACCGGCACGTACGATACGCGCTGGGACAACGACATCCTCAATCCCGCGTTCGCACTGCTCGCAGCCAGCGATTTCGACGTGATCGCGCTCGGCTGGAAGCCTGCGAGCGCGCCACCGCCACCGCCACCGCCACCGCCCGGCACGATCACCGTGGTCGAGTTCCACTACGCGGCATTCGATCACTATTTCATGACGGCGGACCCCACCGAGATCGGCATTCTCGATCGTGGCGAAATTGCCGGCTGGACGCGCACGGGCCGGACATTCGCGGCGTGGCCGCTCGCCGCGGCGTCCGGTGCCGTCGTCTGTCGCTTCTATGGCGACGGCTTCGCGCGCACCACGCACTTCTATACGCCGCTGTCGAACGAATGCGCGATCCTCGCGCACGATCCGGTGTGGCAATTCGAGGGCGACGTGTTCCGCATGGCCCTGCCTGCGGCGGACGGCACGTGCGTGTCCGCCACGATTCCGCTCTATCGCTTGTACAACGATGGCCTCGCCGGTTCGCCGAATCATCGCCACACCACCGATCTCGCGGTGCGCGCGTCGATGCTCGCCGCGGGCTGGGTTGCCGAGGGCTACGGACCGCTCGGCGTCGATGCCTGCGTTCCCGGTTGAGCATCGCGCACGCAGCGGCCTGCGCGTCGGACTTTCGTAGGCTGCAACCGACAGCGGGTCGTTGCCGTGTCCGATGGGCAAGCGCGCGCAGCGCGCGCAGCATGAGCACTGCCGCGATCGAATCGCGACAATCCCTCATCGTCCAAAGGAATCTACATGGCGAACCAGTACAGCAATCAAGACAACAAGAATCAGGACAACAAGAAGCCCCAGACGGGACAGCCTCAGCAAGGGCAGGGGCAACCGCACCAGCAATCGCCGGGGCAGCACCAGCAATCGCAGCCGCAGCAAGGTGGCAAGAGCCAGCAAGGGGGCGGGTCGGGCGATCGGATGACGCAAGGTGGCAAGGACGACTCGCTGCAGAACAACCAGTCGTCGCAGAAGCGCTAGCGTCCTACGACGGCTAGTCCGTTGAAAACGCGCG
Source organism: Casimicrobiaceae bacterium (assembly GCA_036553845.1). Lineage (GTDB taxonomy): Bacteria > Pseudomonadota > Gammaproteobacteria > Burkholderiales > Casimicrobiaceae > VBCG01. The sequence goes on from DATBOK010000144.1 coordinate 1,581, forward strand.
GCATCGACCCGACCTTCGTTCGACGAAGGTTGCGCCGATGCCGCTCGATTCTCCCGACCGTCTCCCACCGTCGCCGCCGCGCGACGGCCTGCTCCTCGACGCCTATTCCGCCGCCGTGAGTGGCGCGGTGGCGCGCGTCGCGCCGGCGGTCGCCCACGTCGAAGTGTCGCGTGCCAGCGACCGCAAGCGCGGCAGCGGGTCCGGATTCTTCATCACGCCCGATGGCTATCTCGTCACCAACAGCCACGTGGCGAGCGGCGCGCGCGAGCTCAAGGTCACGCTCGCCGACGGCCGCGAAGCCGACGCGCGGATGATCGGTGACGATCCCGACAGCGATCTGGCGGTGCTGGCCGTCGCCGCGAGCGACATCGCGTGGTGCCGCTTCGGCGATTCCGAGGCCCTGCAGGTCGGCCAGATCGCGATCGCGCTGGGCAGCCCCTACGGCTTCCAGCACAGCGTCACCGCGGGCATCGTCAGCGCGCTCGGGCGCACGATGCGGGCGTCGACCGGCCGCCTGCTCGACAACGTGCTGCAAACCGACGCCGCGCTCAATCCCGGCAATTCCGGGGGCCCGCTGGTCGACTCGCAAGGACGCGTGATCGGCGTCAACACGGCCGTCATCGCGTCGGCCCAGGGCATCTCGTTCGCGATCGCGTCGTCGTCCGCCGAGCGCGTGGCGAGCACGCTGATCCGCCACGGCAGGGTGCGGCGTGGTTGGCTCGGCGTCGGCGGCATGACTTATGTGCTGCCGCGCCGCTATGTGCGCCATTTCGCGCTCGCCAGCGCCAGCGGGGTGCGCGTGGAGTCGGTCGAGCGCGGGTCCCCCGCCGCGGTTGCCGGTCTCGCGCGCGGCGACATCGTCATCGCCATCGACGACGCGCCGGTGCAATCGGTCGACGATTTGCAGCGGCGGCTCGCCGCCGATTCCATCGGACGCGCGATCGCCATCACGGCCATTCGCCGCGATGCCGTCGTGCGTCTGGCCGCGACGCCGGCCGAGCGAGCGGTCGCGGGCCCGTGATGGCCGTACTTTCCATCCCGGCCCGACTGTGGAAGAATCGGGTCAACTCATGCACTGCAGGGACAAGCGATGCTGGATCGCGACGGGTTCCGCCCGAACGTCGCCATCGTCATCGTCAACGCCAGGAATCAGGTTTTCTGGGGCAAGCGCATCCGCGAGCACTCGTGGCAATTTCCGCAAGGCGGCATCAATTCCGGCGAGACACCCGAAAGGGCGATGTTCCGCGAATTGCGCGAGGAAGTCGGACTGCATCCCCAACACGTCAGGATCCTTGGCCGCACGCGTGACTGGCTACGTTACGAAGTACCGCAGCACTGGATCAAGCGCGAATGGCGCGGGAGCTACCGCGGCCAGAAGCAGATCTGGTTCCTGCTGCGCCTGACGGGGCGCGACAACGACGTCAGCCTGCGCGCCACCGACCATCCGGAGTTCGACGCGTGGCGCTGGCACGACTACTGGGTGCCGCTCGAGAACGTGATCGACTTCAAGCGCGAGGTCTACCGGCGCGCGCTGAACGAGCTCGAGCGCTTCCTTCATGCGCGGCCGCAGACGCGGCGCGAGCGCCTGTTTGGCGTGACGCGCAGCGAGCGCCCGCACGCGTACGCCAATCCGCAGGGTGACGACGGCGAGCTCGAGGAGTCCGCCAGCTAGGCGCCCGCGCTAGAACCCGCCGATGCGTGGCGCCGGCATGCCCATGCCGGCGCCGAAGCCGACGCCGAGCAGGATGGCCCTGATGATGTAGCCGATGACGATCGCGCACAAAAGAAGCACGATCGTGTACGCGACGGCCTTGTCGGCCGAGCACTTCCTCAGCACCGGCGCGCCGAGGAACAGGAGGTACACCGAGTAGATCGCACCCACGAGCGCGACCAGTGCGCCCAGCACCGGCACGATCAGCGCGATCTGCGCGATCCACACCGCGGTCGCGGCATAGGCGACGAGTTTGAGTGCCGCCACGTAGTCGCGCGTGCCGCCGAACGTCGGCGCGATGAGGTCGGCGATCAGCGCGATGATGGCGATGCCCACCAGCGTGTTGACATAGGACGCCACGGCCGCCAGCACGCCGAAGCCGCCGATGAAGACGCTGCTCAGCAGCAGGATGGCGATCGGCCCCAGCAGGCCGAGGATCATCACCCAGCCGGTGTAGATGCTTTGCACCGTGGCGGGCTCGGCGGCCACCTTCGGCCATTCCGTCCTCGGCGAGAGCAGCATCCCCTTGATTCGATCCATCATCGCCATTGTTGTTCTCCGTTGGATCTCGCGATCGGCTCCGCATACGGCGGCGATCGGGCGCCAGTGTAGGCGCTTTGCCGCGACGAGGCAAAGCCGGCCCCGCCGCGCGTGCGCGCTACAGCAACACGAGATTGTCGCGATGGATGAGCTCGGGCTCGTCGACGTAGCCGAGCAGCGCCGCGATCTCCGACGACGGCCTGCGCACGATGCGCGTCGCGTCGTCAGCGCTGTAGTTGACGAGGCCGCGCGCCACTTCGCGGCCGTCGTGCGTGAAGCAGCCGACGACCTCGCCGCGCTCGAAGCGGCCGCCGACGGCGACCACGCCGATCGGCAGCAGGCTCTTGCCGTCCTTGGTCAGCGCGCGCACCGCACCCTCGTCGAGGGTCAGCCGCCCGGCGATCTGCACATGGTCGGCGAGCCACTGCTTGCGCGCGGCCAGCGTCGGCGTGTCGGCGCGCAGGTGCGTGCCGACGGCCTCGCCGGACGCGAGGCGCGTGAGCACGTCGGCTTCGCGGCCCGAGGCGATCACGGTGTGCGCGCCGGAGCGCGCGGCGCGCTTCGCTGCCAGCACCTTGGTCAGCATGCCGCCGCGCCCGATCGCGCTGCCGGCGCCGCCGGCCATCGCCTCGAGCGCGGGATCGCCGGCGCGGCCGCGCCGCACCGGCACCGCCGCGGCATCCTTGCGCGGATCGGCGGTGAAGAGGCCGGGCTGGTCGGTGAGCAGCACGAGGACGTCCGCCTCGATCAGGTTGGCGACCAGCGCGCCCAGCGTGTCGTTGTCGCCGAGACGGATTTCGTCGGTGGTGACCGTGTCGTTTTCGTTGACGATCGGCACCACCGCGAGCTCGATCAGCGTGCGCAGCGTGCTGCGCGCGTTGAGGTAGCGGCGGCGGTCGGCGAGGTCGTCGTGCGTGAGCAGCACCTGCGCCGTGTGCATCGCATGCTGTGCGAACGCCGATTCCCATGCCTGGACGAGGCCCATCTGCCCGACGGCCGCCGCCGCCTGCAGCTCGTGGATCGCCTGCGGCCGGCGCGACCAGTTGAGGCGTTGCATGCCGGCGGCGATGGCGCCCGAGGTCACCAGCACGAGCTCGGCACCCGCCTCGCGCAGGCTCGCCATCTGTGCGGCCCAGCGCGCGATCGCCTCGTGGTCGAGGCCGCGGCCGTCGTTGGTGACGAGGCTCGAGCCGATCTTCACCACCAGCCGCCGCGCGCCGGCGACCAGCGACGCCTCGCTGCCGTTCATGTGGCGTCGTCGGCGTTCGTCCGCCGCACGCGACGCACGCGCACCGGCTGCGGCTTCACCACGATCGGCACGTCCGGCGCGATCGCGGCGTCGGGCGCAGCCGCCGGATGGGCGTCGAGCCAATCCTGGATCGCGTGCGTGAGCGGGCGCAGTCCGTCGCCGGCGACCGCGGAGATGGCGAACACCGGCGCCTTCCATTTCAGCGCCTTGACGAACGCCTTGACGGTCTTGTCGCGCGCCGCAGGCTCGATCAGGTCGAGCTTGTTGATCACCAGCCAGCGCGGCTTGGCCGCGAGCGTGTCGTCGTAGCGCGCGAGCTCGCGCCCGATCGCGCGGGCGTCGGCGACCGGGTCGGCGTCCGGATCGGGTGGCAGCACGTCGACCACATGCACGAGAAGCCGCGTGCGCTGCAGGTGGCGCAGGAACTGATGGCCGAGCCCCGCGCCGTCGGCCGCGCCTTCGATGAGACCTGGGATGTCGGCGATCACGAAGCTGCGCCGCTCGTCGGTGCGCACCACGCCGAGCGACGGCGCAAGCGTGGTGAACGGATAGTCGGCCACCTTGGGGCGCGCCGCCGAGATCGCGCGCACCAGCGTCGACTTGCCGGCGTTGGGCATGCCCGCGAGGCCGACGTCGGCGAGCACGCGCAGCTCGAGGCGCAGCCGCCGCGCCTCGCCGGTTTCGCCGGGGGTGAACTGGCGCGGCGCGCGATTGGTGCTCGACTTGAAATGCAGGTTGCCGAGACCGCCCTTGCCGCCGCGCGCGACCAGCGCCGTCGCGCCGTCGTGCGCGAGATCGGCGATGAGCTCTCCCGTGTCGGCATCGGCGATGACGGTGCCGACCGGCATGCGCAGCGTGATGTCGTCGGCGCCGCGCCCATACTTGTCGGCGCCATGGCCGTTCTCGCCGCGCCTGGCGCGATGGATGCGCGCGTAGCGATAGTCGATCAGCGTGTTGATGTTGCGGTCGGCCAGCGCAATGATGCTGCCGCCGCGCCCGCCGTCGCCGCCGTCCGGGCCGCCGCGCGGTACGTACTTCTCGCGGCGAAACGACGCCACGCCGTTGCCGCCGTCCCCCGCGTGCACCTCGATCACCGCTTCGTCGATGAACTTCACGACGCATCCTTTGCGTATAGCGCGAAGTGCTCGGTGTCGTCGCCGCGGCGCTGGCCCTCCCAGAGCGTGTGCCAACCCTGCAGGCGGTCGGGATACTGGCGGCCGTACTGGACCAGCAGCGTGTCGCATTTTGCCGCCGCCGGCGAGCCGTCGGCAATCGTCACGAGGCCGGTGTAGTAGTGCAGCAGCGCGCGCTGCGCGTCGCCCAGGTTGCGCCCGGCGACGCATCCGGCGGCCGGCAGGTGCGGCACGATCGCGGTCGCCATCGAGCGGTAGCTGCGGCGCGAGTCGAGGTACGGCAGCCAGATCGTCGAATAGAGGCCCCACACCAGCACGATGCCGGCTGCCCAGTTGAGGAGCGCGCGGCGGTTCGACTTGCGCGCGGGACGCACCAGCGCGATCCATAGCAACGTCAGGAACAGCGCGATGAGCACCGCCCACAGCCGGAACGGCGGCCGGTACCCGAACTCGGTGTCGCGGAAGAATCGTGCGACGGCGGGCGACATGCTGTTGAAGTAGGCATCGATCCACAGGAACCACAGCAAAGTGGCGAGCAGGCCGAACGTGAGGATGCCGAACCAGTCGAGCGCGCCGGAGAAGCTGCGGTTGAGCGTGTCCACCTCGAGCGAGGCGAGCACGGCGAGCGGCACCAGCAGCGGCAGCATGGCCGTCAGCGTGGGATCGCGCATCGCCACGAGGCCGGCGAGGACGACGGCGGCGAACACCGTCGGCAGCGTCACGGCAGCCTGCGCGAGGCCGCCCTTGAAACCGCGGCCGCGGATCCAGTACGTCCACAGCACCAGCGGCAACGCGGGCCACGCGAACCACGGCAGGTTCTTGAGCGCGTAGGTGGGATCGAAATCGGCCGGATCGCCGAGCCACGCGAAATAGCGCGCGAAGGTTTCGGCGTCCCGCCAGTGCCCGAACAGACCCGCGTCGCGCATGTACATCGCGAACGGCCAGGTGGCGCCGACCATGAACGTGACGGCGACGGCGATGCCCATCGTCGCCGCGAATGCGCGGGTGCGCCACGCCGCGCCGGCGATCGGCAGCAGCAGCGCGGCGACGCCGACCCACAGGGGAACCGCGAATCCGCGCGACAGGAATCCCACCGCCGCACCGAGTCCGATGACGACGCCGCCGCCGATCGGCATGCGCAGCGCCAGCGCGAATCCGTACAGCGCGATCGCCACGCCGAGCGTCACCCCGAGGTCGCCCGACAGCGCGTGCGCGCGGTCGAAAAAGCCGACCGACCCGATCAGGATCAGCACCGGCAGCCAGCGGAAGGCACGGCCGTAGAGCTCGCGCGCCGCCATCGACGCGAAAAGCAAGATCAGCACCAGCACGATGCCGACGGCGAGACGCGCGGCGTTGTGCAGCGCGAGCACCGGCGCGAAGAGGCGCTCGGTGCCGGCGGCGAGCGCCGGCACCAGCACGCCATGGTCGAACCGCGGCTCGCCGACGAGGATCGGCGCGACGATGTCGCGGCGCTGCACCATGTCGGTGGCGATGCTGAAGGTCATCGCGTCCTCCGTCTTCCACGGATCGTGGCCGATCAGGCCAAGCGCGATCCATGCGCCGCAAAGCAGGAGGAGTCCGAACTGCTTCCACGCCCGCTGCGGACCGGAAGGCGAGACGTCAGCCGGGTCGATCGACTCGTCGCGGCGTGGGCGAGGGGCGAGCACGGAGTGGAATTGTGCGCTATCGGGACGGGACAAAAAAGGCAGCCGAAGCTGCCTTTTCGTGGGGTCGCGCGAGTTGCGCGGCGATCAGGCCGACGCGGTCGGACGCTTGGTGCCGTAGCGCTGGCGGAACTTGTCGATGCGGCCCGCCGTGTCGACGACCTTCTGCTTGCCGGTATAGAAGGGGTGGCACACCGAGCACACTTCGACGTGCAGCGGCTTTTCCACCGTCGAGCGCGTGACGAACGTGTTGCCGCAGCTGCAGGTCACGTGGATTTCGCTGTACTTCGGATGGGTGGCGGATTTCATGGCGTTCTTTCGTGGGACCCGTGGGGCGCGAGTCCGGCTCTGCCACCTTCACGTGCGGGCGGCGGGCGCATCACACGTGAGTCGCGGCGGGAATCAAGCCATTGATTATCCGCGATTTCGTGTTGCAACGCAAGATGGGGACTGCCCCGCGACAATCAATGGGCGCCCATTAGCCCTGTCGATACAGGAACTTACGAAGCCCTGCCTCGGGTCACGGCCAGAGAGGTCTCCGGAGACGGCAGCCGGCGCAGCCCGGACGGCATTGGCGGGACGGCGCCGGGGCTGGCCCCCCCCGCGCGGCCCGGTGGTTCGGTCAGGCGCGCGGGTTGCCGTCCTTGACCATCTTGCGGATGTCCTTGCGCAACTCGGGCGAGTCCGGGTGCTTGTGCACCCTGACGGCATGCTGGGCAGCGGCCTCGACGACCTCGTCGGCGCTGTCGGCGGAGATCGCGATCGTGCACTTGACGTCGCTCGGCATGTCGCGGCAATCGATGTACTTGCGTGCCATGGAAGCCTCCGGAGGGATGACGATCAGTGAGTGCTCGGCCCTACGACGCCGAGCGGCAACACGCAGACTAGCGTACGCCAGTCCGACACATTGTGAACATCGGGAAGGGCCGTTGGAATCGCGTGTGCCGCAACGTCGCATTGCGCGGGGCCGCCGGGGCGGCGGGCTCCGATGGCGCACCCGCGTCGTCGGGCGGGTACCCGATGCGGCTTCGGGGCCCGACCCAACGGGCCCAATCGCCGCATCACCCGCCGCGACGACTGCGCCATAGTCGCCCGCCGCCCCGGCGACCCCGCGCAATGCTCGCGGAGTGCCCAGGGGGCGGCTGCAATCAGCCCCGGCGCATCGAGTCGAAGAACTCGGCGTTGTTCTTGGTGGCCTTGACCTTGTCGACCAGGAACTCGGTGGCCTCGAGGTCGTCCATCGGGTAGAGCACCTTGCGCAGCACCCACACCTTTTGCAGGATCTCGGGCTTGAGGAGCATCTCCTCCTTGCGCGTGCCGGAACGGTTGACGTTGATCGCGGGGTAGGTGCGCTTCTCGGCCATGCGCCGGTCGAGATGGATTTCCATGTTGCCGGTGCCCTTGAATTCCTCGTAGATCACGTCATCCATCCGCGAGCCGGTGTCGATCAGCGCCGTGGCGATGATCGTCAGCGAGCCGCCTTCCTCGATGTTGCGCGCGGCGCCGAAGAAGCGCTTCGGCCGCTGCAGCGCATTGGCGTCGACGCCGCCGGTGAGCACCTTGCCCGAGGCGGGGACCACCGTGTTGTAGGCGCGCGCGAGGCGCGTGATCGAATCGAGCAGGATCACGACGTCCTTCTTGTGCTCGACCAGGCGCTTGGCCTTCTCGATCACCATCTCGGCCACCTGCACGTGGCGCGTGGCCGGCTCGTCGAACGTCGACGCCACGACCTCGCCGCGCACCGTGCGCTGCATCTCGGTCACTTCCTCCGGGCGCTCGTCGATCAGCAGCACGATCAGCACGCATTCCGGATGGTTGGCGGCGATCGAATGCGCGACGTGCTGCAGCATCACGGTCTTGCCGGACTTGGGGCTCGAAACCAGGAGGCCGCGCTGGCCCTTGCCGATCGGCGCGATGATGTCGATGACGCGGCCGGTGATGTTCTCCTCGGCCTTGATGTCGCGCTCGAGGATCAGCGGCTCGTCCGGGAACAGCGGCGTCAGGTTCTCGAACAGGATCTTGTTCTTGGCGGCCTCGGGCGGCTCGCCGTTGACGCGGTCGACCTTGACCAGCGCGAAGTAGCGCTCGCCTTCCTTCGGCGTGCGGATCTCGCCCTCGATCGTGTCGCCGGTGTGAAGGTTGAAGCGGCGGATCTGCGACGGCGAGATGTAGATGTCGTCGGTGCCCGCAAGGTACGAGGTATCCGGCGCGCGCAGGAAGCCGAAGCCGTCGGGCAGCACTTCCAGCACGCCTTCGCCGAAGATACTTTCGCCCTTCTTCGCCTGGCTCTTGAGGAGCGCGAAGATGAGGTCGTGTTTGCGCATGCGATTCGCGCCCTCGATTTCCATCGAGTTCGCGATATCGAGCAGTTCGGAGACGTGCTTGGCTTTGAGTTCGGACAGATGCATGGTGCGATGGGCGCGCGTGTGCGTCGGCGCGAAAATGGCGGAGGGCGGCACGCGGGCCGCGGCGGAAGTTTCTGGATTCGGGGAGCGGGCGCCGCGAGACGGGGAGCGGCGAAACCGTTGGACGCCGCACCGGGCCGTGGAGCCCGGCGCAACGTTCGTCGAGGTGGGAGGCTAACCGCCTTTAGAGGTGGCTGTCAAGGAATGCCGTGAGCTGCGATTTGGACAGGGCGCCGACCTTCTGCGCCTGCGCCTGGCCGCCCTTGTAGAGGATCACCGTCGGAATGCCGCGGATGCCGTACTTGACCGGCGTGGCGGGATTGGCGTCGATGTCCATCTTGGCGATCGTGATCTTGCCGTCGTACTCGCGGGCGATCTCGTCCAGGATCGGCGCGAACATCTTGCACGGCCCGCACCATTCCGCCCAAAAATCGACCAGCACGGGCGTGCCCGCGTTGATGACGTCGTTCTCGAACGTGGAGTCGGATACGTGCTTGATCGTCGCGTGCGTCGTTGCCTGGTTCATGTGGGAGCCCCGAAAGGGCAGGCGGCGCTGCCCGGAAGTTATGTCGAAACGCGGCGAGATTCGTCTCGCGCGGCAAGTGAGCTTACGGTAGCCCAAATTGCCGTGCGGTGGCAAGCGAGCGACCGCGCATCCTAAAGGGTTGGGGGGATTCTGCTAAAATTCAAGCCCTTGAACGTCCTTGCAAGTGCCGCGCCATGACCTATGTCGTCACCGAAAGCTGCATTCGCTGCAAGTACACCGACTGTGTCGACGTGTGCCCGGTGGACTGCTTTCGCGAAGGCCCGAATTTCCTCGTCATCGATCCCGACGAGTGCATCGACTGCACGCTGTGCGTCGCCGAATGCCCGGTGGACGCAATCTTCGCCGAGGACGACGTGCCGGCCGAGCAGGAAAAATTCAAGGTCATCAACGCCGAGCTGGCCAAGCTGTGGAAGCCCATCATCGAGCGCAAGCCGGCGCCGGACGACGCCGACGACTGGAAGGACGTCGCGGACAAGCTCAAGTATCTCGAGCGCTGAGCGCATTTGACCCGCATCCGTCCGAAAACCTATAATTCGCGGGTTTTGCGCTGCGTGCTCCCGCGGCGATTACCGACGCACCTTTCCGACTGGTCGATGAAGAAACTCATGACGATGGCCGCGCTTGCCGCCGGCCTATCCAACTTCGCGTTCGCGCAGGCTCCCGCGCCGATCGTGGGCAACGCGGCGCAAGGCGCCGACAAGACGCGGATGTGCGAGGGCTGCCACGGCATTCCCGGTTTCCGCACCGCGTTTCCCGAGGTGTATTCGGTGCCGCGCCTCGGCGGGCAGCACCCCGAGTACCTCGTCAAGGCGCTGCAGGAATACAAGAGCGGCGAGCGCAGCCATCCGTCGATGCGCAGCATCGCGGCTTCGCTCAGCGACCAGGACATGGCCGACCTCGCCGCGTACTACGGGCAATCGACAGTGACGGCGCGCAAATGACGCAGAACCTCTTTCCCGCCATCGTGCTCGCCGCGGCGTTCGCTGCCGCACCCGCGATGGCTGCCGATGCGGCGGCCGCGAAGAAGATCGTCAACGACGTCTGCCAGGCCTGCCATGGCGCCGACGGCAACAGCCCGTCGCCCGACTTCCCGCGCCTCGGCGGCCAGCATCCGGACTACCTCGCCAAGGCGCTGCGCGACTACAAGTCCGGGGCGCGCAAGAACCCGATCATGGCGGGATTCGCCGCCACGCTGTCGACGGACGACATCGACAACCTCGCGGCGTACTACGGCGCGCAGCCGGCGGTGGTGCACGACAAGTTCTGAGGCGGCGCGGGCCACGGCAATCGAAAAAGGGCGTCTGCGGACGCCCTTTTGCCTGGCGCGCACCTCAACGGGCGCGCGCAAGGCAGTCGCGATAGATGTCGGGATCGGGCGCGCTGCCGGTGCGCTGCGCCTGCCACACGGTTTCCGCCAGGCAGTCGGTGATCGCGTGCAATGCCGCGTGCTCGTCGCCGTGCGCTACCGCGAGGCGCTCGAAATGCGCGCGGATGCCGGGCGGCTGGTCAATGGCGAGCTGCTCGGCCACCGCAAGGTGCAGCGCCAGGTGCAAGTACGGATTGGTCGCGCCCTCCTCGGGGGAGAAATCGCGCTCGACGTGGCGCTCGGAGTCCTCGAGCATCGCGTGATACTCGGGATGGCGCGCGATGATCGTCACGGCGATCTGCTCGAGCGCCGTCAGCGGCTGCGACGCGCGGTATTTGCCCCACGCGTCGACCAGGAACCGGCGCGCCTCGTCGCGGCTCGGCGCGTACATCAGCGGCGCTTCCGCGCACGCGATCGCGCGGCCGGCGCAACGGCGGCTGTCCGGCCGCCCGCACGGGGGGCCGTGCGAACAGGCGCGTCCTTCGGCAGGTTCTTGTGCCGGTACTCGCACAGGTCGACGATCACGCATTCGCCACATTTCGGCGCGCGCGCCGTGCAGACATAGCGCCCATGCAGGATCAGCCAGTGATGGCAGTCGTGACGGAATTCCTCCGGCACGAATTTCTCGAGGCGGTTTTCCACCTCGACGACGTTGGCGCCGGGCGCGAGTCCCGTGCGGTTGGCGACCCGGAAGATGTGGGTGTCGACGGCAATCGTCGGCTGGCCGAATGCGGTGTTGAGCACGACGTTGGCGGTCTTGCGGCCCACGCCCGGCAGCGCTTCCAGCGCCTCGCGCGTGGCCGGCACGTCGCCGCCGTGGCGGTCGATCAGCATCTGCGACAGCGCGACGACGTTCTTCGCCTTGTTGCGCCACAGGCCGATCGAGCTGATGTAGGGCTCGAGGCCGGCGACGCCCAGGCGCACCATCGATTGCGGCGTGGCGGCGACCCGGTAGAGCTTGTGCGTGGCGAGGTTGACGCTGCGGTCGGTCGCCTGCGCGGACAGCACGACCGCCACCAGCAGCTCGTACGGCGTGCGATAGCTGAGCTCGGTCCGCGGATTCGGATTGGCCGCGCGCAGCCGCTCGAAGATCGCGCGGCGCTTGGCGGCGTTCATGCCGGAATGCCGCGTCGCACGCGTGCGCGCACCAGCGCCGCGGCCACGCGCGCCGCCCGGGCCGCGCGGCGCTCGCCGTCGGCGATGCGGGCCGGACGCTGACTGACGCGCTCGGCGCGCACCAGTCGCGCGCGCCGCGCCTCGTGACGCACGCGCGCGTCGCCGGCGTCGGCGTCGGTCCACGGGCGGGCGGCCGGCACGAGCGCGATGCAGTCCACCGGGCAGGGCGGCAGGCAGAGGCCGCAGCCCGAGCACAGTGACGCGACGATCGCGTGCATCCGCTTCGGCGCGCCGATGATCGCGTCGACCGGACACGCGGCGATGCACAGCGTGCAGCCGATGCAGGCGGCGTCGTCGATGCGCGCGACTTCCAGTGCACGGTATTCGCCGCATGCGGGGTCGAGCGGGACCCGCGGCTGCCCCGTCAGCTTGGCGAGCGCCGCGATCGTGGCGTCGCCGCCGGGCGGGCAGCGATCGATCCCGGCGCGGCCGTCGGCGATCGCCTCGGCATATGCGCGGCAGTCGGCGTAGCCGCAGCGCGTGCACTGCGTCTGCGGCAGGAGGGCGTCGATCCGTCGCGCGCGCTCGAGGCTTTCCATCGCGCCATTCTAGCGTCGCCCTCGCCTCGTGCCTTGCCGGCAGCGAAGCGCCACGACCGTCCGTCCCGCTTCGCGGGGGGTCCGTCGCAACGCGCTCGCCCTCCGCCGCCGCCGGGATGACGATGCGCGCCATTGCGACTACGCTTGATACCGGTGCCATGAACCCATCCTCTCCCACACGCGGCTGCGGCGGCGGCCTCGGCAACCATCCGCTGTTGGCGATCCCGTTCTTCCGGCGCTGGCCGTACTCGATCACGCGCGACCTCGTCTACACGCTGATCTGGAATACAGGCTTCGCGCTCGCCTTCACGGTGATGGGGCTCCTGTTCAGCCCGCGCACGGGTTTTTTCGAGATGTTCTGGCCGAACATGGTCTTCGCGCAGTGCATCGGCTACCTGATCCACGTCGCGTTCGCGGCGGGCGGCCGGATCCTGCCGACGATCGACTCGCAGAACATCGTGAAGCGGATGGTCTATTACGCAGGTGTGCCGCTCGTGTGCCTGTTCGCCGGCATGTGGCTCGCGTCGGGCATCGTCGGCGGCGCCGACATGCGCCACTGGATCATGCAGCCGCGCAACATGCTGGTGATGTCCGGCGTGTCGATGATCATTTCCTGCGTGCTCCTGGCGATCTTCATTCCGCGCGAGCGCGCGGCGCGCGTCGAGGCGGCCATGGCGCAGGAGACCGCCCGGGTCGCCGCCGCCGAGCGGGCCACGGCACTCGCGCAGATGAAGCTGCTCGAGGCGCAGGTCGAGCCGCATTTCCTCTACAACACGCTGGCGCACGTCGACTCGACGATCGAGTCCGACCCGGTCGCGGCGCGGCGCATGCTCGCCCACCTGATCGCGCTGCTGCGCGCAACCGCGGCGGCCGCCACCGACACGGCGACGCTCGCGAGCCAGGTGGCATGGACGCGCGCGTATCTCGAGCTGGTCGAGATGCGGATGGGCCGGCGCCTTACATGGACGATCGATGTCGACGCCGGCCTGGGCGGCATCGTGCTGCCGCCGGCGATCCTGCAGCCGCTGGTCGAGAACGCGGTCAAGCACGGGCTCGAGCCGCGGCTCGACGGCGGCTCGATCGCGATCGCCGCGCACCGCGACGGCAACGCCGTCGAAGTGTGCGTCACCGATACGGGCGATGGCTTTCGCGCGACCCGCAATGCGGCGAGCTCGACCGGCATCGGGCTCGCCAACCTGCGCTCGCGCCTTGCCGTGCTCTATGGCGAGCGCGCGACGATGACGGTCACCGACAACGTGCCGAGCGGCGCGCGCGTGGCGCTGCGGCTTCCGCTCGCATGATGCCGGCCGGTGCCGGGCGACCGCCGGTCGCGATCGTCGCCGACGACGAGGCACGGCTCGCCGATTTCCTCGTCGGCCGGCTCAAGGCGCTGTGGCCGGAGCTCGTCATCGCCGGCGTTGCCGCCAACGGGCCTGAGGCGCAGGCGCTGATCGCGCAGGAGAGTCCGGACGTCGCCTTCCTCGACATCCGCATGCCCGGACTCACCGGACTCGACGTCGCGCGCGCCGCGGGCGCGGGCGTGCAGGTGGTGTTCGTCACCGCGCACGACGAATACGCGCTCGCCGCGTTCGAGCGCGCCGCGGTCGACTACCTGCTGAAGCCCGTCGACGACGCTCGCCTGCGGGAGTCCATCGATCGCCTCAAGCAGCGTCTCATGGCTCCGCAACCGCCGGCCGAGCTGGACAGCGTGCTGGCCGCGCTCGCGCGGCATCTGCCCGGCATGGCGTTGCCAGGCGCCGGCGTCGAGCGGCTGGCGTGGATCCGCGCCGGCGTGGGCGACGCCGTGCAGCTCATCGCCGTCGCCGACGTCGCGTACTTCCAGGCCAACGACAAGTACACGAGCGTGTTCACCGCAGGCGGCGAGGCACTGATCCGCACGCCGGTCAAGGACATCGTCGACAAGCTCGACCCGCAGAAATTCTGGCAGGTGCACCGCGGCACCGTGGTCAATCTGGAGCACGTGCGCACGACCACGCGCGACCTGACCGGGCGGGTCATACTGACACTGAAATCGCGGCCGGAAATGGTGCAGGTGTCGCGCGCCTATTCGCATCTGTTCAAGCAGATGTAGCGAGTCGCGCGGAAGCCCGGGTTGCGCGACAATGCCCGGCATGGGCACCTCGCACGGCCACGCGGCACATGCGCACGCGACGCACGATCGCCTCGCGCACGACCATGGAGTCCACGACCATGCGTCGGCGCCGGTGCGCGCGCTGGCGATCGCTTTCGCGATCACCGCGGGCTTCGCCGTGGTGGAGGCGGTGGGCGGCGTCTTCGCGCATTCGCTCGCCCTGCTGTCCGACGCCGGACACATGATCACCGACGCCGCGGCGCTGGCGGCGGCGATATTCGCGCAGAAGCTCGCGCAGCGGCCGCCGTCGCCGCGGGCGTCGTACGGCTACGCGCGCGCCGAGGTGCTGGCTGCGTTCATCAACGCGCTGGTCATGCTGCTGATCGTCGCCGGCATCGTGTTCGAGGCGGTGCAGCGTCTCGCGCATCCGGTGCCGGTCGCGGGCGGTCTCCTGCTCGCCATCGCCGTCGTCGGCCTCGGCGTGAACATCGCCGCCGCATGGACGCTCACGCGCGCGCAATCCTCGCTCAATCTGCGCGCGGCCCTGCTGCACGTGATCGGCGACCTGCTGGGCTCCGTGGCGGCGATCGCCGCGGGTGTCGTCATCGCCACCACCGGCTGGATGCCGATCGATCCCATCCTGTCGATCGCCATCTCGCTGCTGATCCTGCGCTCGACCTGGCGGCTGTTGCGGCAGACCTCCGCAGTGCTGATGGAGGGCGTGCCGGCGCACCTCGACTACGGCGAGATCGGCAACGCGCTGTCGCGGCTCGCTGGGGTGTCCAATGTGCACGACCTGCACGTGTGGCACATGGGAAGCGACGACGTCGCGCTGTCGGCGCACGTGGCGATCGACGACGGCAGCCGGTGGCTTG
>DATBOK010000265.1:0-22973 GCA_036553845.1 Casimicrobiaceae bacterium
ACTTGCTCTTCTCGTAGTTCACGTCCTCCACGTTGCCGTGGAAATCGGTGAACGGGCCGTCCTTCACGCGCACCGCCTCGCCCATCTCGAACAGCACCTTCGGACGCGGCTTCTCCACCCCTTCCTGCACCTGGCGCAGGATGGCATCGACTTCCTTCTGCGTGATCGGCGTCGGCTTGTTGGCCGTGCCGCCCACGAATCCGGTGACCTTCGGCGTGCTCTTGACGAGGTGCCACGAGTCGTCGCTCATCTCCATCTCGACCAGCACGTAGCCGGGGAAGAACTTGCGCTCCGAGATGGCCTTGGCGCCCGCCTTCATCTCCACGACTTCCTCGACCGGCACCAGGATCTGGCCGAACTGGTCGGCGATCTCCGAGCGCTTGATCCGCTCCAACAATGCGCGTTGCACGCTCTTCTCGAATCCCGAGTACGCGTGCACCACGAACCAGCGCTTCGCCATCATTGACCCCGTCCGGTCGCGAGCTTGAGCAGCCATGCGAGTGTCGTGTCGATCGAGAACAGGAACAGCGCCATGATCGCCACGAACGCGAACACGATCAGCGTCGTCTGCATGGTCTCCTTGCCCGTCGGCCACGACACGCGGTCGGCCTCCTGCCACGCGTCCTTCGCGAATGCGAAGAATGCGCGGCCGGGCTCCGACGTCCACGCCACGAGCGCCGCGGCGACGAGGCCGCCCAGCACCAGCAGCACGCGGACCACGGCAGGCAGCGTCTCGGCGAAATAGTAGTAACCAAATACGCCGAGGACGACGCAAGCCAACGCGACTACGATTTTCAGTTTGTCCATCTAAGGGATCAGGAATCGGCGTTCAGGGATCGGAATCGCAACCGCGCGTGCCGTTGCGCTGCCATCAACCGATGAACTCCTCGTTCCCACTCCTCGCATTCATTTCAAGAACCCGCCGCTTCACGGATCAGGATCAGTTCGAATTCAGACGCCGTGTGTCGCGACCCGCTTGTCGCGCCACGAGGAACTCGCGGCCTCTGATTCCCGATTTCTGATTCCTGATCCCTGGAAGTGGCAGGCCAGGAGGGAATCGAACCCCCAACCTGCGGTTTTGGAGACCGCCGCTCTGCCAATTGAGCTACTGGCCTTCCGTTGATCTCCGCTACTCGATGACCTTCGACACCACGCCGGCGCCCACCGTGCGGCCGCCCTCGCGGATCGCAAAACGCAGCCCCTCTTCCATCGCGATCGGCTGGATCAGCGTCACCGTCATCGCCACGTTGTCCCCAGGCATCACCATCTCCGTCCCCGCCGGCAGCTCGCAGCTCCCCGTCACGTCCGTCGTGCGGAAATAAAACTGCGGCCGATACCCCGGAAAGAACGGCGTGTGCCGACCACCCTCTTCCTTGCTCAGGATGTACACCTCGCAGCTGAACTTCGTGTGCGGCGTGATGCTCCCAGGCTTCGCCAGCACCTGCCCGCGCTCCACTTCCTCGCGCTTCGTCCCGCGCAGCAACACCCCGACGTTGTCCCCCGCCTGCCCCTGGTCCAGCAGCTTGCGGAACATCTCCACCCCCGTGCACACCGTCGCCAGCGTCGGCTTCAACCCCACGATCTCCAGGTTGTCGCCCACCTTCACCACCCCACGCTCCACACGCCCCGTCACCACCGTCCCCCGACCCGAGATCGAGAACACGTCTTCCACCGGCAGCAGGAACGGCCCGTCGATCAGCCGCTTCGGCTGCGGAATGTAGCTGTCCAGTGCGTCCGCCAGCTTCATGATCGAGCCTTCGCCGAGCTCGCCCTTGTCGCCTTCCAACGCCAGCTTCGCCGAACCAATCACGATCGGCGTCTTGTCCCCCGGAAACTCGTACTTGGACAACAGCTCCCGCACCTCGATCTCCACCAGCTCCAGCAACTCCTTGTCGTCCACCATGTCCGCCTTGTTCAGGTAAACAATGATGTACGGCACCCCCACCTGCCGCGCCAGCAGAATGTGCTCCCGCGTCTGCGGCATCGGCCCGTCCGCCGCACTCACCACCAGAATCGCCCCGTCCATCTGCGCCGCGCCCGTGATCATGTTCTTCACGTAGTCCGCGTGCCCCGGACAGTCCACGTGCGCGTAGTGCCGGTTCTGCGTCTCGTACTCCACGTGCGCCGTGTTGATCGTGATCCCCCGCGCCTTCTCCTCCGGCGCGTTGTCGATCTGGTCGTACGCCTTCGCCTCACCACCAAACTTCTTCGACAGCACCGACGTGATCGCCGCCGTCAAAGTCGTCTTGCCGTGATCCACGTGACCGATCGTCCCCACGTTCACGTGCGGCTTCGTCCGTTCGAATTTGCCTTTTGCCATCGCGATCTCCAACGTTCCGTCGTCGTATTTGCCGCCGGAAATTGTCCGGCTCTGCCGGCGATTCCCGGGAAGTCAATCCGGGCAAAAGTAGGGTTGTACTTTTGCCCGCACTTCGGTGGTGCCCATGGAGCGGATTGAACGCTCGACCTCTCCCTTACCAAGGGAGTGCTCTGCCACTGAGCTACATGGGCCATGTACTTCGCTTACCGCCGCATTGCGCCCATCGCCCGCTTCAAGGCACCCCCGCGAATTCGCGTTCCGGCATCGTTCGCTCGCGCAAGCGATCGCGGAATGGAGCGGGTGAAGGGAATCGAACCCTCGTCGTAAGCTTGGAAGGCTTCTGCTCTGCCATTGAGCTACACCCGCTTCGGGAGTCGGTTGTCGGTTGACAGAAATCAGATGCGCTGCGCGTCCTCGCCGATGCACCGGGCACCGATTCCATTCGCGTTGGCCGCCAGCCAGGACGTCCGATGCCGCAGATCGAGCCCTTCGACCTCCGATATGTCAGGTTTCAGCCCTCCACCGCCACAGGCGACGCGACGCAACCTCAACAGGCCACCGCCACCGACCCCTGGACGACGGTGGAGGGGGAAGGATTCGAACCTTCGAAGGCAGAGCCGGCAGATTTACAGTCTGCTCCCTTTGACCGCTCGGGAACCCCTCCGTGAAACGTGCGATTGTAGCAGCGACCGTGCTTCATCGTCAAACCGGCACGATTCCTGCGTTTTGCCCCAAGGTGCAGCCAGTTATCGGTTAAAAATCAATGGCTTGTGAGTGCGATTCGAGCCGTTGCGAGGCCCGCGGGAAGGGCCCGGCGCACAATCGTTGCAACCGACCGTTGTCCGCGGGAGACACGATGCGCTGTTGCCATGCCGATTTCGCGCTGACCGAGGGTAGCGACCGCGGTTTCACCGTCGGCATGCCGACGTTCACGTTCGGCCGCGGCGTGCTTGCCGAGGCAGGCGAGGCCGCGCGCGACCTCGGCCTTGCCCGCGTCGGGCTGTTCACCGACCGATCGCTTGCCTCGGGACCCCTCGTTGCCGAGGTCCGGGCCTCGCTCGCGGCCAGCCGCGTCGACACCGTCGTCTACGACGAAGTCGAGATCGAGCCCAGCGACCAGTCGCTGCAGCACGCCGCGCGCTTCGCCGCCGAGGCGCGCGTCGACGGCTATGTATCGGTCGGCGGCGGGTCGGTGATCGACACGTGCAAGGCGGCCAACCTCTACGCGTCGCATCCGGCGCCGTTCATGACTTACGTCAACGCGCCGATCGGCGACGGGCGCCGCGTCCCCGGCGCCGTCAAGCCGCACATCGCGTGCCCAACGACGTCGGGCACCGGCTCGGAGACCACGGGCATCGCGATCTTCACGCTGCGCGCGATGAACGCCAAGACCGGCATCATTTCGCGGCGGCTCATTCCCACGATCGCGCTGGTCGATCCCGACGTCACCGCTACGCTGCCGCCGATGGCGGTGGCGTCGACCGGCTTCGATTGCATGAGCCATTCGCTGGAAGCGATGACCGCGCGCGCGTTCCCGCGCCGGCTCAACCCGGCGCAGGGCGTGCAGCGCCCGGTGTCGCAGGGGGCCAACGCGTTCTCGGACCTGCTCGCCACCCAGGCACTGAAGCTCGTCGGCGAATTCCTGGTGCGGGCGGTGAGCGACCCCGCCGACGACGAGGCGCGCAGCGAGATGATGTACGCGGCGATGCTGTCGGGCATCGCGTTCAACGCGTCGGGCTGCCACCTGCCGCACGGACTCTCGTATGCGGTGTCCGGGCTCGCGCGCGACTGGCACGTCGCCGGCTATCCGCAGGGCAAGACGCTGGTGCCGCACGGCATGTCGGTCGTGCTCAACAATCCGTCGGTGTGGCGCTACACCGCGCACGCGCATCCCGAGCGCCATCTCCATTGCGCGCAGAGCCTCGGCGCCGACATGCGCGACGCCGGCCGCGACGATGCCGGCGAGGTGCTCGCGACGCGCGTGATCGCGCTGATGAGATCGACGGGCATGCCCAACGGCCTGTCTGCACTGGGGTTCGGCGAAGGCGAGCTCGACGCGCTCGCGACCGGCGCGGAGCCGCAATACCGGGTGATCAAGAACGCGCCGATCGACGTCGGCCGCGACGACCTCGTGTCGATGTTCCGCGCCGCGCTGCGCTACTGGTAGCCCTAGCCCTCGCGCGGAGCGTTGCGCGGCGCGTCGGACCGTTTGTGCGCATCGGCACCCGCCGACGCCGCGGCTGCGCCATCACCCGGCAATTTCAGCGGCTGCACCAAGCGATCCCCAGAGCACCGGACCCGCGTGGCAACCAACCCTGCCCGATCATCTGGTTGCGCAGCTCGAAATCCCTGACGTACCGGACGTCGGCCGTGCCCGTCGTGCGCACGACGCGATAGACCGGAGACGTCGGAATATCGCCGTCGATGAAGCCGAGCATTGTCGGGCACTCGCCGGTCGTCGGATCGATTTGTGCCGCGTAAAACGCGATATCGCCGTCGTCGGCAATCGGAGCGTATTGCCCGCTCGGGCCGTTGCACGTCGCGGGATCCATCGCCGCGGCGGCCGCGGCGGTATCGAGCCCCGGGAGGCTCGCCGCGCAAATCGGTGCGCCGATGTAGTGGTATTCAATGTCGCCGTTGTGCATGGTGCCGCTGATCACGAACGACTGTCCTGTACGCAGCCATCCCGGCACGAGCCCGCGATCGAGCAGATCGATCTCGGCGCCCTTCGCGGTCAGGAAGTGGCGTCCCAGCACCGCATTCTCATACTCGATCGCCGACACGAAGCGCGGAGCCGAGAGCAGCGACGTTGGCGCGACCGTTCCATCACGATTGAGCGCGTTGACGCCGTCCGCGGGCATGCCGGCGTAAGTGAACCGGTCGATTCCCGCAAAATCGATCGTGCCCCCTGCGGTCCCCAGAAAGCGTTCGGGCAGCGGGTAGTCCGCCGTGAACGAATACGAGCAGCACGCGGTGAAAGTGTTCAACGTGGGCTTGCCGTCGTCGTTCAGATAGGATCCCGCCGCCAGCACGATTCGCATGTGCGCGGTCTGGCTGCTCGCAAGATCGTTTGCAAACGTGAATTGATGCGCGACTCCGTTGTAGGTGCTCGTGATCGTCAATCCGCTGAAATGCTGCTGGTCATTCAAGCCTGCCATCTCGGTCAGCACGATGTACTGGATGCCACCATCCAGATCCGAAAAAATCTGGGTGATGCTGAATGTCGTTTGACCCAGGGCGCTGCCGCTCCCGGCTAGCCACACCGCCAACGCCGCAATCCACGTGCCTTTCATCTGCGCGCCTCGTTCCGCGTCGACATCGAGATCACCATGCGTGCATCACCCATCCGGCAAGCGTGACCGCCACACCGTCAGCGGTCACCTTCAAAACGCGCTGGTTGCCGGTGTCGGCGATGTACAGGTTGGCCATGCCGTCGGTCGCGACGCCGCGCGGGTTGCGCAGCCTCACGGCCGCGACGGGGATGGGCGTCGCAGGTCCGGCATCTCCCGACGTCGCGGGACTCGGCGTTCCGCAGACACCGACGACCGTCGAAATGATTTGGGTGGCCGCGTCGACTTTGCGGATGCAGTGGTTTTCGGAATCGGCGATGAAGAGGTTGCCGACGGTGTCGATCGCGACGGCACCCGGCCGCGAATTCAGCACAGCCCGATTCGCCAAGCCGCCGTCTCCGCCATACCCGCAGGCGGGTGCGCCGTTCGCGTCCGCGCCGACGACGGTCGTCACGCCGGCGCTGAATCCGTACGGACTGATCGCGCGAACGCGGCAATAGCGATCGGGAATGTATACGGTGGGTGAAGAGGTCCCCGCGAAGCGCACAGCGATCTGTCCGGGTGCGCAAAGACCCGGCGCCGCGTAGCCCGATCCGCAATTCGGCCATGCGACAGGCTGGATCCCGCCACCGTCGTGTATCCATCGCAGCTGGCCATATGCGTTCACGATGTAGAGGTCGCCGCGGGCGCGATCGACCGCGATCCCCTGGGGCCACGTAATCGGGGCATCCGTCGCCGGGCCGTAATCGCCGCCGTCCCAGAACGGTGCGCCCCTGCTGCCGTTGCCCGCAACGGTCGTGATGATGCCGCTGGCATCGACGGCGCGCACACGATTGTTGTAGGCGTCGGCGATGTAGACGAATTCCCCGACCACCGCCAGCGCCCCCGCCAGCGGTGCGAAGTGCTGCGGGTCCGCCGCCATTTCCGGATAGCTCAGCGGGAAGTTCAGCATGGCGTCGAGTGCCGGGCCGCCATCGCCGGCATACCCGGGCAATCCGTTGCCCGCGAAACGAATGACGGTGCCGTTCGCCAAAACCTTGAAGACGATGTTCGGGCTGCTGAAATAGACGTTTCCCTGGTCGTCGGCGACGATCGCTCCCGGAGGTCCGATGGCATCCTTCGGCGCCCAATCCTCGCATCCACCCTTGTTGCTCACGAGGATGTAGTGGTTCTTGTCGCAGGGGGGCTGCTGATCCTGCGCACCGCAGACCGTCGTCCAAAGCGAAGCGGCCATCACGAGCAATGTCCGGACTAGGTGCGGACCGTTCATTGACCGTCCCCAATGCGCTGCCTCGACCAGCCCGTCATGACACCGCGCCTCCCGCGCCGGAGCAGGCGACCGCGGCGTCCGAATCGGCACGCGCGCTCGCCACGAATCGACCTAAGCCATTTGAGCACTGCCGCGTCATCGTAGGCAAACCGACGGGGCAATTCAACGTTCGGCGCGCGTAACCTATCGAAATTCGCAATCATTTTTCCGAAGCAAGCCAGGGCCATTTGCGCCGGCGACGGGCGCAATGAGCGGCGCTAGACCTGCGGCTCGGTATGCAGGGCAGCGACGCGCTGCGCCGGCAGACGCACGGCGAACGTGCTGCCCACGCCGGGCGTGCTCGCGATCTCGAGGCTCGCGCGGTGGCGCAGCAGGATGTGCTTGACGATCGCGAGCCCGAGCCCGGTGCCGCCGGTCGCGCGCGAGCGCGAGCGATCGACGCGATAGAACCGTTCCGTGAGCCGCGGTATGTGCTCGGGCGCGATGCCAATGCCCGTGTCGGCGACGCTGAACACCCCGCTGCCGTCGTCATCGATGCGAAATGCAAGAGTCACGCGCCCACCTTGCGGGGTGTAGCGGATCGCATTGCTCACGAGGTTGGCGAACGCGCTCGCGAGCTCCTCGCGGTTGCCGAGGATTTCCGCGGCATCGACGATGTCGACGACCGTGATGTGCGAGCCCGCCGACAGCACGCGCGCCTCGGCCGCCAGCGCGTCGATCATCGGCGCGATCGCGAACCGCGTTTCCCCCGTGGCGTGCTCGTCGCTTTCGAGACTGGACAGCGTCAGCAGGTTGGCGACGAGCTTGCGCATGCTCATCGTCTGCTCGTGCATGAGACCGAGATAGCGGTCGCGCTGGCGTTCGTCGAGATCCAGGTCCTGCAGCGTCTCGACGAATCCGGCGATGACCGTCAACGGCGTCTTCAGCTCGTGCGAGACGTTGGCGATGAAGTCGCGATGGCGGCGCGCGACCGCCTCGCGCTCGGTGATATCGCGCGCGATCAGCAGCTTCTCGTCGACCCCGAACGGCACCAGCTGCATCGACAGCGTCACCCCGGCTTCGCGCGGCGACGCCATCACCACCGCCTCGCCGAAATCACCGCCTTCGAGGTAGCGGATGAACGCCGGCTCGCGCACGAGGTTGGCCAGCGGCGCGCCGGTGTCGGTCGGTGTCGTCACCGCGAGCTGCTCGTGCGCGCGGCGGTTGGCCCAGCGGATGCGGTTGTGCGTGTCCAGCACCACCATGCCGTCGGGAATCGCTTCGGCAGCGCTGCGAAAGCGGGCGATCGTGTGCGCGAGGTCACGCTCGATGGCCGCGCGCGTGCGCACCCGGCGGTGGATGCGCGAGAAGAGCTGCCCCCACAGGCCGCGCGACTCCGGCACCGGCGCGTCGCGAGGCGCCGACGCCCACGTGGCGAGCCGCGAGAGTTCGTAGACGTGCCACGCGATCAGCGCGCAAAGGCCGATCGCGACGACGGCCGCGGCGGCGACCCAGCTCCACGCGACGCCGACCACCAGCGCCGCGACGATCACGACGAGCGGCAGCAGGAATGCGCGCACCCAGATCAACGCAGGGTCCCGCGCCGCGATTCCGGCAGCGCCACGAGCGGCCGCGTACGACGGGACGTCGTCAGTGCGGAGCGGCGAGACGGTACCCGGCACCGCGCACCGTCTCGATCAGGTCGGCCTGGCCAAACGGCGCCAGCGCCGCCCGCAGCCTGCGGATGTGCACGTCGACCGTGCGCTCCTCGATGTAGACCTGGTCGCCCCATACCTGATCGAGCAATTGTGCACGCGAATGCACGCGTTCGGGGCGCGCGAGCAGGAATCGCAGGAGGCGGTACTCCGTCGGCCCGAGGTGCACCGCCTTGCCGTCGACGGTGACGCGATGCGACGCCGAATCGAGCGCGAGGGCGCCAGCCACGAGCCGATCCTGCGCCGCTTCCGGCGCGCGGCGCCGCAGCACGGCCTTGATGCGCGCCTTCAATTCGCGCGGCGAGAACGGCTTCGTCACGTAGTCGTCGACCCAGGCCTCGAGGCCCGCGACCTTGTCCGCTTCGTCGCCGCGCGCGGTCACCATGATGATCGGCAGCTCGCGCGTGCGCTTGTCGGCGCGCAGCTCACGTGCAAAGGCAAGGCCCGATTGCCCCGGCAGCATCCAGTCGAGCAGCAGCAGGTCCGGCAGGGCGGCGTCGATCATGCGCCGCGCCGCCTCGGCGTCGGACGTGCCCTGCACGTCGTACCCGGCGTCGACGAGGTTGATGCGGATGAGCTCGAGGATGGCCGGCTCGTCCTCGACCACGAGCGCGGTCGGCATCATGGCTCCGCGATCTCCGCGCGGATGCGCTCGGCCGACGCGTGGCGGACATCCTTGCCCTTGACGACCTGCACGACGGCTTCGGCGATGTTCTTGGCATGGTCGCCGACGCGCTCGATGGACTTGGCGATGAACACGATCTCGATCGCCGGCGTGATCGTGCGCGCGTCCTCCATCATGTAGCTGACGAGCTGGCGCAGGATCGCCGCGAAGTCGGCGTCGATCTCGTCGTCGAGGCCGACGATCTCCGCAGCCGACCCGGCGTCGAGGCGCGCGATGGCGTCGAGCGCCATCCGCAGCATGGTCTGCGCGCGCTTGGCCATACGCACGACGTCGTAGTAGCGCACGCGCCGCAGCGCGTCACCGCCGCGCGCCTGGCGCGACTTGTAGGCGATCTTCTTCACCTCGTCGCCGATGCGCTCGAGGTCGTTCACCACCTTGCTGACGGTGAGGATCATGCGCAGGTCGACAGCCGCCGGCTGGCGCTTGGCGATGATCTGCGCGCACTGCTGGTCGATGTCGATCTGGAACTGGTTGATCTGCTGCTCGTCGGCGCCGACGGCGTCGAGCAGCGCGCCGTCGTCGTCGCTCTCGAGCGCCGCGATCGCACGCGCGAGCTGGCGCTCGACGAGGCCGCCCATCGACAGCACGCCGGAGCGGATGGCCTCCATCTCGACGTCGAACTGCTTGGAAGTGTGGTCGTTCATCTGGATCTCCGCCGCGCCCCGGGAGGCGCGCGTCCGCTAGCCGAAGCGGCCGGTGATGTAGTCCTCGGTTTCCTTGCGCGTGGGCTTGAAGAATAGCGCGTCGGTCGCGCCAAACTCTATCAGCTCTCCAAGGTACATGTACGCGGTGAAGTCGGACACCCGCGCCGCCTGCTGCATGTTGTGGGTGACGATGGCGATCGTGTAGTCGCGCTTCAGCTCGAAGATCAGCTCCTCGATCTTCGCCGTGGAGATCGGGTCGAGCGCCGATGTCGGCTCGTCGAGCAGCAGCACTTCGGGCTGCACCGCCACCGCACGTGCGATGCAAAGGCGCTGCTGCTGCCCGCCCGACAGCGCCATGCCGCTCTGCTTCAGCTTGTCCTTGGCTTCGTCCCACAGCGCCGCCTTGGTCAGCGCCCATTCGACGCGCTCGTCCATCGACCGCGCCGACAGGTTCTCGTAGAGGCGGACGCCGAACGCGATGTTGTCGTAGATCGACATCGGAAACGGCGTCGGCTTCTGGAACACCATGCCGACCTTGGCGCGCAGCAGGTTGAGGTCGGTGCCGGAGTCGAGCACGTTGCGGCCGTTGAAGCGGATCTCGCCGCTGGCACGCTGGCCCGGATACAGCGAATACATGCGGTTCATCGTGCGCAGCAGCGTCGACTTGCCGCAGCCGGACGGGCCGATGAACGCGGTCACCTCGCGTTCGCCGATATCGAGTGACACGCCCTTCAGCCCCTGGAAGTTCCCGTAGTAGAAGTCGAGGTTGCGTATCGAGATCTTGGGCGGCGCCTTGGTGCGAGCGGCGGTCTGCGGCGGCGCGACATGGGTCTGGAAGGGGGTCTGGAGGTCCATGGCAGGGTCAGCGAGGAACGCCCTGGCGGAACAGCACGCGCGCGAGGATGTTGAGGACGAGCACAGCGAGCGTGATCAGCAGCGCGCCACCCCATGCGAGGGTCTTCCAGTCGTCGAACGGACTCAGCGCGAACTGGAAGATCACTACCGGCAGGTTGGCGATCGGCGCGTTCATATTGGTGCTCGAGAACTGGTTGTTGAGCGCCGTGAACAACAGCGGCGCGGTCTCGCCGGAGATCCGCGCCACCGCGAGCAGCACGCCGGTGATCACGCCACCGCGCACGGCGCGCAGCGTCACCATCAGGATCACCTTCCACATCGGTGCACCGAGCGCGACGGCAGCCTCGCGCAGGCTCGACGGCACGAGCTGCAGCATGTTCTCGGTGGTGCGCACGACTACCGGCACGGCGATCAGCGACAATGCCAGCGAGCCTGCCCATCCCGAGAAGTGTTGCGCGGGCGCGACGTAGATCGTGTAGACGAAAAGGCCGAGCACGATCGACGGTGCCGACAGCAGGATGTCGTTCATGAAGCGCGTCGTGCGTGCAAGCAGGCCCTGCTTGCCGAATTCGGCAAGGTAGATCCCGGCGAAAATGCCGATCGGCGTGCTGATGAGCGTGGCGAATCCGACGATCATCACGCTGCCGAGGATCGCGTTGGCGAGGCCGCCTGCCGATCCGGGCGGCGGCGTAGGCTCCACGAACAGTGACGGCGACAGCGCCGCGGCCCCGTTCGCGATCAGCACCCACAGGATCCAGGCCAGGAATGCCATGCCGAAGGCCATGGTTGCCAGCGACATCGCCAGGTTGAAGCGGTTGACCCACCGCCGCCGCCGGTAGACACCGGACTTTGCAGGGTCGTGGCCATTGGCTGCGGCGAACGGCGCGTTCACGTGCGTGCCCCTTCACCCCGCTCGAGGCGCGCGATCAGGTAACGCGATGCGGCGAGCACGATGAACGTCAGCACGAACAGCACGAGGCCCAGCGCGATCAGCGACGCACGGTGCACCGGATCGGACGCCTCGTTGAACTCGTTGGCCAGCGCGGAGGCGATCGAATTGCCGGGATTGAAGAGTCCGGCGTTGATGCGGTACGCGTTGCCGATGACGAACGTCACCGCCATCGTCTCGCCGAGCGCGCGTCCGAGGCCCAGCATGATGCCGCCGATGACGCCGACCCGCGTGTACGGCAGCACGACGTTCCACACGACTTCCCACGTGGTCGAACCGAGGCCATAGGCCGACTCCTTCAGCACCGTTGGCACGACCTCGAACACGTCACGCATGACCGATGCGATGAATGGAATGACCATGACCGCGAGGATGATGCCCGCGGTGAAGAAGCCGATGCCCGACGGCGCGCCCTGGAACAGCGCGCCGACCAGCGGCAGCCTGCCGAGCGTCGCAGTCATGGCCGGCTGCACGTGGTCGGCGAACCAGGGCGCGAACACGAAAAGACCCCACATGCCGTAGATGATCGAGGGGATCGCAGCCAGCAGCTCGACCGCCGTGCCGAGCGGGCGCTTGAGCATCGGCGGACACATCTCGGTCAGGAAGATCGCGATGCCGAAGCTCACCGGCACGCCGATCAGCAGTGCGATCGCCGACGTGACGAGCGTGCCGTAGATCGGAGCGAGGCCGCCGAACTGGAGCTTGACCGGGTTCCAGACATTGGTCACGAAGAACGCCGGACCGAACTTGGCCATCGCAGGCCACGCGGACATCGCCAGCGCGATAAGGATCGCGGCCAGCGAGCCCAGCACGATCATGGCGAACAGGCGCGTGATGCCTTCGAAGACCGCGTCGCCCCACGCCATGCGCACCGTGCGCCGCGGCGGCGGGGCATCCATGCGGCGGACGCCTAGCGACATTTCAAGCGGGATGGCGGCATCGGCCGGCATGATAACTCTCGGGCAAATTCTCAGGTGACGACGAGCCCCGGCGCCAGAGGCGCCGGGGCCGTCGCCGCGCGGAAGGAAGCGCGGGATCCGGGGCGACTTCAGTTCCAGACCGCCTTGCCGCTCGAATCCTTGATCGACGTCTTCCACGCGCCTTCGATCTGCGCGACGAGCGACGCCGGCAGCGGCACGTAGTCGAGCTCCTCGGCGAGCTTCTGGCCGTTCTTGAACGACCAGTCGAAGAACTTCATCACCTGCTCGGCGTTCTGCGGCTTGTCCTGCGAGGTGTGCAGCAGCACGAACGTCGACGCCGATATGGGCCACGAATCCTTGCCGGGCGAATTGGTGATGATCTGGTAGAACCCCGGCGCATTCTTCCAGTCGGCGTAGGCGGCGGCGGCCTGGAACGTCTCGTTGCTGGGCGCCGGATACTGGCCGTCCTTGTTCTGCACCAGCGCATGCGTCATCTTGTTCTTCAGCGCGTACGCGTATTCGACGTAGCCGATCGAGCCCTTGATCCGTTGCACGTACGCCGCAACGCCTTCGTTGCCCTTGCCGCCAACGCCTTCGGGCCATGCCACCGCCGTCCCCGAACCCACTTTGTCCTTCCATTCGGGGCTCACCTTCGACAGGTAGTCGGTGTAGTTGAACGTGGTGCCCGATCCGTCCGAGCGGCGCACCACGGTGATCGGTTCGGCGGCGAGCTTGACGCCCGGGTTGAGGTCGACGATCGCCTTGTCGTTCCACGACTTGATCTTGCCGAGGTAGATGTCGGCGAGCACCGGCCCGGTCAAATGCAGCGAACCGGGGGCGACGCCTTCGAGATTCACCACAGGCACGATGCCCCCGATGATCGCCGGAAACTGCATCAGGCCGGCGGCCGACAGGTCCTCGGGCTTGAGCGGCATGTCGGATGCGCCGAAATCGACCGTCTTGGCCTTGATCTGGGCGAGACCGCCACCCGAGCCGATCGACTGGTAGTTCATGCCGATGCTCGTCTTCTGCTTGTAGGCCTCGGACCATTTGGCGAAGATCGGATAGGCAAACGTCGAGCCGGCGCCGGTAATGTCGGCCATCGCAGGGGCGCATGCGCCGGTCGCGAGTGCCGCGATCGCGGCGAAACGGCCAAGAGCCGTGAGTTTCATGGGGGTTCCTTTCGTATCGGGGCTTTGTCGTGCCGACTCGAGACTAGTCGCCATTTGTGACAGGCGAATGACGCGGGAACGACCGCGCGTCACAATGGACCCCCGCGCCGCGCCGACGCGCGCTGCGCCCAAACCGATGAACGGCCCCGCGAACCCTTCGTTTGACCCTGCCGTGCCGGCTGTCACGAAACCGTCACGGCCACTGGCGACAATCCACGGCTCGTACGCCGTGGGTTCCATGCTCGCACCTCCGATCATCCCGATGCCGGCGCCGGATACCGCGCCGGCGCCGCCGGCCGATGCGCGCATCGATCGCGAACTGTCGCTGATCGCCTTCAATCGCCGCGTGCTGGCGATGGCAATCGATCCGGACGTGCCGCTGCTCGAGCGGCTTCGCTACCTCTGTATCGTCGGCAACAACATCGACGAGTTCTTCGAGATTCGCGTCGCCGGCCTGCGCCAGCAGCTTCACCTGACGACCACCCCGGGCGACGCGACGCCGCAGGCGTTGCGCGCACGCTACGCGGCGATCGCCGGCGAGCTGCATCAGCTGGTCGACGACCAGTACCGCATCCTCGACAACGACATCCTGCCGGCGCTCGCCGCACACGGCGTGCGCCTCATCAACCGCGTCGATCGCTCGCCGGCGCTCGCGGCCTGGGCCGCCGATTATTTCGCGCGCGAAGTGCGTCCCGTGCTGACGCCCATCGGCCTCGACCCGTCCCATCCGTGGCCGCAGATCGTCAACAAGAGCCTCAACTTCATCGTCGAGCTCTCCGGCCGCGATGCGTTCGGGCGGCAGACGCGGATCGCGATCGTCAAGGCGCCGCGAGTCCTGCCGCGGGTCATCAAGGTGCCGGTCGAGGTCGCCGAGTCGCGGCATGCCTTCGTGCTGCTGTCGTCGATCATGCATGCGCACCTGCACGACCTCTTCCCGGCTCGCGACGTCGTGTCGTACTCGCAGTTCCGCCTGACGCGCGACGCCGACCTCGAGCTCTACGAAGACGACGTCAAGAACCTGCGCGACGCGCTGCAGGGCGAGCTCTCGCATCGGCCGTTCGGCCTGCCGCTGCGCCTCGAGGTCGCCGCCAATTGCCCGCACGAGCTCGCCGATTTCCTGCTCGCGCAGTTCGCGCTCGACGCCGACGACCTCTACCGCTGCGCCGGGCCGGTGAACATCGTGCGGCTGTCGTCGATGATCGACGAAGTCGACGACGACTCGCTGAAGTTCCCGCCGCACGTCCCGGAGCGCAGCGCCGCGCTGCCTCCCGGCAAGGACATCCTGGACTGCCTGCGCGAGCGCGATGTCCTGCTGCACCATCCCTACCAGTCGTTCGATCCCGTCGCCGAGTTCATCCGCAAGGCGGCGGACGATCCCGACGTGGTCGCCATCAAGCAGACCGTGTACCGCACCGGCGTCAATTCAACGCTGATGGAGGCGCTGGTGGCGGCGGCGCGGCGGGGCAAGGAGGTGACGGTGATCGTCGAGCTCATGGCGCGCTTCGACGAGGAGACCAACATCAACTGGGCGGAGCGACTCGAGGACGCCGGCGCGCAGGTGGTCTACGGCGTGTTCGGCCTGAAGACCCACGCCAAGCTCGCGCTGGTATTCCGTCGCGAGCGTGGCGTCGGCGG
Source organism: Casimicrobiaceae bacterium (assembly GCA_036553845.1). GTDB lineage: Bacteria > Pseudomonadota > Gammaproteobacteria > Burkholderiales > Casimicrobiaceae > VBCG01. Next base: position 15,435 of record DATBOK010000265.1, read on the forward strand.
CGAGACCGTGCTCGTGCCCTATGCCCATCTGGGCACGGGAAACTATCACCCGCGCACGACCCGGCTGTATTCCGATTTCGGCCTGCTGACCGCCAACCGCGAGATCTGCAGCGACGTCAACGACATCTTCGCGCACATCACCAGCCTGGCGCGCTCGGCACCGCTCGCCAAGCTCATGCTGGCGCCGTTCACGATGCACACGCGCGTGCTGCAGCTCATCCGCCGCGAAGCCGAATTCGCGCGTGCCGGGCGGCCCGCGCGCATCCGCGCCAAGATGAACGCGCTGGTCGAGGACGGCGTCATCGCCGCGTTGCAGGAAGCGTCGCAGGCGGGGGTGTCGATCGACCTCATCGTGCGCGGCGCATGTGCGCTGCGCCCGGGCGTCCCCGGATTGTCGACGAACATCCGCATCCGCTCGATACTCGGCCGTTTCCTCGAGCATCACCGGGTGTGGCACTTCGGCAACGATGGTGCGGACGACGTCTGGCTCGCCTCCGCCGACTGGATGGGCCGCAACTTCTTCCGCCGCATCGAGGTCGCGTTTCCCATCGAAGATGCGGAACTGAAGGCGCGGGTCCTGGAAGAAGGCATCGACGTCTACCTGCGCGACAACCAGAACGCCTGGATTCTCGATGCCGATGCCCGGTGGTCGAAAGCCACCGCGGCCGGGGACGCGCCCTTCTGCGCGCAGCAGGCGTTGCTCGCGAAGTTCCGAGGCGCGGCGGCGGCGGCCGTCGCAACCGAGGCGCCGGGCGAGGATTGACGGGCGGACGGTTGGCGAGCGACAGTCATCGGCATGGACCTGATCCTGTGGCGCCATTGCGACGCCGAGCCCGGCGAGCCCGATCTGGCGCGCAAGCTGACCGCGCACGGCGCACGCGACGCCCGGCACATGGCGCGCTGGCTCGGCGAACGCCTGCCTGAGGACTGCCGGATCCTGGTGTCCCCGGCCGTGCGTACGCAGCAGACGGCTGCGGCGCTCGGGCGCGACTTCGAGACCTGCGATGCGATCGCGCCGGGCGCTCGCGTCGAAGCCGTGCTAGCCGTAGTGCGCTGGCCGGCCGCGCCGAATCCCGTGCTGGTGGTCGGGCATCAGCCCACGCTCGGCGAGACTGCCGCGTTCCTGCTGGGCAATCTCGAAATGGAATGGTCGATGAAGAAAGGCGCCGTGTGGTGGCTGGTCAAGCCACCCCGCGAGCGGCGGCATGCGGTCGTGCTGAAGCTCGCCGTCGCGCCCGGCGACGTGTGACCGGCGCTAGGCCGCCGAATGTCGGTGCCGGTCGAGCATGACGACCGAGCGGGCGGGCGCGGCGGCTGTGGCGCGCGCGCGCGCCGCCTGCTGCTCGCGACGCACCCGGGCGAACGTCTTGCGCACGTCGGTGTTGCTGCTGTTCACGTAGCGGAACGTCGGATCGAGTATCGACTTCATTGCCGATCTCCTCGCAGTGCGGGTTTGCACGGTCGCACAGTACAGGCGTCGGCGATGGCACTGGCATCGGCGCATCCCGCAACTCGCCGTCGGACGCGTCCGACACCGGCCGCACGCACGCACAACACCGCCGGTTCCCGGCGCGATCCAATCACGACGATGGGCGTCTACGCCGGCATCCCTTTCACGCCGCTCGCGATCCCGCGTCGCCCGGGAACTTGCCGCTTGCGCCTTGTCGGAGCGCAGCGGCGTGACGGCCGCGCGCACGACTGAACGCCCGCGCATGCCGCGCCCACCGCATCGCGGCGACGGCCGCCTGCCACACAAGGCGGAACTCGACCGCTGCCGGCGTTGCGACCTGGGTGCGCGCGCCACGCAGGCCGTGCCCGGCGAAGGGCCCCGGCATGCGCCGCTGATGCTGGTCGGCGAGCAGCCCGGCGATGTCGAGGATCAGCAAGGCCGGCCGTTCGTCGGCCCGTCGGGCCGGCTGCTGCGGCAGCTGATGGCGGAAGCGGGCATCGGTGAGCGCGACGCGTACATCACCAACGCGGTCAAGCATTTCAGCTTCGAGCTGCGCGGCAGGCGCCGCATTCACAAGACGCCGGCGCAGCGCGAGATCGCGGCCTGTCACGATTGGCTCGAAGCGGAAATCGCCGCCGTGCACCCGCGCGTCATCGTTGCGCTCGGCGCCACCGCGCTGCGCGCGCTCGTGGGCAAGGCGATGACGATCGTCGCGGCCGCCGCCGCAGCGCCGCGCCACGCATCCGGCGCCGTCATCGTCGCGACGTTTCATCCCTCCGCCGTGCTGCGCGCGCCCGATCCCGCGCGCAAGGCGGCGATGCGCGAAAGCCTTGGCGCTGCCCTCACGCGCGCCCTCGCCATGTCGCGGGCTTGACGCTCGCCGCGGGTTCCCGATGCCAGGCGCGGCCCACCGCCGCCGGTACACGCCACCCGCGCTGTCTTCTGCGGACGCGCGCGGCGTGCCGCCGTCGCGCTAGGCGCTGCGCAGTGCGCGGCGCGCCGGCGGCGGCGCGCGCCAGCGGAATCCCTGGCTCGTCCACTGCTCGCGCTCCTCGCCCAGCAAATGCGAGGTCAGCGGATGGCTCGCAAGCCATCGCGCCGGTACGCGCCAGCCGACGCTGGCGCCCGCGCGCAGCGCGATCGGCGGCAGTTCGATCGGCCGCCGCGCGTGGTGAAACCGCACCGCCAGGCGCAAGGCGAGGATCTGGGCGCGTCGCTCCGCATCGCCCAGCAACGGCGCGACCTTGGCAAGCGCCCCACGGCATGCGAGGACGAGCGTCGCCAGCAGCCGCTGCTCGCGCGCGTCGAAGCCCGGCATGTCGGCGTGCTGCAGGATGTACGCGGCGTGCTTGTGAAAGCCCTGGTGCGAAACCGAGTAGCCGATTTCGTGCAGCATCGCCGCCCAGCCAAGCCGCTGCAGCGATTCGGCGGCGGGTTGCGGCACGGCTTGCGCGTACAGCGCGCGCGCGGTCGCGGCGACGCGGCTCGCGTGATCGACGTCGACGTGATAGCGCTCGGCGAAGCGCGTCACGGTGGCCGCCCGCGCATCGCGCGCCTCGTGGCGGCCCAGCATGTCCACCATGACGCCGAGGCGCAGCGCGCCGCCGACCGGATTGGCGCGCGCCACGTGCAGCTCGGCGAGCGCGGCCTCCATGATCGCGAGGCCACCCGCCAGCACCGGCGCGCGCTCGGGCTTGAGTCCCGGCAATCGCAGTCGGTGGATGGTGCCGGCGCGAACCATGCGCGCGCGCAGCGCGGCGAGCCCCTCCGGCGTGATGCCGCCTGCCGACAGGCCGTTCTGCTCCAGGATGTCGGCAAGCGCCAGCGCCGTTCCGGACGACGCGAACACGTCGCGCCAGCGGTGGCGCTCGAGGTCGCGCGCGATCGCTTCGATCTGCGCGGACGCGTGGGTGCGCGCCGCGGCGAAGGCCTGCGCCGCCAGGCGACCGCCGCCGAAGAATCGCTGCGAGTACGACACGCATCCCATGTCGAGCGACTCGAGCGCCAGCGGCTCGTAACCGCGGCCAACGATGATCTCGGTCGAGCCGCCGCCGATGTCGATGACGAGACGAGCCTCCTCCGAGTGCGGCAGCACGTGCGCGGCGCCCAGGTAGATGAGGCGCGCTTCCTCGTGTCCCGAGATGACGTCGATGCGGAAGCCGAGCACCTTCTCCGCGCGCGCCAGCACCGCCTGCGCGTTGCTCGCGATGCGGAACGTGTTGGTCGCCACCGCGCGTACGCCCGACGGATGCAGCCCGCGCAGGCGCTCGCTGAAGCGCGCGAGGCACGCCAGTGCCGCGTGCACGTACGGCGCGCGGATGCGCCCGCGGGCATCCATCGACGCGCCCATGCGCAGCGTCTCGCGCCAGGTGTCGAGGCGATGGATGTGGCCATCCTCGACGCGCGCGACTTCCAGACGAAAGCTGTTCGAGCCCATGTCGATGACCGCCAGCGTCGACACCGGCGGCGACCTCCTGGGAGCGGCAAGCGTGCGGGTGCGGTGGGCGGCCGGCATGGTCGGCGATTGTACGGCGCGCCCGGTAGCGCGGTCGCGACCCGGCGTCAGGTGCGCCGCTCGCCGTGGAACGGGCGCACCGTGTGCTTCGCTTCAACGAAGGACAGCCCAACTCCCCGTCACATTGTGCAAGCCGCAGATCTTCCCCGCCATCGCCACGGCTGGCGGCACCGCTGCCGGTGCGCGCGCGCTGGCGTTATCGCCGTTCGCGTCGCGCGCCCCACCCCGCAACCGCTAGGCCGCGGTCGGCTTGTACTTCGCGAGGTGCCGCTTGGGCAGCGCCAGGGCGTCGCGGCGGAACGGGTCGCCGAGCTCGCGCGTCACCATCATCTCGAGCACCGTCGTGCGCCCGTCGCGCTGCGCGGCGGCGGCGGCGCGCAGCGCCGGACCGACGTCGCTCACCTTGTCGATGCGGTGGCCGTCGGCGCCCATCGCCTTGGCCACCGCCGCCCACGACGGCTGGCCGTCGAGGTTCACGCCGACGAAGCGGTTGGCGTAGAAATCCACGTGGTTCTTCTTCTCGGCGCCCCACTGGCCGTTGTTGAACACCACCGCCGTCACCGGGATCTTCTCGCGAACGCAGGTCTGCAGCTCGCCGAAGCTCATGCCCCACGCGCCGTCGCCGACGTAGGCGATCGCCGGGCGGTCGGGTGCGGCCACCTTGGCACCGACGATCGTCGGCAACGCATACCCGCAGTTGCCGAAGCTCATCGCGGCGAACATCGAGCGCGGCCGCTCGAATCGCAGGTAGGAATTCGACACGGAGCAGATGTTGCCGATGTCGGTGGACACCATCGCGCCCTCGGGCATCGCCTTTTCGAGCTCGCGCAGCATCTGGCGCGGGTGCATCGCGCCGCTGCCCGCGCTCACTTCCAGCGACCATGGATCCTTTTCATGCGTCCAGCCGCCGAGCTCGCTCTCCCAGGCGGCCTTCTCGGCGGCGATGCGCGCCTTGCGCTCGTCGCGGTTGGTGTCGCACACGAGCGTGCGGCCGGCGAGGCGCGCGGTGATCGCGGCGGCGGCGGCGCGTGCGTCGCCGCAGATGCCGACGGCGATCGGCTTGACGAGTCCCAGCATCCGCGGGTCGGCGTCGATCTGGATGATCTTGGCATTCACCGGCCAGTAGTCGATGCCGTGCTGCGGCAGCGTGCCGAACGGCCCGAGGCGCGTGCCGAGCGCCAGCACGACGTCCGCCTGCGCGATCAGCTTCATCGCCGCCTTCGAACCCTGGTAGCCCAGCGGGCCGCACCACAGCGGATGCTTCGACGGGAACGAGTCGTTGTGCAGGTACGAATTGCAGACGGGAGCCGACAGCCGTTCGGCGAGCGCGATCGCTTCGCGTCCGCCGTTGGCCATGACCACGCCGCCGCCTGCGAGCACCACCGGAAACTTGGCGGTGGTCAGAAGATCCACCGCGGCGGTGAGGCTCGCCTCGCCGCCTGCGCCGCGCTCGATCGTCATCGGCCGCGGGATCTCGCATTCGATGTCGCCGTAGAAGAAATCGCGCGGAATGTTGAGCTGCGTGGGCCCCATCTCGAGCAGCGCGCGGTCGAACGCGCGGCTCGTGAGCTCCGCCATCCGCGCGCGGTTGTTGACGTGCGCCTGGTACTTGGTGATCTTGGAGAAGATCGGCAGCTGCTCGGTTTCCTGGAATCCGCCGAGGCCGAGCGTCATCGACCCCGTCTCGGGCGTGATGACGACGACCGGCGAGTGTGCCCAGAACGCGGCGGCGGTGGACGTCACGAAATTGGTGATGCCGGGCCCGTTCTGCGCGATGCAGACGCCCTGGCGACCCGACACGCGCGCGTAGCCGTCGGCCATGTGGCCGCCGCCCTGCTCGTGCGCCACGGAGATGAAGCGGATGCCGGCGAGCGGGAAGAGGTCGAGCGCGTCCATGTACGCCGAGCCGACGATGCCGAACACGTCCTTGACGCCATGCGCAACCAGCGTCTCGACGAACGCCTCGGAAGGCGTCATCGTCTGGCGGCCGATCACCGCCTGCGGCAAATCGACGGGCTTGTTCATTGCGATTCTCTCCTGGGATGAGGCGGTGGCGACGCGGCATTCGCGGCACGTCGATAGCTGCGCGCCGCGGCATCGCCGTCCGGATGCCGCGCAGTCTTCCACAACCGTCCCATGCCCGCAAGCGATTTAGTCATTTTATGGCTTGCGCCGTTTCATTTTCTGCGATAACGTCAAATCACCATGACGCGCAAGATCGACCATGCCCCGCCCCTCCTGCGCGCATTCGCGCTGCTCGAGCACGTGGCGCACGCACAGGGGGCAGTGTCCTTGCAGGCGCTGACGGCGGCGGCCGCGCTGCCCAAGCCCACCGTCTATCGCATGCTCGGCGTGCTCGAGGATGCCGGGCTCGTGATGCGCGAGCCCGAAGGGCGTCGCGTGGTCGCGGGTCCGCGCCTCGCGCGCCTCGCGCTCGACGTGCTGATGAACGAGTCGGCGCGCGCGCCCCGCCACTCGATCCTGCAGCGCCTCGTCGCCGAGGTCGGCGAGACGGTCAACCTGACAGTGCTGGAGAAAGGCTGCGTGGTCTACCTCGACCGCGTCGAGAGCGCGTGGCCGCTGCGCATGACGCTGCAGCCCGGATCGCGGGTGCCGCTGCATTGCACGGCGAGTGGCAAGCTGCTGCTGGCGTTCCTGCCGACGGTGCGGCGCCGGCGCATCGTCGCCGCGCTCGAGCTCACGCGCTATACGGACAACACCATCGTCGATCGCGCGGCGCTCGAGTCCGAGCTTGCGGCGATCCGCCGCGCCGGTTTCGCCACCGACAACGAGGAATTCCTGGCCGGCGTGGTATGCGTGGCAGTACCGGTGGCGGCCGCACGCACGCCGGCGGCGGCCGCGGTCGCCGTGCACGCGCCGATGGCGCGCCTGACGCTCGCGCATGCCCTCACGCTGGTGCCCGCTTTGCGGCGCACGGCGCATGCGCTCGGTGCCACGCTCGCCGACGACGCCGCCGGCATGCCGCGCGAATCAGCGCCTGCGGCACCCCGGGCCCGCGCCGCACAAGCCGCGCGGCGTGCGGCCGCGCGCGGCTGAACCATCGCGGCATCGCGTCTCGCCGTCGCGCACTGCGTCTGCGCGCCCCATGTCACGCATGCGCAGCGTCGGCCGCGATCATCTCGCTCGCCTTTTCCGCGATCATCACCACGGGGGCGTTGGTGTTGCCCGATACCAGCGTCGGCATGATCGAGCAGTCGACGACGCGCAGCGCGTCCACGCCATGCACGCGAAGCCGGGCGTCGACCACCGCCATCGGGTCCCCGGCGGGGCCCATCCGGCACGTCCCCGACGGATGGAAAATCGTCGCGCCGTACTCGCGGCAGAACTCGAGCACATCGTGGTCGTCGGCCGCATTCATCGTCGGACCCGGCCGCACTTCCTCGGCGACATACGGCCGCAGCGCGGCGGTGGCCGCGAGCTTGCGCGCATAGCGCACGGCCGCGATCGCGCAGCGCTCGTCGGCGGCAGTGGTGAGGTAGTTCGGTTGCATCGCCGGCGCGGCGAGCGGATCGCGTGATTTGAGCCGCACGTGTCCGCGCGATGTCGGCCGCAG
>DATBOK010000032.1:0-12043 GCA_036553845.1 Casimicrobiaceae bacterium
AATGCGGAACGATCGGTGTCGAGCCGCAGCGGACTCGTGGCCAGGAGATAGAGCGCATCGACGTCAACGGGATCGAACACGTCGCAAGTCGCTGCGGCGGTGGCGCCGACCTGCATCAGCAGCGGCGGCAGGGCCACGTCGGTGCCGGCGCAGCGGATCGCCACGAGATCGCACGCCTCGAGCATCTGCGCCGGGTGCATGCGCTTCGCGTGCAGCACGCGCGCTTCGAAGCCCCATTGCGCCGCCAGCAGCAGCGTGAGCACGCCGACGGCGATCGCGCAGGCCTTGCGCCACGGCGCGCGCGGCCAGACGCACGCGGCCCACCACACGAGCATCGGGCCGGTTGCCGCCGGCGCATTGGCGCGCACGGCGGTCGCGTAGAAGAGGCACGCCAGCGCGAGCGCGGCGGCCACCCCGCCGATGCCGTCACCGCGCGCGCTCGCGCGATACAGGATGCCGGCGGCGGCGACGAGCGACGCCGCCATGCCGACGTCCTTCCAGATCTCGCCCGCGGTGCCGAGCACGGGTGGCAGGAAACCGATGGCGATCACGAGCCACGCATGGCGCAGGCCGCGCCGCACGGCGCCGTCAGCGATGAGCATCAGGCCGCCCCACAGCAGCGTCGCATGCACGTAAAGCATGCCCGCTGCGCCCGGCACCATGGGCAACAGGCGCGACCACGCCCACGCCATCAGCGGCGGATGCGAATCGGTGTAGGTGCCGGCGATCGCCTGCTCGTATTGCGCGAGCGAATCCGTGGTAACGAGGCCCGGGTCGAACGCGACGAGCGTGACCGCGAGACCCGCGGCCGCGAGGAGAAGGTGCGCGGGCGCCGGCATGGCGCCGCGCGCCGCGTTCAGTTCCGGCGCAGCTCGGCGTCCATCCCGAGCTCCTGGATCTTGCGCGTCAGCGTGTTGCGCCCCCATCCCAGCCACTGCGCGGCCTCCATGCGATGACCGCCGGTGTGCTGCAACGCGCGGCGGATCAGCGCTTTCTCGAATTCCCTTTCCAGGCGGTTGCCCGCGCCGCGCTCACCGCGCGCCAGCGCCTGCGCGAGCTCGCGATCGAGTGCGGCCTGCCAGCCGGTATCGGCGGCAGGCGCCGCGGCGATTTCGCGGACTTCGGGCGGCAGGTCGGCGAGCTCGATCTTCTGCCCGGGCGCCATCACGGTGAGCCAGTGGCAGATGTTCTGCAGCTGGCGAACATTGCCGGGGAACGCGAAGCCGCGCAAGGCGTCCTGTGCAGAATCGCCGAGGAGCTTGGGCTCGACCGCGAGCTCCTGCGCGCTGCGGCGCAGGAAATGGCGCGCGAGCGGCGCGATGTCCTCGATGCGCTCGCGCAGCGGCGGCAGCCGCAGGCGCACGACGTTGAGGCGGTGCATCAGGTCCTCGCGGAAGAGGCCCTGGCGCACGCGCTCCTCGAGGTTCTGGTGCGTGGCGGCGATGATGCGCACGCTGGCCTTGAGCGCGGCGTGGCCGCCGACCCGGTAGTACTCGCCGTCGGCGAGCACGCGCAAGAGGCGCACCTGCAAATCGGGCGGCATGTCGCCGATCTCGTCGAGGAACAGCGTGCCGCCCTCGGCCTGCTCGAAGCGGCCGCGCCGCTGCGCCTGGGCACCGGTGAATGCGCCACGCTCGTGGCCGAAGAGCTCCGACTCGAGCAGGTCCTTGGGAATCGCCGCCGTGTTGATCGCGACGAACGGCCCGGCCGCGCGCGGCGAATGGCGGTGCAGCGCGCGCGCGACGAGCTCCTTGCCGGTGCCCGACTCGCCGGTGATGAGCACCGTCGCGCTCGACTGGGACAGCCGGCCGATCGCGCGAAACACTTCCTGCATCGCGGGTGCCTGGCCGAGAATCTCCGGCGCTTCGCTGGCGGGTGCCGCCGCCGGCGATGGCGGCGTCCTCTCGGCGGCCGCGCGCCGGATCAGCGCCACCGCGTGGTCGACGTCGAACGGCTTCGGCAGGTATTCGAACGCGCCGCCCTGGAACGACTGCACGGCGCTCTCGAGATCGGAGTACGCGGTCATCACGATCACCGGGATGTGCGCGAAGCGCTCCTTCACCGCGGCGAGCAGCGCGAGCCCGGATTCGCCGGGCATGCGCACGTCCGAAACGAGCACCTGCGGCTGGTCGACGTTGAGCGCCTGCAGCACCTCGTACGCCGAGGCGAACGACCTGTAGGCGATGCCCTCTCGCGCCAGCGCCTTCTCCAGCACCCAGCGGATCGAGCGGTCGTCGTCGACGATCCACACGGCGCGCCCGGCGTCCGTCACCTTCGGGGAGTCATGGTCGAACGCGTACATCGTGATGTCTCCGCTCATGCGTCGGCGCGCGCGCAGGAGGCGAGCGGCACCAGTATCGTGAAGCGCGTGCGCCCCGGCGCGCTGTCGCATTCGATCGTGCCGCCATGCTGCGCGATGAAGGTCTGCGCGATGGTGAGGCCGAGCCCGCTGCCGCCCTCGCGCCCGCTGACCAGTGGATAGAAGATGCGCTCGCGCAGGTCGGCCGCGATGCCCGGACCGTTGTCGTCGACGGCGATCGCGATCGCCAGCGGATGGCGCTTGCGTGCGAGCGTCACGTAGCGCGCGATGCGCGTCACCAGCGTGATCTGCGGTCCGGCCGTGGTGCCGTTGAGCGCCTGCGCCGCGTTGCGCACGATGTTGAGCAGCGCCTGCGTGAGCTGCTCGGGATCGGCATCGAGCTCGGGCAGCGAGATGTCGAAGTCGCACACCACCGGTATCGCCGGGAATTCCGCCTGCACCACGCCTTTCACCCGCACCAGCACCTCGTGCACGTTGGTGGCGCGGAACTGCGGCAGGCGATGCGGCGTCAGCAGGCGGTTGACGAGCGATTGCAGGCGGTCCGATTCACCGATGATCACCTGCGTGTACTCGCGGAGCTGCGGCGCGTCGAGCTCGCGCTCGAGGAGCTGCGCGGCGCCGCGGATGCCGCCGAGCGGATTCTTGATCTCGTGCGCGAGGTTGCGGATCAGCTCGCGGTTGGTCTGCTGCTGCTCGTTGAGGCGTTCCTCGCGCGCGATCTTGAGCTGCTGGTCGATATGGCGCAGCTCGACGATCAGCGTGGCGTCGGCATGGTCGATCGGCGACACCGTGCACGTGAGGTGCAGGCGGCCCTTGCCCGGCACGGCGAGCTCCAGTTCCTGCTCGGTATAGGCGGCGCCACTCGCCTCGGCGCGGGCGATGCCGGCCTCGAGCCCCGGCGACTCGCCGAACACCTCGCGCGTGGTCTGTCCCACCAGCTTGCCGCGCGAAACCTCGAACAGGTTCTCGGCCGCCGGATTGACGTAGATGATCGCGTGCCCGGCATCGAGCACGATCACGGCGGTCGACAGGAGCTCGAGGCCGGGCCACGGCTCGCCGCCGGCGCGCGCGCGAAACGGCAGGCGGAAGCTCACCGGGCGCACGAGGCGACGCCATCTGCCGCCGCGCGATGCGACGATGGGCGCGCGGCGCCGACTGCGCAGGCGAGCGATGGGCCGCGGTCAGCGGCCGAGCTCTTTCTTGAGCGCGTCGATGTTGCGCTCGTGCAGCTGCACGCTCTGGCGCAGGCGCTCGATGCGCTGGCGATAGCGCTCGGCGTCGGCCTTTTCGTCGGCCAGCGGCGCCGGTGCGCCGTTGCCATATTCCGCGCGTGCGTCGGCGAGGAGCTTCTCCTCCGTGGAAAGCTCGTCGGCGAGCACCTTGTGGCGCATCTCGTCGCGGGCCTTCTGCGTGTCCGCATCGACGCGCGGGAAGCCGCTGGGCGCCGACGCGCTGCGGGTGGCCGCAGGCGGCTCCGCGCGCCCGTCCGGAACATTGAAGTAGGCCTCGGCGCCCGAGCCCGTCTGGCACTTGTAGAGCGCACTCGACATCGGCGTCGGCTTGGTCGTGCAGCCCGATTCACGCGCGCGGTCGGCGAGCGTCGCCGCGTGCGCGAGTGCGCCGACGCAGAGCGCGAGGGCCCCCGCACCGGCAACGCGAAGGCGCGCGCGTCGACGCGAGGCAGGAGCGTGACTTCGATCGGACATGGCGGGCCAGTGTAACCGCGCCCCGGCGCGGAAGCAAAACGGGGCGGATCTCGCCGCCGCCCCGTGTCATTCGCAACAACGCGCACGGCCCGTGCCGCGTTTACAGCGAGTAATACATGTCGTACTCGACCGGATGCGTGGTCATCCGGAACCGCGTCACCTCTTCCTGCTTCAGCTCGATGTAGGCGTCGAGCATGTCGTCGGTGAATACACCGCCGCGCGTCAGGAATTCGCGATCACGCTCGAGATAGTCGAGCGCCATGTCGAGCGAGCTGCACACGGTCGGGATCTTCTTGTCCTCCTCGGGGGGCAGGTCGTAGAGATTCTTGTCGGCGGGATCGCCCGGATGGATCTTGTTCTGCACGCCGTCGAGGCCCGCCATCAGCATCGCCGAGAACGCGAGGTACGGGTTCGTCGTCGGATCGGGAAAGCGCACCTCGATGCGGCGCCCCTTGGGATTGGGCACGTAGGGGATGCGGATCGAGGCCGAGCGGTTGCGCGCCGAGTACGCGAGCTTGACCGGCGCCTCGAAGCCGGGCACCAGGCGCTTGTACGAATTGGTGCCGGGATTGGTGATCGCGTTGAGCGCGCGCGCGTGCTTGATGATGCCGCCGATGTAGTACAGCGCGAACTCGGACAGGCCCGCGTAGCCGTCGCCGGCGAACAGGTTCTTGCCGTCCTTCCACACCGACTGGTGGACATGCATGCCCGAGCCGTTGTCGCCGACGATCGGCTTCGGCATGAACGTCGCGGTCTTGCCGTAGGCGTGCGCGGTGTTGTGCACGACGTACTTGAGGATCTGCAGCCAGTCGGCGCGCTGCACGAGTGGCGCGAAGCGCGTGCCGATCTCGCATTGGCCGGCGTTCGCCACCTCGTGGTGATGCACCTCCACCTCGACGCCCATCTCCTGCATCGCGAGGCACATCGCCGAGCGGATGTCCTGCAGCTGGTCGACCGGAGGCACCGGAAAGTAGCCGCCCTTCACGGTCGGCCGGTGCCCCATGTTGCCGCCTTCGAATTTCTCGTCGGACGACCACGAAGCCTCGCTCGAGAACACCTTGCAATAGCTCCCCGACATGTCGACCTTCCACTCGACCGCGTCGAAGATGAAGAACTCCGGCTCGGGACCGAAGTACGCGACGTCGCCGAGGCCGGTGGACTTGAGGTAAGCCTCGGCGCGCTTGGCCAGCGAGCGCGGATCGCGCTCGTAGCCCTTGCCGTCCGACGGCTCGATGACGTCGCAGGTGATGAGCAGCGTCGTCTCGTCGAGGAACGGATCGAGGTTGGCCGTCGCCGGATCGGGCATCAGCAGCATGTCCGAGGCCTGGATGCCCTTCCAGCCCGCGATCGACGAGCCGTCGAAGGCGTGGCCGTCGGTGAACTTGTCGGCGCCGAACACCTTCGCCGGCACCGAGACATGCTGCTCCTTGCCGCGTGTGTCGGTGAAGCGGAGGTCGACGAACTTGACTTCCTTTTCCTTGATGAGCTTGAGTACGTCGGCACCGGTGGTCATGCAAAGACTCCTGGAAAGTGGCGGGGAAGTTGGATTTGGCGATACCGCTGGCGGATCCTGCGGCGTTGATTGGCAACGGCTCGCCCTGCGCCGTTTGCGCGGTCACCCAGGGATTTTAGCCAGAAGCGTGCCATTCCGGATTTCTGTCTAACTGATTGAAAATAGACATCTATTCGGCGCTGTGGTGAATTGCGTCGCGGACCTCGGCACCAATTCCGTGCGAGTGCGGGAGCAGTGTGCGCCAAACTGGTGCCTTGCTGCAAATTGAGGCACGCGCGAGGACGGACGGACGCGAGGTGGACAACCTGACGTGCGATGGCTGGCCGGACTCGCCCCGTCCCAAAACGCAAGGAGGGCTTCCACGCCCTGTAAGATAGGGTGGCGGCGACAGTGACCGCTCACATTGCACCGCTAGGGTGCACTGCTCCCGCGCGCAGAGGATCAGGGATAGAACAAATAAAGCCGGTAGCCGGCCTGTTGCGTGGCGCTGGCATCGATGAAGAGCTTCAGCGCCACTTCGCCGTTGCCTGCGAGACCCGTGCTCTGGTCGACGGTCCCGCTGACGTACTCGCCCGGCGCGAACGCCCGGCGCACGACGACCTGGTCCTGCGAGTCGGTCAGCGTCAGCTCCAGATACGGATACGCCAGCGCATACGGGGCCCGATTGCGCACGGTCGCCGTGAGGATGAGCAGGCCCTTGTGCGCGGGATCGACCTGCAGGTCGGAGGCGTCGATCGACAGCGCGCCGACGTCGCGCAGCGGCCGCACCACGCAGCCGGTGGTGGCGCACATGGCCGTCAGCATCGGCCGGGTCGCCGGCCAGTGCGCGGCGAGCGCGTCGCGGAAGTGATAGAGCACCTGCACGACCAGCAGCAGCAGGAGCAGCGGTATCGCCAGCGCATACGGCCATGTGCGGCGCGGTCCGCGTGTCGCCGGCTTGTCCCAGGTGAACCGGTTCTCGTAGTCGATGTCGGGCTCGGCCTTGCGGCGCGCGTCTTCGCGCGGCCGCGGCTCGACAGCGGCGGCGGCGCCGGTAGTACGCTTCGGGTCGATCGTGGGGTCGCGCCGGCTGCGCTGGGTGGTGCCGTCGAAAGCCGCGGGCGGGGCGACCTCCTTGCGCGCTTCGGCCTCCTTGCGCGCTGCGGCCTCCTGCGGCGACATCGGCTCGAGGGCGCGCGAACTGCGCAACGTGACGGTGGGCGGTCCCAGCATCGCCTCGTTCATCGCATCTTCGTCGGCAACGGGTTGCGGCGCGAGCGAGATCTGCTCCGCGCGGCCGTCGAAGATCGTCTGGCAATGGCCGCAGCGCACCATGCCGTCGCGCAACGCGAGCTGCGCGTCGGTGACGCGGAACACCGTCTTGCACGCGGGACAGCGGGTGTATTTTTCTTCGGTCATCGGAAGATGCGCACGCCGGGGCCCGATCCTACGTGCGGCGCACGCCGGCGAGCATCACCCAGCCGTCGTCGCGGCGCCACGGCGCGAGTGTAAACCACTGCGCGTACGCCTCCGCCACGTTGTCCGCCTGGGTGTCGAGGATGCCGGCAAGCGCGATGCATCCGCCGCCGCGCACGCGCGCCGACAGCGCCGGCGCGAGCAGGATCAGCGGATTGGCGAGGATGTTGGCCACCACCACGTCATGCGTGCCGGCGCGGAGCGCGTGCGGCAGGCAGAAGCGGGCGTCGACGTGATTGGCGCGCGCGTTGTCGGTGGCCGCCCGGATCGCCTGCGCGTCGACGTCGACGCCGCAGGCACGCGCCGCGCCGAGCTTCATCGCGGCGATCGCGAGGATGCCGGAGCCGCAGCCGTAATCGAGGACGTCGTCGCCGCGCACGCCGCGCTCGTAGAGCCAGGCGAGGCACAGGCGCGTGGTCGGATGCGAGCCGGTGCCGAACGCGAGCCCGGGATCGAGCGCGAGATTGATCGCGCTCGGATCGGGCGGCTCGCACCATGTCGGCACGATCCAGAACCCCTCGCCCACCTCGATCGGCGCGAACTGCGACTGCGAATCGCGCACCCAATCGCGTTCCGCCACGGGTCGCTGCTCGTACGCGGGCAGCGGGCGGCCGACTGCCTGCGTCGCGGCACGCAACACCGCGTCGACGTCGCAGCCGGCGGCGAAGGTGGCGTCGACGCGCGCAATCGGCCACAAACCGGCATCGAAGACATCGGGCTCGCCGTAGAGCGGCGATTCCGCCGGCGTGCCGGCGCCGGGGTCGGACAGGTCCACCGCCAGCGCCCCGGCCTCGAGCAGCGCATCGGCCCAGCCCTCGGCTTGCGCCGCGCCGACGTCGAATCGCAGCGCGACGAAGCTCATCCCTTGCTGCGCTTGGCGAGGCGCTCCTCGAGGAAGTGGATCGACGTGCCGCCGCGCAGGAACGACTCGTCGAGCAGCAGCTCCTGGTGCAGCGGGATGTTGGTGCGGATGCCCTCGAGCACCATTTCCGACAGCGCGATGCGCATGCGCGCGATCGCATGCTGGCGATTGTCGCCATAGGCGATGACCTTGCCGATCATCGAGTCGTAGTTGGGCGGCACGAAGTAGTTCTGGTAGATGTGCGAATCGACGCGTATGCCGGGTCCGCCCGGTGCGTGGTACGAGGTGATGCGGCCGGGCGACGGCACGAACGTGAACGGATCCTCGGCGTTGATCCGGCACTCGATCGCGTGCCCGCGCTTGACGATGTCGCGCTGGCGTATCGTCAGGCGCTCGCCGGCGGCGATGCGGATCTGCTGCTGCACGAGGTCGACGCCGGTGACGAGCTCGGTGACCGGATGCTCGACCTGGATGCGCGTGTTCATCTCGATGAAGTAGAACTCGTCCTCCTCGTAGAGGAACTCGAACGTGCCCGCGCCGCGGTAGCCGATCTTGCGGCAGGCCTCGGCGCAGCGGTCGCCGATCCGCGTCAGCACGCGCGGATTGATTCCGGGCGCCGGGGCTTCCTCGATGATCTTCTGGTGGCGGCGTTGCATCGAGCAGTCGCGCTCGCCCAGCCACACCGCGTTCTTGAACGAGTCCGCGAGCACCTGGATCTCGATGTGGCGCGGATTGATCAGGAACTTCTCCATGTAGACGGTCGGATTGCCGAACGCCGCCTGCGCTTCCGAGCGCGTCAGGCTCACCGCCGACAGCAGCGCCGCCTCGGTGTGCACGACGCGCATGCCGCGGCCGCCGCCGCCGCCGGCCGCCTTGATGATCACCGGATAGCCGATGTCGCGCGCAGCCTTCAGGGTGTCCTTCGGATTGTCGCCGAGCGCGCCCTCGGAGCCCGGCACGCAGGGCACCCCGCTCTTGATCATCGCGGCCTTGGCGCTGACCTTGTCGCCCATCAGGCGGATCGTGTCGGCGCGCGGACCGATGAACACGAAGCCCGACTTCTCCACCTTCTCGGCGAAGTCGGCGTTCTCCGAAAGGAAGCCGTAGCCCGGATGGATCGCCTGGGCGTCGGTGACTTCCGCCGCGGAAATGATCGCCGGGATGTTGAGGTAGCTCAGCGCCGACGGCGGCGGCCCGATGCACACCGACTCGTCGGCCAGGCGCACGTACTTGGCGTCACGGTCGGCTTCCGAATGCACGACCACCGTCTTGATGCCGAGCTCGCGGCACGCGCGCTGGATGCGCAGCGCGATCTCGCCGCGATTGGCGATCAGGACCTTGTCGAAGAGTGCGGCGGATTTGCGGGTGGCCACGGTATCAGGCCGCAGTTGCGGCGGCGACGCGCACGCGGCGCATCCTGCGCGGGACGGGGACGGCGAGGCGATGCAAGCGCGGCGGCGAGGTCGCAGCCATCAGCCGATGAGGAAGAGCGGCTGGCCGAACTCCACGGGCTGTCCGTTCTCGCACAGGATCGCCTTGATGACGCCCGCCTTGTCGGATTCGATCTCGTTCATCAGCTTCATCGCCTCGACGATGCACAGCGGATCGCCTTCCTTGACCGAATCGCCGACTTCGACGAACGGCTTGCTGCCGGGCGCGGCGGAGCGGTAGAAGGTGCCGACCATCGGGCTCTTGATCACGTAGCCCTGCGGCGCCGGCGAGGCGGGCGCTTCGGCGCCCGGCACCGAATCGGTCGCCATCGGCGGCGCCACCGGCGCCGCGGTGACGTGCGTGGCCGCGACGGGCGCCGCGGCAACTGTCGGCGCGGTGGCGCGCGTGATCCGCACGCGTTCCTCGCCTTCTTCGATCTCGAGCTCGGCGATCCCCGACGACTCGACGAGGTCGATCAGCGTCTTGAGCTTGCGCAGGTCCATGGCGTCAGTACTCCAGGCGATCGAGGGCTACGTCCACGGCGATCTCGTAGCCGCGCGCGCCGAGGCCGACGATCGTGCCGACGGCCTTGTCGGAAAAGAAGGAGTGATGGCGGAAAGGCTCGCGCGCGTGCACGTTGGACAGATGCACTTCCAGGAAAGGAATTGCCACTGCCGACAGCGCGTCGCGCAGCGCCACGCTCGTGTGTGTGAATGCCGCGGGGTTGATGACGATGAAACCCACGTTTTCGGCTTGCGCCGCGTGGATGCGGTCGATCAGCGCGCCTTCATGGTTGCTCTGGAAGGTCGCCAGCCGGGCACCGCGTTGCCGTGCGCGTGCGACGAGGCGCGCGTTGATGGCATCGAGCGTGTCGGCGCCGTAGATGCCGGGCTCGCGCGTGCCGAGCATGTTCAGATTCGGCCCGTGCAACACAAGTAATGATTTTGTCGTCGTTTTGCGACGTTTGCCGCTGGCTGAAGTGGCCATCGAGACGGTCATGCGGGATCGTAGCGACAAGATCGCGCATTATGGCATACGTTACCGCAAAGATCAGAGAAGTTGCGTCGCGATCGCCGCCAGGAACTGGGCATCCATCGGACCCAGCTGGCGCTTGGCAATCGCACCCTTCCGATCGATGACCAGCGTGAATGGCAACGCCATGACGTCGTTGCCGAGGGCCTTCGACATTTCCAGCGCACCGAATCCGCCGTCCAGCGCGGGATAGTTGAGATGGATGGATCGCGTAAATTGACGCATCTTAGCGGCATCATCGATGCCGATGCCGACAATTTGCAGCCCCTGGCCGCCATACTTGGCCTGGGCCGACACGAGCGCCGGCATCTCCTCGCGGCAGGGGACGCACCACGTCGCCCAGAAATTCACGACCAGCACCTTGCCTTGCCACTGCCGCAGGGACTGCGGGGTGCCCTCGAGGTCGGGTAGCGTCATGCCGTAGACGGCGTCGCCGGTCAAACCGGGAGGCGCCGATGTCGACGGCGCGAAGTGAAGGCCCACCAACCGACCGGCCACGATGCCGGCGGCCAAGATCGCCGCGGCGAACGCGAGCCGCGGCAGCCAGTGGCGCAAACCCGCGCGATCGAAGCGGACGCTCACCACGGCCCGTTCCAGCGGATCAGGCGCGCGAGGCATTGGCGCAAGCGGGCGCCGGCAGGCAGGCTCACTTGAGCCATGCCGGCCGGCCTTCGGGCGCCAGCACGAGCGGCCCGGGTCCGGCGCCCGCGGCCGGCACCATCACCTCCAGCGATTGGCGTTGTGGCGGATAGCAGACGCCGGCGTCGGCGCAGCCCTGCGATTCGGTGACCAGTGTCAGCGTGCGTCCCGCCTCCGCCGCCGCCAGCGGGAGGCGCACCACGAGGAGGCCGCGATACGTTTCGGAATCGCCGAAGAACTCGTCGTGCTTCATCTTGCCGGGTGGCAGCTGCGGCGTGGCCGCCACCGGCGCGGGGGTCGCGACGCTGAACTTCAGCTTGTCGCGATAGAGGTAATAGCCGTCGACGATGTTGAAGCGGGCCTCCAGCGTGCTGGCGTCGAGCGCGCGCGCCGACAACGCGAACGCCTCGTGCGGCGGCAGCACGTCGACGGCTGCCGCACCGCCCGCGAGCACGACGCCGGCGAACAGCACGAAGGCGACGAGCGGTGCCACGACGGCGCGCCGGCGGCGTGCCCGCGGCGAACATGTCGCCGCTGCACGACACCTTTCAGTCCGGCGGCGCGGTTTCGGCGGCAATCCAGTCGAGATACGGGGCGAAGCCATCGAGCACAGGGACGGCCAGGATTTCGGGAAGTTCATAGGGATGGTCACGGCGTATCGCGCTTTCGACCGCGCCGTAGCATTCGCGCCGCGTCTTGATCGTGAGCACCACTTCGTCGGCAGTTTCGACTTTGCCGCGCCAGTGATAAATTGAGCGTATCGACGCGCCGATGGATACACAGGCTGCGAGCCGGTCACGGACCAGCGACTCTGCGAGGCCCTCCGCGCGGGCGCGGTCGGGCAGCGTGGCAAGGACGAGTATCGCCGCGGCCGTCAAGGAGTCGTCATGCGTTTCGTGGTGTTCGCCATTCTAGTCGCTTTCCCCGTGCTCGATCTCTACGCGAGCGTGAACGTCGCGCGCTGGTCGGGGGTGCCGCTGTGGGCGTGGCTCACGGTCTCGACGCTGGCCGGCTTCACCCTGTTGCGCGCCGAGCGCGGCGCGTTTCGCGCGCAGACCGTCGCCGTGCTCCACGGCGAGGAGCCG
>DATBOK010000113.1:0-6586 GCA_036553845.1 Casimicrobiaceae bacterium
AATCGCAGTCCTGCGTCGGCCGCCGCCCGCTGCGTCGCCGCCAGCGTGACGCCCGCTTCCACGGTAATCGTCGCGTTGGCAGCGTCGATCGCGCGCACCGCGTCCATGCGCGTCAGCGCGACCACCACCTGGTCGCGGGCGTCGATCGGTGTGGCGCCGCCGCACATGCCGGTGTTGCCACCTTGCGTGACGATCGCCACGCCCGCTGTCGCGCAGGCACGCACCACCGCGGCGACCTCGTCCACGCGCTTCGGGCGCACGACCGCCAGCGCCGGAGCGCGATAGCGGCCACGCCAGTCGTTGATGTACGGCTCGACGTCCGCGGCCGCGGTGAGCACGTTCGCATCCCCCGCGATCGACGCCAGCGACGCGATCAAGGTTGCGCGCGAATCCGTCATGGAGGACGATATTACCGCGACGCGCATTGCCGACATGACGCGCAGCGCAATCCTTTCCGGAGCCCAGCGATGGCAGACCCCGACGACCGCAAGCCCGAGGCTGCGCCGTTCACCTATTCGGCGCAGGACGCCGCCGAGTTCATGCAGCGGCTGTGGAATCCGATGGGGATCGCGATGCCCGGCTTCGGCGCCGCGCCCGGCGTGTCCGGCGGCGCCGGTACGATGCCGTTCCCCAACCCGGCGGCGATGTTCGCGACCATCGACCCGGCCGAGGTCGAGCGCAAGATCGCCGAGCTGAAAGTCGTCGAGAACTGGCTGACGATGAGCCTGGCGATGATGCAGATGAGCATCAAGACGCTGGAACTGCAGAAGGCGGCGCTCGAGGCCCTGCAGCCACCGTCGTACGAATCATCCTCCCGATCATCCAAAAAGTGAGATTGCGATGGCGCTGACGCTTTACTACGGATCCGGCTCGCCGTACGCATGGCGCGTGCAGCTCGCGCTCGAATGCAAGGCGCTCGCCTACGAGCGCAAGGTGCTGTCGTTTGCGGCGGGCGATACGCGCAAGCCCGAGTTCATTGCGCTCAATCCGCGCCACCGCGTGCCGACGATCGTCGACGGCGACTTCGTGCTCTACGAGTCGAACGCGATCGTCGAGTATCTCGACGAGGCATACCCGGGGCGTGGCGCGCCGCTGTTCCCGGGCGACGCGAGGCGCCGTGCCACGATCCGCCGCCTCATCAGCGAGGCCGACAACTACTTCGACAAGGCCACCGACCCCATCGCCGAGGAGGCGTTTCACACCAAACCCGAGGCGCGCGACCCGGCGCGGCTCGCCAAGGGCATCGATGCCGTGAGGGAGGAGGGCGTGCTGTTCACGCGCTACCTCGCCGGCGATTTTCTCGCCGGCCCCCTGTCGGCCGCCGACTTCGCCCTCTACCCGATGGTGGCGTTCCTCGAGCGCTGCAAGATCAAGCTACCTGACTTCGAAGGCGACGCGCTGCTGTCGCCGGAACTGCGTGCCTGGAAATCGCGCGTCGAGGCGCTTCCCTATTTCGACAAGACCTATCCGCCGCACTGGAGGGCGGCATGAGGCTCGGCACCACGGCGTTCGCCGACGGTGATTGGATTCCTGCCGAGTTTGCGTTCGGCCGCGTCGATCCCGCCTCCCACGTTGCGCTGTCGCAGAACCGCAATCCGGATTTCGCGTGGAGCGACGTGCCTGCGGCGACGCGGTCTTTCGTCCTTCTGTGCGTCGACCCCGACGTGCCGTCGCGCGGCGACGATGTCAACCAGGAGGGCCGCGAAGTTCCCGCAGCACTCGCACGCGTCGACTTTTTCCATTGGGTACTGGTGGATATCGCGGCGCAGCGGCGCAGCATCGAGCGCGGCGAGTTTTCGAATGGCGTCACCGCCCACGGCAAGCCCGGTCCCGCCGCGTCCGGCGGCACGCGGCAGGGCATCAACGACTACACCGGGTGGTTCGCCGGCGACGCGGCGATGGCGGGTGACTACTACGGCTACGACGGCCCGTGTCCGCCATGGAACGATGCGCGCACTCACCACTACCGGTTCACGCTCTACGCGCTGGACGTCGTGTCCTTGGCGCTGGCTGGCGCATTTGGCGGGGCCGACGCGCGCCAGGCTATTGCGGGACACGTGCTCGCCGAAGCCGCCGTGACCGGCCGCTACACGCTCAATCCGCGACTGCGCTGATCAAGCGCCGAGCCATGCGCGCCGCCGCTCGCGGACCTCGTCGCGGGCATCGGCCGCCAGCGCGAGATAGGCCGTGTCTACCGGCGCCGCCGCGAGGTCGACTTCGAAGTGGTGGAGGACGTCGCGGCGAAACGCGTCGATGCCGATGCGTGTGCCGGGCATGGCGCGCGCGAGCGTCGCCGCCAGCATGTCACCGCCTGCCTTGAGCCCGTCGATC
Source organism: Casimicrobiaceae bacterium (assembly GCA_036553845.1). Taxonomy (GTDB): domain Bacteria; phylum Pseudomonadota; class Gammaproteobacteria; order Burkholderiales; family Casimicrobiaceae; genus VBCG01. Next base: position 2,332 of record DATBOK010000113.1, read on the forward strand.
GCCACGAGCACGTCGTTCGCGGACAGACCCGCGTGCGCCGCCGGGCCGTTGCGATGGACGGCGGTGAGACGCAACTCGCCGCTCGCCGCCCATTGCGCCCCGAGCCACGTCGCCGACGGATTCGTCGACGCGGGCTTGCCGCCACGATCGCGCGGACCCTCGCTGGCGCGCAGAGCCAGAGTCACGCCGAACTCGGCGAGGAGCGCCGCGAGCGGCGGATCGTCGGTACCGTCGACATAGCGCCGGAAGAAATCGCCGAGGTCGCGCCGCGCGAGCGACGACGCCATCGCGGCGACCGTGCCTTCGCCGACCCCGATCCCCGTGGTGCCGTGGCGTGACCACAATTCGCGCATGAGCGCGTCGAGCGAGCTGCCGTCGAGGCGCAATGTCAGGTCGAGCGCGAGCGCCACCATGGCGCCTTTCGCGTAGTAGCTGATGCCCGCGTTGGGCGAGTTCTCATCCGGACGGTAGTACTTGATCCAGGCATCGAAGCTCGAGTCCCCGAGGCTTTGCAGGTGACGACCCGGCGTACGCAGCACGCCTGTCAGCGTTCGGCCGAGGACCTCGAGCACCCGTTCTGCCGGCACCACTCCGCTGCGGGACAGCGACAGGTCGTCGTAGTACGACGTGATGCCCTCGAACACCCAGAGCTGCCGCGTATAGGCCTCCTGCGCGAGGTCATAGGGCACGAATGCCGCCGGCTTGATGCGCTTCACGTTCCAGCTGTGGAAGTACTCGTGGCTCGCCAGCCCAAGGAAGCTCAAGTAGTCGTCGCCGAGTCCCGGATCCGTGGCCCGCGGCAACTCGTCGCGCTTGCACAGGAGACTCGTCGACGCGCGATGTTCGAGTCCGCCATGGCCCTCACCGACCGCCATCACCATGAACAGGTACCGGTCGAAGGGTGCCGCGCCACCCGCACGGCCGGCAAACAGATCGCAGTGCCACTGACAGATACGCGCGAGGTCGGTTGCGACGCGCGTCGTGTCGATGTCGCGTGCGCCCGTGATGGCGATTTCGTGCGGCACGCCACCGGCGTCGAAGGCGGCCGTGGCGAAGCAGCCGATCTCCACCGGGTGGTCGATGAGCTCGTCGTAGTCATCGGCGTGGTAGGCACCGAAACTCCAGGCCTGCGCTCCGGCCCGGCGCATCGATGTCGCCACGCGCGCCCCCGGGATCGAGGCGCCGAAAGTTGCATCGATGTCGAGCGTGCAGGCCTCGTGCTCGTGGCCTTCCGGCAGCAGGAACGCCGACGCACCATTGAAGAACGCGCGATCGGCGTCGAGGTAGGCAGTGCGTACCGACAGGTCGAACGCATAGACCTGGATGACAACCTCCAGCGGGCCGTCGCACGCCGCCGCGCGCCAGCGATCCTTGCCGACCTTTTTGATCGCCACCGGCGCATGTGCGCCGCGTGCGGCAATGATCACGACGTGCCGCGCGAATTCGCGGATCAGGTAGCTGCCCGGCGTCCATGCCGGCAGGCGGAAGTGCTGTCCCGCGGGATCGGGATGGCGCACGGTGCACGCGACCTCGAGCAGGTGCGCGTGAACGTCGAGCGGCGCGATACGGTAGTGCAATGGCGTCATGCCGTCGGCAATCAATGTCGATGCGAAGCGCCGGCCGTCGATATTGACGGGGCCGCCGCGGGGTGGCGCGTGCGCGCGATCACCTTCAAGGATTGGCGCCCCCGGCCGGAGTCGAACCGGCGACCTACCGCTTAGGAGGCGGTCGCTCTATCCACTGAGCTACGGGGACGCGGGCCCGTCTCGAGGCGCGGCGCCACGAGAACGAGCGCGGATGATAGCCGATGGCACGCGAACCCGTACAATTCGCGGCGCCGAACGCGACATTCCATGACCTTCGATTCGCTGACGTTCGCCGTCTTCCTCCTTGCCACGTGGGCCGTCTACTGGGCCACGCCCGGCTGGCATGCGCGCAAGGTCATGCTGCTCGTGTTGTCCTACGTGTTCTACGCAGCATGGAATCCGTTCTTCGTGCTGCTGCTCATGGCGACGACCGGATTCGACTGGTTGATGGGACGCAAGCTCGAAGGCGAGGCGCGCGCCGGGTGGCGCCGCGTGCTGCTGCTGGCGTCGATCATCGTCAACCTGTGCGCGCTCGGCTTCTTCAAGTACGCGCAGTTCTTCACCGATACGGCCATCGATCTCGCGCGCGTATTCGGCATCGCGTACCGGCCGCTCGACCTTGGCATCCTGCTGCCGGTGGGCATCTCGTTCTACACGTTCGAGAGCCTGGCGTACGTCATCGACGTCTTTCGCCGGCGCTCGCGCGCGTCGACGAGCCTGCTCGATTACAGTCTGTACGTGACGTTTTTCCCGCACCTGGTGGCCGGCCCGATCCTGCGCTACAACGATTTCAACCCGCAGACCGAGGCGCCCAAGGCCTTCGCCGAGACCGCACAGGGTCGCGGTCTCGCGCTCCTCGGCATCGGCCTCGCGCTCAAGGTCTGCCTCGCCGACCTCGTGTTCGCGCCCGTGGTGGACGCCATTTTCAATCCGACCGTGCATCCCGGCGTCGGCGAAACCTGGCTCGGCGCAACAACGTTCTCGCTCCAGGTCTACTGCGACTTCGCCGGCTATTCGCTGTGCGCGATCGGCGTCGCGCTGATGTTCGGCTTCCGCTTTCAGTCGAACTTCGAGAGTCCCTTCGGCGCCGTCGGCATGGTCGACCTGTGGAACCGCTGGCACATTTCGCTGTCGAGCTGGCTGCGCGACTATGTCTTCACGCCGCTCGGGCACTATCGCCGTGGCCGGCTGCGTGGCCACGCGAACCTCATCTTCACGTTCTTCCTCTGCGGGCTCTGGCATGGCGCGGCGTGGACATTCGTGCTGTGGGGTGGGCTCAATGGCGTGCTGCTGGTGGCCGAGCGCATCTTTCGCGACCACGTCTGGGATTTCACGCGCGTCAAATCGGAATGGGGCAGGGCGGCGCTTGCGCTCACCACGTTCGCCTTGTTCGCGATCGAGGCGGTGATGTTTCGCGCGCACGGCGTGCGCCAAGCCCTGTCGATGATGCGCACAATGCTCGGTTTCGGCAATGACGCTGCTACGTCGCTGGTCTCTCCTCACGATTCGAAATTCGCGCTGGCAGTCGGCGCTGCGGTGCTGATCGCACAGATCATTTCCGCGCGCGAACGAGGCTGGGAATGGCTGGATCGCACGCCGGCCCTGTGGCGTGCCGCCGTCGCCGCGGCGGCACTCGCCGCCGTCGTGTTCTCGCCGGGCCTCAACCCGGCGTTCATCTACTTCCAGTTCTGATGCCGATGCGCTGGCTTGTTGCGTGGCTTTCGGCGATCGCCGTGGTGGCGATTGCCGCGGCCCTGTTCGAGGGCGACTTGCGCCATCGGGGCTACGTGCCGACGGTCCAGGACGACGAGGATCTCTGGTCGCTGCAGGCCGATCGCCTGCGCGGCGCCGCCAATCCCATCGCGCTGCTCGGCGCCTCGCGCATCCAGTTCGCGGTCGACCCGGCGCGCGTCGAACGGGCGACCGGCCGTACGACGGCGATGCTCGCGATCAATGGTGCCTATCCGGTAGCGGCGCTGCGCTGGCTCGCTCGCGACACATCATTCCGCGGACTTGCGATCGTAGGCGTCGATTCGCGCGGTCTCGACCGGCGCCACTGGGAAATGCAGCAGGCATGGATCGATCACTATGAGCACCGCTGGACGTTCGCGCGCAAGGTGCACCGGCTGCTGCTGACACCGCTTCAGCAATACTTCGTGTTCATGCGCTCGCCGTTCGCCATGGTGTCCCTGGTGCGACGCGAGCTCGCCGGCCTTGGCATGCCGTTCAACGACTACCTCGTGATGCGTGCCGACCGCGTCGGCTTTCTCGACTACCGGCGCACCGATGTCATGGCGATCAAGCGCCAGCGCATCGTCGACCTCGTCGAATACTATCGCGACTATCCGCCGGCGCCGCCAGCGCGCTGGCTGCACGACCTCGATCAGGTGTCGGAGTGGGTGCGCACGATCCAGGCGCGCGGCGGCAACGTCGTGTTCTTCCGCGAACCATCGGCGGGCGAACATCTCGCGCTCGACGAGAAGAACTACCCGCGCGCAGCATACTGGGACGCCTACGCGCGAATCTCACCTGCGCCGATGATCGAATTCCGCGACGAGCCCGCGTTCGCGACCATCAATCTGCCCGATACGTCGCACATCGACGGCGACGACGTGCCGCGGTTTACCGATGCGCTGCTCGCGGCTCTCGTTCGTCGCGGGATCATCGCG
>DATBOK010000131.1:0-2627 GCA_036553845.1 Casimicrobiaceae bacterium
GCGCTGTTGGCCGCGCCGGTGCAGCAGCGCCAACAGCTCGCCGAACGGACGGTCAACGAGGGCCTCTCGGTGCGCGCGCTCGAGCGCGCCGCCGGTGCGGTCGAGACGCCCGCCGCGCGCGGCGCCGCGCCGGAACTCAAGCCGCTCTCTGCCGACGAGCACGCGTTCGAGTCGCGCCTGCGCGAGAAGTTCGGCACGCACGTCGCGCTGCGGCGCAGCGGCAAGGGCGGCCGGATCGAGTTCCGCTTCACCAACGACAAGGATCTGATGCGGATCTCCGACCTCTTGCTCGACGACGAATCCTAGTGCTTCCGTTCACGCGCATCGTCGCGCTGGCCATCGCGGCGGTGATCTGTTTCGCCGTGATCGTCCCGCTCGCGCTCCATCGCGGCCAGACCGGCCTCGCGATCGGCATCGCACTCGCGTTCGTCGTCTATCTGATCGCCAACGTCGCGCTGCTGCGGCGCTACCCCCGGCGCTGACCGTGCGCGGGATCTACGCCGTCGTCAACGAGGGCGGCCGCGATCCGGTCGCGGTCGCGCGCGCCGCGCTGCACGCGGGCGTGCGGATCGTGCAGTACCGCGCCAAGGGCGGGGTCGTCCCGGAGACCGCGATCGCGCTCCGGCGCGCGACCCTCGAGTGCGGGGCGCTGTGCATCATGAACGACGACGCCGACGCGGCCGCGCGCTACGATTTCGACGGCGTCCACGTGGGCCCGGACGACCGCGGCTTCACCGATATCGCGGGCCTGCGCGAGATACTGGGCGCGCGGCTGATCGGCGTCTCGTGCGGAACGGTCGACGAGGCGATCGCGGCCGAGGCCGGCGGCGCGGACTATCTGGGCGTCGGCGCGGTCTACCCGACCGCGACCAAACCGGACGCGGGCGAGCCGATCGGCATCGCCGGACTGCGGCGGATCGCGGACGCGACGGCGTTGCCGGTGGCGGCCATCGGCGGCATCGGCCTGGCGCAGCTGCCCGACGTGCGCGCGACCGGCGTCGCGATGGCGGCGGTCGTCTCGGCGATCGCCGGCGCGCGCGATCCGCGGGCGGCGGCAGAGGCTCTGGTCTTCGCGTGGAATGAGGGGGCGATATGAGCGGACCCGTCGTCGCTTCGATCGGCACCACCCATCCGTGGAACGTGGCCGGGCTCGGCCTGGACCTCCGGGTGGCCGAGACGTTCGGCGTGCGCGACGTGACGGTGGTCACGGGCGTCACCGCGCAGGATGCCGGCGGCCTGCACGCCGCCCTGCCGCTGCCCGAGGCGATCGTGCGCGCGCAGCTCGACGCGCTGCCGATGGACGAGGTCGACGTGCTTCGCGTGGGCGCGCTGATCGGCAGCCCCAACGTCGCGCTGATCGCCGCCTTCCTGGCCGAGCATCCGAAGACGCCGGCCGTCGTCGATCCGGTCTTCGGTGCGACGCTGGGCGGCGCGTTCCTCGACGATGCGGCCTTCGCGACGTTTCGCGACGGCCTGGCGCGCCTACCGTCGGTGGTGCTCACGCCCAACGTCGAAGAGGCGAGCCGGCTGCTCGGGCGCGCGTCGATCGCGGCCGGCGAGATCGGAGCCGCCGCCGCAGAGCTGCAGTCACGCGGCGCGCGCGCGGTGCTGCTCAAAGGCGGTCATCTGGCGGGCGATCCGGTGGACGCGCTCGCGACCGCGCGCGGCGTGCAGCTCTTCCACGACGAGCGGATGCCGGGCGCGATGCGCGGCGGCGGCTGCGTGCTCGCGATGACGCTGGCCTGCGAACTCGCGCGCGGCCTGCCGCTGGCCGACGCCGTGCAATCCGCCCGCACGTACGTGCGCACGCGCATCGCATCCCGCCAACGTTTCGGAGGACTCCAGGTTGCCTATTGATCCCGCGCGCCCCGCCTTGCCGCGCGTCATGTCCGGCATGCGGGTGAGCGGCGGCGGCCGCCTGCACCTCGGCCACTACTTCGGCGTGCTCAAGCAGTGGCTGGTCTACGCCGAGACGGCCGAGGCGTTCTTCGAAGTCGCGGACCTGCACGGCTACACCACCGAGTTCGCCGATCCGAGCGAGATCCGCAGCGGCCGCGACGAGATGGTGATCGATTGGCTGGCGGCCGGCATCGATCCGAAGAAGGCGACGTTCTTCCTGCAGTCGGCCGTCCCCGAGATCGCCGAGCTGCAGCTGCTGCTCTCGATGATCGTGCCGGTCTCGTGGCTCGAGCGCGTGCCGACGTACAAGGGCCAGATCGAGGCGCTCGGCGCCGAGATCGCGACCTACGGATTCCTCGGCTATCCGTTGATGCAGCTCTGCGACATCGCGATCGTCAAGGGCGCGTTCGTGCCGGTCGGGCGCGATCAGTCCGCGCACCTCGAGTTCGCGCGCGAAGTCGTGCGCCGCTTCAACCATCTCTACGGGAACGGCACGACGATCCTGGTCGAGCCGAAGCCGACGTTCGCGCAAGTGCCGGAAGTGCCCGGCACCGACGGGCGCAAGATGTCGAAGTCGTACGGCAACACAATCATGTTGACCGACCCCGAGCCGGTCGTCCGCCAGAAGCTGAAGACCATGGTGACGGACCCCGCCCGCGTACGCCGCACCGATCCCGGCAATCCGGACAAATGCCCGGTCGGCGACCTGCACAAGATTTTCAGCACCG
>DATBOK010000170.1:0-2409 GCA_036553845.1 Casimicrobiaceae bacterium
CGTCGAGCTGCTGCATCATTTCGCCGAGGTCGTCGCCGTTCATGTCCGGCGACGCCATCTGCAGGTTTTCCATCATCTGCTCGAGCTGCTGCAGCAGCTCACGCGCGGCGTCCTTGGCGCCGCTGCGCGCCATGCTCTCCAAGCGGTCGAGCATGTTCTTGAGGTCCTGCTGGCGCAGCATGCGCGAATTGCGGTCGAGCGGACGCGTGAGCTGCTGATTGTTCTTGAGCTGCTCCTGCATCGCCTGCATGAAGCGATCCATGGCGGCGCGCAGCTGGTCCATCAGCTGCTTGAGCTCCTGGTCGCCGGCGCCGCGGTCGAGCGCATTGCGCAGCGCTTCCTGCGCGGCGCGCAAGGCCGCCTGCGCTTCGGAAATATCGCCGTCCTCGAGGCCGACCGCCATCGACCACAGCCGCGCCGCTGCCTCGCGCAGGTCGTCGTCGCTCTTGGCGCGCACCAGCGACCAGAAGATCGAGCGCAGCCCGAGATAGATGCCGCCCTCGGTCCTGAATTTATCCGGCCCGAGGGTCAGCGCATCGACCGCGGTGATGACCTGCGAACGGACGCGGGCGTCGAGCGCGAGATTGCGCCGCTGCTCGACCAGTGCCTTCGCCAGCGGTTTGGTGAACGCGTGCTCGGGCAGGCGGAAGGCGAACGGCTCGCTCCTGCCCTCGTTGCCGCCCTCATCGCGCGCCGTGAGCGTCATGACCACTTCGGCGCCGGCCCAGGGATGGTCGGTCACGTCCTTGATGGTCTGCGCGACGCCGCTCTTGGTCCGCGCCTGCGGCAGGATCAGCGCGAAATCAGGAGGCCCGTACAGCGGATGCGGGCCGTCGCCCTTCGCCGCCGACACGTCCTTGCGGGCGAAGGTCGCGTGCGCTTCGGTCGCGCCGTAGTCGTCCTCGACGCGGTAGGACAGAAGCATCGCGCCGCGGTTCTGCTGCTCGGGGTCCTTGGTCAGCGCGATCGTCGGCGGCTTGTCGGGAGTGGCATTGAACGCCCAGGTCAGGTCGTCGCCGACACCGCGCAGGGTCGCTGTTCCGGTGGCGGCGATCTTGAAGCGGTGCTCCTCGGTGCCGCTCGGGGCGTGCGCCGCCTCGTTGACAGCGGTCACGCCGCCGCTGCCGGCCACGTCGAGGTGGAGCTTGCCGGTGGCGCGCACGACCAGGGTGCTGCCGGCGGGGACGGTGACGGGCTCGCCGGCGGCATCCGCGGCGCGCGCCGTTTCGCCGGGATGGATGCCGGCGAGAATGATCGGCGGCTTGCCGGTATAGGCCGGCGGCGTGACCCACGCGTCGACGCGGAAATTCGCCGGCAGCACCACGCCGTGCCAGTCGAATGCCGCCGCGATGCGCTTCCAGCGCTCGCCGCCGGCGGCGACGAAAGTGGCGACGCAGGCGATGAGGACGAGGGCACGCAGCGCGTAGGGATCGCGCCCGGCCACGCGCGGCGACGGCCAGCCGGCCTTGAAGGTTTGCGCGGCGGCGCGGGCGCGCTCGACATGGGCGTTCCACAGCGCGAGCGAATAGGAATCGCTTGGCGTGACCGCGAGCGCATCAACGAGCGCGGTCGCCGGACGATGGCGCAGCCCGCTGGCGTGGTCGAGCCGGCGCAGGCCGTCGACGATGGCGGGCACGCGCACAAAGACGAAGGGAACGGCGGCCGCGAGCGCGATGACGGCGAAGGCGAGCACCGCCGCCGCGCGGCCGAGTGGCGGCAGCCACAGCCACACTCCGAGCCAGGAGATGGTGAGGAACAGGCCGGCGGCGGTCGCCAGCGTCGCCAGCGCCGGCCACAGGCGCTCCCACAAGATCGTCCAGCGCGCGCGGCGCAATGCCGTCGCCAGCGCCGAGCCGGCGGGTTCAGTGCCTCCATGCCCTGGGGCAGCAGGGGTATTCGACACGATTTCCGTCAACCCGATCTCCGCGGCGGAAAGTTCAGCACGACAACACCGTAACACGAGGGCAGGTTCAAGGCATCCGGCGGGCACGAATCGGTGATCGCCGACGCACGCAATGCTAGCTCAAAGCCACCCCGGCAGGTGGTCGAGCGCGATCAGCTCCGCGGCCGTGACGCGCGGCCGCACCAGCGCCCATTCGTCCGCCCGAACAAGGACTTCCGGGACCAGGGCGCGGCTGTTGTAGGTTCCGGCCTGCACCGCGCCGTAGGCGCCCGCCGACATGATGGCGAGGAGGTCGCCGGGCTGCGGCGCGACGAGCGAACGATCGAGCGCGATGAAATCGCCGGATTCGCACACCGGCCCGACGATATCGGCGATGATTCGCGGCGCGCCAGTGGCCGGCTCCCGCACCGGGCGGATGTCGTGGTGCGCGTCGTAGAGCGTGGGGCGGACGAGATCGTTCATCCCGGCATCGACGATGACGAAAGTCTTGGTCTCGCCGCGCTTCA
>DATBOK010000220.1:0-22156 GCA_036553845.1 Casimicrobiaceae bacterium
GTCCGACGTGTCGAGCAGGCTTTGCGCGTTGTCGACCAGCGGGAACGGCGCCGGATTCGCGGTGGACGGGTTGCCGGTGACCAGGCGCTTCGGCCCGAACGAGCCGAGGTGCAGCCACGCGGTGGCAGAGCCCGGGCCGCCGTTGTAGAAGAACGTCACCGGCCGCGCGCCGGGGTTGGCGCCGTCGAGCGTGTAGGCGACGTAGAAGAACGACGCTTCGGCGGCGCCCGTCGCAGGATTGCTGGCGGTGAGGTGGCCTGCGGTTGCCGTGTACGCGTACGTCGCGCCGTCGATCGCCAACGTGTGCTTGCTCGTCGCGCCGAGTTCGCTGGCGCTCGCAAGCGAACTGGTCGGACCGCTCGAATAGGTGACGGGGTCGAAGAAGGTCGCCGGCGGCGGCGACGTGTTGTCGCCCGAGCCGCCGCCGCCGCATCCGAACAGGAACAGGGCGGCGCCGGCGGCGAGGATGCGATGCGGGGCGGCGGGCATGGGACTGACGGCAACGTGGCGTGGCGGTCATGATAAGGCACCCCGCGCTTCGCATTGCGCGCCGATGTGGCGAATGGGTGACGCCGCCTACCGCGCGTCGGTGGCGGCCGACGCCACAATCGGACGCCGCCGAGTGCGCAGGCGGCCCGGGCTGCCTATCTTTGCGCGATATCAGAACGCCCAAGGAGGCTGCCATGGACATGCGTACGGACTTGCGTCAAACCAGCACCACGCCGGTGGAGGCGACGACGCGCGTCGTCGCCGAATCCGCGAACGAATCTTCGCAGTCGAGCATCAGTTGGAGCGCGGTGATCGCCGGCGCCGTCGTTTCCGCCGCGCTCGCTCTCGTGCTCCTGATCCTGTGCGTGGGTCTCAAGCTGACGACCGTCTCGCCGTGGGTTGCCCATACGTCGAGCACGATGCTCGGCGTCACCACGATCGTCGCGGCGATTCTCGTGCAGCTGATCGCGTCGGCTATCGGTGGCTATGTCGCCGGTCGCCTGCGGACCAAGTGGGTGCAGGTGCACGACGACGAAGTCTACTTCCGGGATACCGCGCACGGCTTCATCGTCTGGGCGCTGGCCACGGTCGTCACTGCGGGATTCCTCACCTCGGCGGCAACGACCGCCGTTGGTTCGACGGCCGGCGCGGCCGGCACGCTAGCGGTGGCAACCGGCATGGCGCCGGGCAACATTGCGAATGCGGCGACCAACTCGGTGGCGCAGCCCGCGCCGGGTGCCATCGCACCGTCGCCGGTCACGCCACCGAGCGACAGCACGGGCAGCACGACGCCTGCTGTCACGCCCGCGCCCGCCGTGGCGCCGCCGCCGACGCTATCACCGCAAGCCGTCGAGCACGCGCGCAGCGTCGCCGCGCAGTCGGCGTTGTGGACCTTCCTTGCGCTGCTGGTCGGCGCGTTTGCCGCGAGCCTTGCGGCCACGATCGGCGGACGCCAGCGCGACCGCCTCGCCGTCGCCCTGCGCGGCGCCTGAAAGAGGAGACTCCAGATGCGCTCGATCCTGCTGTGGATTATCGGCATCCCGATTCCGATCATCATCCTGATCGCCCTGTTTTCACATTTCTAGTACGGATCGCGGCGCCCGGGCTCCCGGGCGCCGCGACGCCCGTCGAAGGCAGCCGCGCGCCCCGTCCCAGGGCTCGACGCCGGATCGCCGGCCAACCGCGAACCGCCCCGACTGCATCCGGGCGTCTAGGCGGGCGTCGGCGCCGCCACTTTCTGCCGCAGGTGCGCGTTGAAGAACGCGATCGTGCGTGACCACGCGAGATTGGCGGCCGCCTCGTCGTAGCGTGGCGTGGTGTCGTTATGGAAGCCGTGGTTGGTGTCGGGATACACGTACATCCGGTAGCGCACGCCGTTCGCCTTGAGTGCGGCCTCCCATGCCGGCCATCCGGCGTCGAGGCGGTCGTCGAGCGCAGCGTAGTGGACCAGCAGCGGCGCCTTGATCTTCGCCGTGTCGGCGGCATTGGGCTGCGCGCCGTAGAAAGGCACGGCCGCCGCCAGGTGGGGTTCGCGCACCGCGAGCATGTTGACGATGCCGCCGCCGAAGCAGAATCCGACGGCCCCGATCGTGCCGTTGCATTCGGGCCGCGACGCGATAAATCCGTAAGCCGCCAGCAGGTCTTCTCTGCGCTTCTTCGGGTCGAGATGCGAGAAGAGCTGCGCCGCCTTCTCGTCGTCGCCGGGATAACCGCCGACAGGCGTCAGCGCATCGGGCGCGAAGGCGACCAAGTTTTCCACGGCCAGCCGCCGCGCGACGTCCTCGATGTAGGGATTGAGCCCGCGATTCTCGTGATAGACGAGCACGCCCGGCAGCTTGCCCGCGGCGCTCGCCGGCCGCGCGAAATAGCCGCGCATCGTGCCCGAGACTTGCGGCGACGGATAGGTCAGGTACTCGGTGTGGATTCGCGCATCGTCCTTCGCCACCTGCTGCGCGAGCGCGTAGTCGGGCATGAGGCTTTCCAGCATTGCCGCGGCCGTGAAACCGCCGACGGCGTGGCGCCCCGCGCGGTCGAGGAAATCCCGGCGGCTCAGGAAGCCGTGGATGTAGCCGTCGAAGAGCTTCAGCACTTGCGGCGGGTAGTCGGCTGCTGTCCTGCGTGTCGTCATGGCGGTACCCCCGTGATCCCGGTGCGACCCGTATTCGCGCGTCACGGTTCCCGCGTGTTTGCACGCAGCATAAAAAAGGCCCCGCGTTGGCGGGGCCTTTCGATACTTCGCGCGGGAACTGGCGCGCACGCGCACCAGCCAGCGTCAGCTGGCGCTCTACATCTTGCCGCCGGTGCCGCGATCGAGCAGGTTGATCATGCGGTCGGCGTCATGGTTGTGCGCGCGACCGGTGACGAGGATGTCCGGCGGCAGCACGGGCGAACCATAGTAGTTGCGGTTGACGTCGTTGGCCACCGCGATCACCGTGCCCTCGAGATTGAGGCCGCCGTAGACGCCCTTGGAGCGCGAGAAGGCGACGAAGTCCGTCGTCACATCTGCGTTCGCGCCGGCACCGACGGGACCCGCCGCGACGCTCGCATCACCGCCGAGCTTCACCGAGTTCGACAGCAGCGTGTTGAGGCCCTTGTCGGTCATGACGAGGGTCATCGTTTCCGATACGTCGACTCCGGCCTGGAAGCCCACGCTCGCCGCGCCGACGTTGTAAAAAGCAGGTCCCATCCAGCGACCGCTGCGCGGATCGCGTGCAAACACCACGGCGCGGCCGCCGGACCCGCCGAAGATCCAGCCTGCCTTCACCACCTTGGGCGCGATGACCACGGCCTTGGCGTTGGCGAAATGTCGCTGCAGCCAGGTCATGTCGGGATCGCGCACGAAATTGGTGAACGTGGTTTCCGCCTGGCTGAGGAGCTCCTGCTCCTCGTGGGGCGTCGCGGGGCTCATCGATTGGCAGCCGGCCAGCGCGAATGCGCCGACGAGCACCAATGCCGCGGCATGTTGCAAAGGCCGGCCTGCAAGTCGAATCTTCATGAATACCCTTTCGGTCGAACGTTGGAGAATGCGTCGATCACAATACGAAGCGGTGCGCGGGGCGGCAATGCGACAGCCCCCCATAGTTCTGTAGGACTATCACCGACGGGACGTCTTCGCGCCCAGCGGGGTTAGCGAAGCAACGCAAATCGGGCCCCCGGCTTCGGTGCGCACCTCTCAAGCGCAATTCGGCGCCGGCGCGGTCCACCCGCGATCTCGCGAGCCGCGGGCCTCGGCATCGCCGATTTCGTCGTCATTTTCCGGCGTCCGTCGGACCTGATCCGGGCTCGTCCATTTGGCGTTGACCCGCTCCTCGCGCAATGCGAGCTTCGTGCCGCGCGGCGATCCGGCTCATTCGGCGCCGATGCGCGGACGTTGACGGCATTCCCTCGAACCGGACAGCAGGAGATGAAATGAAATCCGTCGCGTATCATTGCATCCTGATTTCGGCGTTGCTTGCGTGCGCAGCGAGTGGTCCGGTGCGGGCAGACGCCGTCAACGGGCAGAAGCTCTTCGACGGACTGCCGAGCGCGCGCTTTCCGGGCGGCTCCCATCCCTGCCTCACCTGTCACGGGCTGGGGCCCGGCGATACCGACCCGATGCTCGGCGCCGCCGGCAAACCGGACCTCATCGACGCGGCCATCAATACGTCGTTTACGTCGTTCAGGGAAATGAAGCCGATCTACGGCGCCGGAGGCACCAGCGTGCTATCCGCTGCCGACGAGCAGGACCTCGCCGACTACCTCGAGGCCTTCGTCAACTCGGCCGGCGGCGGAGGTTCACCGACGTTCGCCGCGACGCCGCCCTCCGCGACGTTCGCCAGCCAGGCGGTCGGCACGCAATCCGCACCGGTCACGTTCACCGTCTCGAACAGCGGCGCGGCAGGAACGCTGTCGTCGGTTTCGAGCAGCGACAACACCGAGTTCCTGATCGCCGGCGGCACCTGCATCGCGACGCCGGTTACGCTCGCGCAGAACGGGAGCTGCACGGTGCTCGTGGTATTCGCACCGACGCTCGCCGGTGCGCGCACCAGCACGATCACTGTTCTCGACGATGGATCGCCCAATCCGCTGACGATCGACGTCTCCGGCACCGGCACTCCGAGCGGCCCGCCGGGACCCGGCGTGAAGGTCGTGATCGTCGAATATTACGAGGCGGCGATCGACCACTATTTCATCACGCCGCTCACCGGCGAGATCGCGTTGTGCGATGCCGGCGTTTCACCCTGCCTGGGATGGGTGCGCACGGGACTCACTTTCAACGGCTTCGATGCCGCCAGCCCGCCCGCATCGAGCATCGGCGTGTGCCGTTTCTTCAACGACAGCTTCGCACCCAAGAGCTCCCACTTCTATGCGCTGCACGGCCTCGGCTGCGAAGACACGATCGCCAAATTCCCGGATTGGCAACTCGAGTCGTCCGACCTCTTCAACATGTACATCCCGGACGCCGACGGCAATTGCCCGGGCGGTTCGATTCCCGTCTATCGGCTGTTCAACAATGGCATGGGTGGCGCGCCGAACCATCGCTTCGTCACGAGTCTCAACGATCGCGCGGCGATGGTCGACAAGGGCTACACCTCCGAAGGCTACGGCCCGCTTGGCGTCGGCATGTGCGCGCCTCTGTGATCGTCGAGGCGGCGCGTTCGAGGCAACGCGTTGCCGCCGCACGGTCCGCGAGGTGACGGCAGCGGCGCGCCCGGGGGCGTCCCTCGCGCTGCAGCCTCGCGTCCGGCGTTAGAATCGCGCGACGACGGGCGACGGGTCTGCTCGAAGGGCGAAGCTCCCGCACATCGTCCAGCGCGAATTCGCCAGCGATCGGGGGCGCAGCGACATGCCGGAGCCTTGAGTGAACGCATTCGCCGCCGTCGGCGATTTCCTCGCCGGCAAATCCGACGACGTGCCATTCGGATTTGCGTGGCTGAAAGGCATCACGCCCGGACGCTTCGGCCTCGTGGCGCTGGTGTGCTTCGTCTTCGCCCTGCGCCAGTCGCCCTACGGCCTTCGCTACGCTCTCCAGCAGCAGTTCGTGGAGACGATCGTCTTCGCGAACCTCAATCTGGTCAGTGCGCTGCCGATGCTGGTCCTCGTGACCAGCGCGGATCGGCACACGCGACGCGCCTCGCGCAAGCGGCGAATCTGCGCGCTGTCGCTGGCGGTGCTCGCCGGCGCGATCATCTATTCGGCCGCGATCACGCTTGCTTTCGGTATCCCGTCGTGGGGTGCGCCGAGCCACGGGCCGCTGCTGCTGCTGCCGCCCATCAGTTTCTTTCTTCGCGTGCTCCTGATGGGCGGCCTGCTGACGGGCGTGCTCTATTTCGTCACGCGCGAAGTCGATACTGCCGAAGCATTGCAGAGCGCGCGCCTCAACCGAATGGCCCTCGACAGGCAGATGGCGGAGGCGCAATTGCACGTGCTGCAGGCGCAGATCGAACCACATTTCCTGTTCAACACCCTCGCCCATGTCAAGCGTCTCTACCGGATCGACCGGTCGCAGGCCAAGGCCATGCTGCACAACCTCACCGATTACCTGCAGGAAGCGCTGCCCCAGATGCGCGAGGAGAATTCGACGCTGGGCCGCGAGCTGGCGCTTGCCCGCGCCTATCTCAACGTGTTGCAGGCGCGCATGGGCGAGCGGCTTGAAGTGCTCATTGCCGTGCCGCAGGAGCTCCTCGCGGCAGAGCTGCCGCCGATGATGCTGTCGACGCTGGTGGAAAACGCCGTCAAGCACGGCATCGCGCCCAAGGCGCAAGGCGGAGTCGTCAAGATCGACGCCGCGCGCGACGGCGATCGGATCAAGGTCAGCGTCAGCGACGACGGCGTGGGGTTCGTGGGGTCCACCGGCAGTGGCGTCGGCCTTGCCAATACGCGTGCGCGGCTCACCGCGCTCTATGGCGCGGACGGGCTGCTGACCTTTGCCGCCAATCCGGTGCGTGGCGTTACCGTCAGTGTGACGCTGCCCCATCGCGTCGTAAACGGAGACATCGGCAATCGATGAATCGCAAACGCCCGGGCTCGACGCTCTTCTATCCGCCGCGCCAGGATCGAATCGGAGCGGCGATGCGGCATGCGCGTGGCGCGCTGCGCGGGATCGGTTGGTCACGGCTCGGATGGGCGACGGGCATCGGAGCCGCTGGCGGGTTGTTGTTTCTGGTCTCCCACGGGATGCACCGGTTCCAGGCGTTGTGGGAGCACAAGGCCGCGCTGGCTACGACGCTGCTCGAAGCGTCCATCGCTGTCGGCAGCAGCATCGCCGTGGCGATCCTGCTTCTGCTCGCGGTGAGCATCGCGGAATATGGCGATGGCGGTCGTCCGCGGGGTTGGGCGCGCTACGCCATGGCCATCGTCGTGGCGGTGGCGTGTGCGACCGCCGTCGTGCACGGGCTGCCACCGCGCGTTCCGGTGGACGCGCTGGTCGGGTGGTACGGTTTGGCGCCCGGGCCACCCATCGACACGTTCGTCTTCACCAATTGGCTGCTGTTCGGCGGCCTGGCGGTGCTCGTGTACGTGCGATTGCGGCGCGCGCGCTGGATCCAGGCGGCATTCGAGCGCGCCGAGATCGAGCGCGTGGCCGCGAGCAGCCGGTTGGCGCGTTCGCGGCTCGCCACGTCGCAAGCCCAGATCGAACCGGGGTTTCTCTTCGACACGCTGCACCAGATCGAAGCGCGGTACGAGCACGACGCCGCGGGCGGCGAGCGCATGATCGACGATCTGATCGCCTACCTGCGCGCCGCATTGCCGCAGATACGTGGCGAGGACTCCACGCTCGCGCGCGAAGCCGCGCTCGCCGAAGCGTTCCTGCGCATCGTGCAGGACAGGGAGGGGAGCCGGCTGATGTTCGCGTTCAACATTCCACCGGCGCTCGGCACGCGGCGCTTTCCGCCGATGTTGCTGCTGCCGCTCGTCGAGAAGTGCATGCGCGGACACTCGGAGGCGTTCCCGCATGCCGGACGGCTCGAGATTCTAGCCACCGCGCATTCCGATCGGATGCGCGTGACCGTGACCGACACGGCTGCGCGGCATGCCGTACCCGCGGATGATCCCGTGCTGGCGACGTTGCGCGATCGCCTCAGCGAGCTCTCGGGCGGCGACGCGACGCTGACGCTGGAGGCTGATCACGCGCGCGGCGCGACCGCGATCGTCGAGGTGTCGCTGACATGAGCACGCGCGCGGTCATTGCCGAAGACGAAGCCGTGCTGAGAGCCGAAATCGGCGAACTGCTCGCCGACGTGTGGCCGGAGCTGGAGATCGTGGCGATGGTCGACGACGGGCTGAAAGCCGTGCGCGCGATCGAGCGGCACCGGCCCGATGTTCTATTCCTGGATATCGCGATGCCGGCACTGTCGGGGCTCGACGTGGCGCGGGCGGCGAGCGGCCGCTGTCACGTCGTGTTCGTCACCGCGTACGACCAGCACGCGGTGGCCGCGTTCGAGCATGGCGCGGTCGACTACCTGATGAAGCCCATCAGCGCAGCTCGCCTGCTCACGGCATGCAACCGCGTCAGGCAGCGATTGTCCGCGGCGCCGGCGAACCTCGACAGCCTGCTCGCGGCGCTGACGGAACGCCGGGCGGTCGCCAAGCCCTATCTGCGCTGGATCAACGCCTCGAAGGGGAACGAAATCCAGATCCTCACGACCGGGGAAATCTGCTATTTCCAATCCGATGCGAAATACACGCGAGCCGTCACGCCCACCAGTGAGGCGCTTCTGAACAAGACGGTGAAAGCGTTGCTCGACGAGCTCGACCCCGCCGAATTCCGGCAGATCCACCGCGGCACCATCGTCAATCTCAACGCCATCGGCAGCGTGGCTCGCGACGCGAGGGGGCGGGTGCTGCTGAGGCTCAAGCAGCGCAAGGAGACGCTGTCCGTCAGCGAAACGTTTGCGCATCTGTTCCGCCAGATGTGACGGGAGCCTGTGCGGGCGGACGCCCGGAACGATTGCACACAGCCTGAGATGCGGCGACGAAGCGTATCGTCTCGGTGATTGGAGCCGGATGCTGCTGCTCGTCGCGCTGGGTCGCGCGCTTGCCGCACGCCTCGGTTGGAACTTCAGCATCGCAGGATTCCTGCCCTGAGTCACCGCCGCGCCGAGCCCGCGGTCGCTGACGAGTCCGCACCGGGCGCATCGCGCGCGGCATCCGCAGCCGCGCGCATCAGCGCCGCGTCGTGCAGCATCAGACGCAATCGCCGCGCGAGCCACGGCACGACGTCGTCTGCCGGCGGGTAGGTGGGCACGAGATCGGAACCCGGCGCGATCGTCCCTGAATCGGCAGGCGACGCAGGCCGCCCGAAATCGAGCTGGGCAGCCAGCGCCGCATGCGCATCGGCGAGCATGGCAGTGACTTCGGGCGCATCGGCGCGGCCATCGAGCTGCGCGCGCAGCACGCGCACCACCGCCATGTGCGCCATCAGGCGGCCGCCATGGTCGAGCAGCGCGGCGATGGGCTCGACGCGCAGCCGCACCCGCTGCGGCTCGACGCTGCTGCGCTGCAGGGCGCCACCGAGCGAGGCCAGCGAATCGTAGGCCTTGCGCCGCAACAGGCGCTCCTCCACAGCGTCCGCGGACTTCGCGTTGAGCGCGTACGCGCCGTAGCTGGCAAGATTGGCGAAGATGTTGGCGATGACTTCCCGCGCGCCGCGCCGCTCCCACGACGGCAGCACGTAGCTGAAACTCCACGCCAGCAGCGCGCCGATCACCGTGTCCGCCAGGCGTTCGGCAATGGCGAACCCGCCGGCGGCATTGACGAGGCTCGATTGCAGCAGTGCCATCACGCTGGCGGCTGTCGCCGTCAGCCAGTAGCGCTGTGTGGCGAATGCGTGGGCGACGCCGAGCGCGACGAGATACATGCCGCGCTGGAAATCCAGCGACGGCAGGGCGGCGAGCGCCACCACGACGAGGCAGCCGAGCAGCGTGCCCGCGACGCGCGCGTTGCGGCGCGCCAGCGTGTCGCCGAGCGTGCCGCGCAGCACCACGGCGACGCTGAGGACGAGCCAGTACGGATGCGTGCCCCACGGCAGCGCCAGCTCGATGAAATACGCGGCGCCGAGTGCCAGGCCCATGCGGATCGCGTGGCGCAGCACCAGCGAATCGAGCTGGCACTGTGCGCGCAACTCGCGCCAGGCCCACACTTCGCGCGACACGAACTGCTGGAGTTGCGCCATCGACAGCGGCAGCACGTCGCGATCGTGGCCCTGCAGCAATCGGTGCACATGCGCCACCTCGTCGGCCATCCGCTGCTGGCGGCGCACGAGCGCAGGCACGAGGCGCGCACGCGGATCGCCCTCGGCCGTCCGCACGGCGGCGAGCCGCGCGGCGAAGTCGACGCGCGGAAGCTTGCCCGCCCGCGCGCGACCGTCGCGGATGTCGTCCGCCGCCTGGTCGATCTGTCCGCCGATTTCGTGCAATGCATCGGCGACCTGCGCGAGGATCGCGCGTGCGGTCCGGTCGCTGCCGAGCAGCTCGAGGTCGAGCGGGCTCGCCAGCAACAGGTCGCGCAGCTCGATCACGCGCAGCAGGATCGCCGTGTCGCGATGCCAATGCACGTTCGACGTGGCCGGAAACACGAAATCGCGCGCGGATTGCAGGCGCTCGGCCAGCAGCGTCTCGCCCTGGATCCAGGCGCGCAGCGGCGCATCGTCGCCGTCGTTGCGGCGGCGCGCTTCCAGCACGCGGGCACGCGAGCGGAACAGCTCCGCGGCGGCGCGCAGCGCGCCGGCCAGCGCGAGCGTGCGGTAGCGGCGCTGGCAGGCTGCGCCGGCGATCACCGACCACGCGAGAAACGCGACGCCGCCGCACGCGCTCCAGCCGGCGACGGCGAACGGATGTGCCGTCGGCGGCACGGCCATCGAGAACACCATCGACAGGATCGGCGCGAACGCCACGGCGCCGACGCGCGCGCCCCAGCTCAGCACCATCATCGCCGCGAAGGCGATGAGCGCGACGGCGATGCCCAGCGCCAGGGGGTGCGGGCGCAACAGGTCCACGGTCAACGCCGCGGCGAAGCTCAGCGCGGCGGCCACGGCGACGCGCTGCGCGGTGCGCACGACACGATTCGGCACGTCGGCGAGGCTCGCGCAGGTCGCGCCGCTCACCACGAGCTGCGCCGGATACGCGCCGGCGGCGACGCCGAACAATGCCTGGATGAGCCCGATGCCGACCGCGACCGCGATGCCGTTGATCGCGTGGCTCGGCAGGAGGCGCCACGGCCTCAGGTGCGCCGTCGTGGGCATCGGCGGCGCGACGTCCCGGCTGTCCGGATCAGCGCCCGGCGAACAGCGCGTTGAGCTCGTCGCCGCGCGCGGCGTTGGCGAACTCGCCGAAGCGGCCGTCGTCCGCGAGGGCGCGCGCGGCGCGCATGAATCCGCCCCAGGCCGAGCGCGCGAGCGCGCCACCGACGCTCACGCGGCGCACGCCGAGCGCGGCGATTTGCGGCATCGTCCATTCGCTCGCCCAGCCCACGAGCAGGTTGACCGGCTTCGGCGCAACCGCTTCGACCACGGCGACGATGTCCTCGCGCGTGCGCAGGCCCGGCGCGTAGAGGCAATCGGCGCCGGCGTTGGCGTAGGCCTCGAGACGCGCGATGGTCTCCTTGAGATCGGGGCGGCCGACGAAATAGCCTTCGGCGCGGCCGACGAGCAGCGTGTCGCCGCCGGCCTTGTCGATCGCCGCGCGCGCGGCGCCGATGCGCTCGACGGCGATGCCGATGTCGAACAGCGGATTGGTGGCGTCGCCCGTCGAATCCTCGATCGAGAGGCCGGCGACGCCCGTCTCCACCGCCAGGCGCACGCTCTCGGCGACACTGGCGGCATCGCGCGCGAAACCGCTTTCGAAGTCGGCGTTCACCGGAAGGTCGGTCGCGGCCACCATCGCGCAGAGGTGCGCGAGCGCCATGTCGCGGGTGATGCCGTTGTCCGGACGCGCCTGCGACCACGCGAAGCCCGAGCTCGTCGTCGCCAGCGCCTTGAAGCCGAGGGTCTGCAGGTAACGCGCGCTGCCCGCGTCCCACGGGTTGGGAATGACGAAGCAGCCCGATGCGTGCAGCGAGCGGAACGTGCGGCGCTTGTCGGCAATGCTGGGACGGATGGCGGTCATCGGGAAGCTCCGGAGATGTCGACAGCGGCGACCCCATCGCCGCGGGCGCGGCGACGGGTCGAGAGGCGGCTCACGTGATTGTGCCAGCCAGCCCGGTGGCGAAGTTCTTGATCAAACATGGCCGCATTTGGTTGACATACCAGCCGGCACCCGCTATCTTTGATCAAACTTTGGAAATCCGCCATGTCCAACAGCAACCGCGACGTCGGCCTGCGCATGCGCGACGACATCGTCGCCGGCGTGCTGCCTTTCGGCGCGCGGATCACCATCGACGCGCTGGCCACGCGCTACGGGACCAGTCACATGCCGATTCGCGAGGCGCTCCGCGAGCTGCAGGGCGAAGGTCTCGTCGTCATCGAGCCCAATCGCGGCGCGCGCGTACGCAACATCGACGCCGATTTCGTCACCAACCTGTTCGAGATCCGCACCGCGCTCGAGGTGATGCTGGTACGCCGCGCCGCACAGGTTTGCACGCCGCGCGACATCGCCGGACTGGAAACGATCGAAAACGTGCTCGAGGCGCACATTGCCCGTGGCGACTACGCCGGCGTCGTCGCCGAGAATCACCGCTTTCATCAGGCCATCAACTTCGTGGCCGGCAACGCCGACGCGCTGCCGATCATCGACCGCCACTGGATGCTGCTCGCCGCGCTGTGGCGCGCGCACGGCTACGGCGAGGCGCGATTCGCGGGCGTCGCCAACGACCACCGCAACCTCATCGGCGCGCTCGCCACTCACGACCAGGAGGCGGCGTCGGCGATCATGGGCGCGCACGCGGCGAAGGCGAAGCTGGAGTTGATGCGCCGTGTCGCCTTGCATGACGAGGGCGTGTCGCATGCGCGAAGGAGGCGACGCGCTTGAGCGCTCCGGGTCTCGCGCGCATGACCCTGCACACCATCGTCGTATCGCCGACGACGCGGTGGCTGTTCGTGGTGATCACCCAGCGCGATGGCCGCAGCGGCCTCGGTGAAGCGTCGCTCAACGGCAGCGAGGATGCGGTGCGCGACGCGGCATCCCGACTGGCGATGCAGGCGCTTTCGGCGTCGCCGGGGCAGCCGGCGGCATTCGCCGCGGGGGTGGCGCCATCGAACCTCGCCGAATCCGCCTCGGTGTCGGCAATCGACCAGGCGCTGTGGGACCTGCATGCGCAGAACGCCGGCATGCGCCTCGCCGACGCGATCGGGGGCGCGCGGCGCGAGTCGATCGCGATCTACGCCAACATCAACCGCCGTACCCGCCAGCGCACGCCCGAAGGATTCGCCGCAAGCGCGCGCGACGCGCTCGCCGCGGGCTTCGCCGCATTGAAAGTCGCGCCGTTCGACGAAGTCGATCACGCCACCTGCGCCGCCGGCCATGGCGTCGCGGCGATGCAGGCCGGCCTTGCGCGCGTCGCCGCGGTGCGCGAGGCGGCAGGCCCGCACTGCCGATTGATGGTCGACTGCCACTGGCGCTTCGACGAGGCCACGGCGCGTGCGCTGGTCGCCGGCGCAGCCACGCTCGGCGTGCACTGGGTCGAGTGCCCGCTGCCGGAAACCCGGGACAACATCGACGCGCTGGTGCGCCTGCGCGGCGAGGCCAACGCACGCGGCGTGCTTCTGGCCGGGCTCGAGCTCGGCATCGGTGCCGACGCCTTTCGCCCGTGGTGCGAGGCGGGCGCTTACGACGTGGTGATGCCGGACGTCAAGTATTTCGGCGGCTTGCTCGCCATGCAGCGCTGCGCCCACGAGCTCGCCCGGTATGGCGTGCACGTGTCGCCGCACAATCCCACCGGCCCGGTCTGCCATGCCGCGAGCCTGCATGCATCCGCGGCGCTGGACGCCTTCGACATGCTCGAAATGCAATTCGACGAGTCGCCGCTGTTCGAGCGCCTCGTGGCTGGCCAGTTGCCGGCGCGCGTCGACGGCCACTCGCCACTGCCGCCTGGCGCCGGCCTTGGCGTCACGCTCGACGGCGCCGAGCTCGACGCGCACGCGGGCGCGCCCGCGATGGCCTGGGAAGCCGCGTGAACGCAACGTTGCGCCGCATGCGTCGTGCCGCGGAGCCCCTGACGGGACTGCTGGTCGTGCTGCTCCTTTGGCAATGGGCGAGCATCCACGTCGCCAACGCGGTGCTGGTGCCGTCGCCCGCGGTCGTGTGGCGCGCCTTCATCGGAATGCTCGACAGCGAATTGCCCAGCGACGTCGCTGCGAGCCTCATGCATCTGGCGATCGGTTACGGTCTCGGCGCCGGAGCGGGGCTGTGCCTCGCGCTCCTGGCCGCGAGCTCGCCGTGGCTGGAGGCGGTGATCGATCCCTTCGCCGAGTTCCTGCGGCCGATCAGCCCGATCGCGTGGATACCCGTGGCGATCTTGCTGTTCGGCGTCGGCCCCCTGGTGCCGGTGTTCCTCATCTTCTATGCGGCACTGTTTCCGATCTTCGTCGGCACGCTGGACGGCGTGCGCAGCGTGGACCGCACGCTCGTCGATGCCGCCCTGTCGCTGGGTGCATCCCGGCGTGTCGTCGTGCTCGATGTCATCCTGCCGGCGGCGTTGCCGTCGGTGGTGTCCGGCGCACGCCTGTCCCTGGGTGTGGCCTGGATGTCACTGGTCGCAGGCGAGATCATCGGCGGCGACGCGGGCATCGGCTGGCGCATCCTCTGGTATCAGGAATTCTTCCAGATGGATCGCGTGATGGCAGCCATCCTGATCGTCGGCGCGCTGGGATTCCTCGGCGACGCGCTGTTGCGTGCCGTGCAGAGGCGCCTGCTGCGATGGCACCCGTCGTCGGCGAGGGTGTCCGCGTGAGCATGGCGCGCATCGCAGCCCCTTTCGATCCCCGCCTGCGCTGGATGCTGCCGCTCGGCGTCCTTGCCGTGCTGCTCGTCACGTGGGAGGCGGCGGTGCGCGCCGCGCACGCGCAGGGACTGGTGCCGTTGCCGTCGGGCGTTCTGCTCGCCGCGACGCGACTCACGGTCGACGGCGTGATCTTCCAGGCGATGTCCGGAAGCCTGCAGCGCGTCCTGATCGGATTCACGATCGGCGCGCTGCTGGGCATTCCGCTCGGGCTCGCGATCGGCACGCTGCCGGCGCTCGACCGCGCGCTGCGCGGAGTGCTCGATACGCTGCGCTCGATCGCCCCGATCGCATGGATTCCGATGGCAATCCTCTGGCTTGGCGTGCGCGGTGACGCGGCGCTGTTCGTGGTTGCCTACGCGGCGATCTTTCCGTTCGTCGTCAACGCGAGCCACGCCGCGGAGCTCGTCGACCGCCGCCTCGTCAACGCGGCACGCGCGCTCGGCGCGAGCCGGCTCCTGGTGCTGCGCACCGTCCTCCTGCCGGGCTGCATGCCGATGATCTTCACCGGCGCGCGCATCGCACTTGCCTTCGCATGGGCGTCGATCGTCGCCGCGGAACTCGCGATCGGCATCAAGATCGCCGGCCAGGGTCGCAGCGTCGCCGGTATCGGCCAGCTGATGGTGGAGACCCTGTACGTCAAGCGCGACGTCGATGCGCTGGTGTTCTACATGCTCGTCATCGGCGTCATCAGCCTGCTGATCGACACCGGGCTGCGCCGGCTGCAGCGTCGCCTGCTGCCATGGAACGTGCGATGAGCGCCAGCGTCGAACTGCGCGATGTCGGCAAGGTGTACGTCTCGGCGCGCGACGGCGAGCGCGTCGAAGCCGTCACCGGCATCGACCTCGCGGTGCCGCCTGGCGAATTCCTGGCGGTGGTCGGACCTTCGGGGTGCGGCAAGTCGACGCTGTTGTCGATGGTGGCGGGCTTCTACGCGCCGACCACCGGCGAGATCCTCTTCGAAGGCAGGCGCGTGACGGGCCCCGGCTCCGAGCGCGGCGTGATGTTCCAGGACTACGCGCTCTTTCCCTGGCGCACGGTTGCGGGAAATGTCGAGTTCGGCCCCTATGCGCGCGGCATCGCGCCGGCGGATCGCCGCGCGCGGGTGGCGCGCCTGATCGATCTGGTCGGGCTGGCGGGCTTCGAGCGCCGCTACCCGCACGAGCTGTCCGGAGGCATGCGCCAGCGCTGCGCGCTCGCGCGAATGCTCGCCAACGACCCGCGCGTGTGGCTGATGGACGAGCCGCTCGCCGCCGTCGACCTGCAGACGCGCATCATCCTGCAGGACGAGCTGCTGAGGCTTTGGGGCGACGGCGACGCGTCCGCAACGCGGCCCACCGTGATGTTCGTCACTCACGGCATCGACGAGGCGGTGCTGCTCGCCGATCGCATCGTGGTATTGGGGCGGCGGCCCGGGCGCATCAAGGACGTGGTGACGGTGGGATTGCCACGGCCGCGCGCGGCGCTGCGCAATTCACCCGAAATGGCGCGGCTCGCCGCGCAGGTCTGGGACCTGATCCGCGACGAGGCGGCTCAGGCGATCACCGAGGAGACGCGCTGACCGGGCATTCGTCCGGCGGCGCACGAGGAGAGCCGACATGAAGGCAGTGAATCGACGCACGTTCATCACCGGCGCGAGCGCGATGCTCGCGCTGCCGATGTTCCGCGCCAGCCCGTCGCTGGCGCAGGCGCTGAAGATGACGATGGGGGCCGGGCTCGCGCAGGAGCCGGGCGCGCTGATCATGAAGATGCAGCAGGACAAGCTGCTCGAGGCCGCGGCGCAGGAGCTCGGCATGTCGGGCGTCTCCGTCGAGTACCTGGCCTTTCCGGTGCTGCTGCGGATGCTGCAGGGCATCGCCGCGGGACAGCTCCAGTTCGGCACGCTGGGATCGACGCCGTGCATCCGCTCGCTGACGAGTCCCGATCCGGTCGTGCCGATCGCGATCGTCGGCGGCGGCAACAGTTTTCCACTGCAGGTGCCGCCCCATTCGACGATCCATAATCTCGAGGACCTCAAAGGCAAGACCGTGCTGACGATCCTCGGCTCGGATCTCCACCTCGTGCTGGTTCGCATGCTGCAAGCGCAATTCGGCGTCGAGGATCCGAAGGATCTGGGCATCACCGTACGCAACATCAACGCTCTCACCGAGCTCGGTCGCGCGCAGCCCGGCATCGACGCGTGTGTGAGCGTGAATCCCGTGTCCGGCGGTGCCGAGAATGCGGGCGATCTCGTGACGGTGCTGCGCAACGACGGCACCACCGGTCCCGCTTACCAAGGCCCGGAAGGCAATGGCGGGGGACACAAGATCGCCTCGTTCGCGAAGACGCCCTTCGCCCCGGAGGCCTACTATCCGCACCGCATCTGGATCGTCGCGCGCCGCGACTACCTCGCCGCCAACCCGAAGGCGGTCACCGCGCTCCTGATCGCCAACCAGCGCGCCGTGTCGATGCTGGTCAAGGCCGGTACCGACGAGATCGTCAAGGTCGGCGCGCCCAACTGGTCCGGCGACACGGCGGCGCAGAAGGCATGGATCGAGACGGTGCTGTGGAAGCGTCGTGGCTGGTCGTGGATCACCGAAGGCGATGCGCGCACGCTCATCGGATTGTCGACGACCAGGGCGATCTTCCAGACAAAGCTCGATCCCGACGTCGCGCAGAAGCTCTTTGTGCTCGGCGCGGGCGTTTCGCGAGCGGCCTATGAAGCCGTCGGCCGCTTTCCCGACGCTGCCGCGTTTGCCGACACCTCGGGCGACATCCGCGGCCGGCCGGTGTGGGAGGCGGCGCAGTGGAAGCTCGGCGCATGACGTGAGCGCCAACTTGCGACGAAGCCGCTTCCAGAATCCGGGAGCGGACGCGCACTTCGCCGACGGCGCGCGGTTTCGCGTGTGCGACGGCGCCGGCCGGGCGATGTGGCGCGGACGAATCTGCACAGTGTGCGGACGTCGAAGGACCTGAACGGCAATCACTGGTTACGTTTTTCGAACGTGGCGGCTTGCAGCGATTTGCCGTAGTGGCGAGAATGGCGACAAGCACTGGCGGCTTTCGATCGCCTCGACACCTCTTTTCACCCGACACCAGGAGACCCCGGGATGGCCATTTCAAGCACATTGCAGCAATGGGCGCCGCGCACGCTGAGCGTGCTGCGCATCGTCACCGGATTCCTGTTCCTGGTTCACGGCAGCGCGAAGTTGCTGCATGTGCCGCATCAGGCGCAATTCGACAACCTGCAGTTAATGTCCCTGATCGGGGTTCAGGGCATGCTGGAGCTCGGCGGCGGCGCACTGCTGCTGATCGGATTGTTCAGCCGCCCTGCCGCCTTCGTGCTGTGCGGCGACATGGCGGTCGCGTACTTCATGCAGCACCTGCCGAGGGGTTGGCTCCCGTTGCTCAACGGCGGCGAGCTGGCGGTGCTTTACTGCTTCGTCTTCCTCCACCTGTGGATCGCAGGTCCGGGACCGTGGAGCGTCGACGCGCAGATGCGGCGTACGGCGTAGCGCGGTTGGCCGGTCCGCATTGCCCCGGGCTGTTGCCCGGGGCTGCGCGCATTGCGGACGTCAGGCACCGATCGAATGTGCGCAGGGTTGCGAGCCCTGCACGGATCTGTCACTCGATCGCGTAAAGCGCGCCGTCGACGGATCCGAAATACACCGTGCCGCCGACCACGAGCGCGGTCGAGAAGATGGATCCGATCGACCATTGCCTCTCGGCCGCGACCAGCGGCGCCTCGCGCCACAGCGAGGTGTACAGCAGTGGCGCGTTGAAGCGGCGGTCGGCGGTCAATATCCAGCCCTCGTTGCGCTTCGACGCATCGGTCGCGAACGTCCAGAGGAGCGCGCCGCTCGCGAGATCGCGCGCCTCGAGCGTGCCGTTCACCACCCCCGTGAGCACGACGTCGCCGGCCACCGCTGGCGACGAGAACATGTAGGCCTTGCCTTCCTGCCGCGCGAGCGGCTTGCCGGTTGCCGCGTCGAGCACGATGTACAGGGCCGAATCCGACGTCGCGAAGATCACCTTGCCCTGCGTGACGGCCGGCGATCCCACGACCCAGCTCCCGGCGTTGTTGAAGCGCCAGCGTTCCTCCCCGGTCGCCGCGTCGATCGCATAGACGTTGGAGTCGCGACACCCGACGTAGACGACGCCGTCGACGATCGCCGGCGAGGACTGGAACCCGACCTGGTTGTGGATCTCCGCATCCTCGCCGCCATGGAAGCGCCATCGCTGCGCGCCGGTCTGCGCGTCGATCGCGTACAGGTAGCTGTCCCAGCTGCCGACGAAGATCACGCCGCCGGCATACGACGGCGATGCGTGCACGACGTCGCCGGTGGCAAATTTCCATTGCAATTCACCCGACGCCGCGTCGAGCGCGTATACGTTGCCGTCGCCGCTGCCGACGAACACGCGACCCGCCACGACGAGAGGACTCGACAGGTATACGTCGAACGCATCGGCGATCGTCTGGTTCTTCGGCAGGAAACCGTGCAGGCCCCTGGCCTCGAAGCGTCGCTCTCCGCCCGTTTCGAATTTCCAGCGCGGCAGGCCGGTGCGCGCGTCGATCGCGTGCACTTTGCCGTCGTAGCTGACCACGTAGACCATCGCGCCGGCGACCGCGGGCGTCGACGGCACCGGACCGCCGGTGCGGTATTTCCAGCGCAAGTGGCCATTCCCGGCATCCACGGCGTAGACGTTGCCGTCGTCGCTGCCGACGTAGATGACACCCTGGTCGTACACCGGCGAGGACACGATGCGTCCGCCGGTGACGAACGTCCACTTCACGCGGTGGAATTGGCGCGGGCCCTGCTCGCCGGTCGCGCCGGTGTGCGCGGCATCGCCGCGGAACATCGCTTGCGAATGGGCATGGCCGCTCGCGACGGCGAGCGCGAGGCCAATGGTCGCCGCGAGCGTGAGCAACAGAGAACCGCATCCCCGCTTTCGCCGCAATGATGGCGTCGCGTGCCTCATGACGATCCCCCCGGCGTACGCTTCAGGACGAGTGGAAACTCGGTGGAACCGAGCGCAATGGTGCCGCGGATTTCGTCCGCTTGCGCCAGGAAACGACCCTCGAACGACACCGGCGTGGCGTTCGACTCGACGCGCACGAAGTCGCCGGTCTGCATCACGAGGTCGACCGGAACGTTGGTCACCTGCTTGCCGACGACCGTGAACTGGGCGCTGCCCCGGCCATCTGCGCCTCGCGCGAACCTGATCGTCACCTGCCGGGGGTAGCCGTCGAGCTCGAACGATCCCGACCATTGCGCGACAAGGTCGGCGGCGAGCGGCGAGCTGCGCGGCTGGACCTCGACTTGCGCCGCGCCGATGCGACGCAGCGATACCGGCGCGACGTTGCCGCCCTGCTCGAACTCGCCGGACGCGATGTCGCGATCCGCGAATCGCAAGCGAAAGCGCGTCGGGCCGAACGTCGCCGCGCGAAGCGCATTGCCGAGGTCGAACGTGATCGTGTCCGGCGTCGCGACGAAGTGGTCCAGCGGGTTTCCCCGGATGCCGAGCGTGGGAACGATGATCGATCCGCGCCATTGGCCGGACGCGTCGCGCGCAAGATCGACGACCATGCGCAGCGGGCTTCCCGGAATAGCCGCTGCGCCCTCCCATCGGCCTTCGGCGTTTCCGGCCGCTGCGCAATGGCACGCCCACAGCGTCACCGCGAGCAACACGATCGACCGTCGCATGGATTTCTCCCCTGGTGTCATGGCTCCGCTGCGCGCTGTTAAGCCGGCAGGGCCAACGGCTAAGCGCGAAGCTTGGGACGTGCGGCGCGACTCGTTAATGGGGCCGCGATCGGGCGCCAGGCGGGCCGACGAAACGTCGCGGCCGTCGATGTATTGGCCAACGGGAGAAGCGCGGTGGCCAATCGCCTGGCGCGGCGTGAAATCCCCGCGACTATCGGACGCGCGGCACCGTCGTCCGCAATCGAGTGACGTGTACCCGTCGCCGCTTGTTCCGCGGCGACCCTACGGCGATTGCTCGACGATGCCGGTGAGCACGAGGCGATCCTGGCAAAGGTCGAAGTAGTAATCGTTGAAGTACTTCCTGCCATCCGCCTTCACGCCTTCGCCGCGCACGTTTCCCGCGCCGGCTCTCGTCGACGGATCTCCGGTGGTGCCCGGCGCGAGAAACCGGTTGGCGAAAACCTGGAAGTCGGCGTCGATGCCGTCCATCCCGCGAATCGCGGTGATCTGCTTCGGATCGAATCCCATCGCCGCAAGCGTCGCCTTCAGGTCCTTGCGCAGTGCGGCATCGCGCAACGCGACATACGCATCCGTCACCGCCTGCTCGGTGGGCTTTGGTGTTGTTGCAGGCGGCCGTCGCGTCACGTCGCGGTCGCCATTGCTCATTTCGTCGACTTTCGGATTCGACAACGGCATGTCGAACTCGAAGTGGCCGTAGCGAACGTGCGTAACCGAACCGTCCGCCCGGCCGGCATCGCGCTTCAGCGTGCTCGTCCACGCGCCCGCCGTACGGTCGACGAGGCCGCCGCCGAATGGCATGCCTGCCGCGAAATACTTCGATCGCCCATTCGCATCGAGCGTCACTTCCGCGAAGCTGGCATTGCGCAGCTTCGACAGCGCTCGCGCCTGGGCCAGCGGGCAGGCGGACTCGACGAGCATCGGCGAAGCGATGGACTTGCTGGCGACGTACACGACCGTGCCTTGCCCAGCCAAGGCTGCGTAGGCGATGCCGTCGACGACGTCGAACGTGCCGACGTTCGATTCCGAGATATGCCCTTTGACAGGCGCGTCGTAGGCGTAGGCCGGAATGATTTCCGCGCGGGGCTTTGCCTTGGCTTCAACAGGGGTACTGGATCGGGCGTCCGAAGGAGGCTTGCGGTCATCACAGCCGGCCGCCACCAGCGAAGCAAGACACGCAAACAGGATGGCAAATCCACGAACGTTCATGGTCGCTCCCTACCGTGACGAGAACCTCAGATACCGCCGCCCCACCGATATTGCCACGCGATCCCCACCAGGTCGAAGCTGTTGCCGGTGCGGGCGGACAACCCCTTGCTCGCGTAGAGCTTGATGGAGTTGCGGACATCGACCGGCAACGCCAGCGTCGCGCCGGCGCGCCAATTCTGCTGGAGATCGCTTTGCAACGAATCGTTGAGCTTCGAGCGGCCGCCGGCGAAGTACGTCACGTCCGCCGAGCCCCAGATACCCGAGCGAAAATTGTAGATCGCGTGCCCCTGGAACGAGTAGAGGGGTTCCTGGGAGCGCCGGTTGCCGTTGTAGAAGTCGTCGTTGGCAGTGAACAGCGTCACGCCGGTCTGGAACTCGAGTGTCCACGGGCCCCGCGCCTTCGAGACGCCGATTTCCGGCTTGAAGAACCAGCGATGCGAGCCGAGGTTGACGATCCTGGTGTCGTCGTACTGGCCCGCTGGCACCGACACTTGCAGGCTCGCGCCGACGATGAAGTCTTGCTCGTAGGTCCTGAATTCGGGCAACGTCAGCGCGGGGGCTCCGTAGAGGTTGACCGAGAGGCGCAGGA
This sequence comes from Casimicrobiaceae bacterium, assembly GCA_036553845.1. GTDB lineage: Bacteria > Pseudomonadota > Gammaproteobacteria > Burkholderiales > Casimicrobiaceae > VBCG01. The sequence continues at coordinate 21,904 of DATBOK010000220.1, forward strand.
GCGGATCGCCGAATCCGTTGACCTCGCGTTGCACGGGCCCACCCTGGTACATGGCCGATCCCGAAAGCCACGTGTAGGGCACGATGACGTCGAATTTGCCCGACTTCCCCCAGAGGTCCAGCGTCCTCGCATAGGCCGCGACTGCCGAGGACGTCGTGAGCTTGGGATCGGTAATCGGCAGGGACGTGTCGAACGAGATGCCGCCGCGCGTGTAAGCGTAGCCGCCGATCAGGAAGTTCACGTCCACCGGCGC
>DATBOK010000004.1:0-4656 GCA_036553845.1 Casimicrobiaceae bacterium
CGCACCTTCGCGGTCGTAGAGCGACGGGTCGATGTAGATCGACAGCATGTTGTTGCGCAATACCGTGTCGTCGGGATCGGAGCTGCGGCCGGTGGTGACGGCGCCCGCGAGGAGGTCGGTGACGATCGACAGTCCCGATCCCTTGTGCGCGCCGATCGTGAGCAGCGCGCCGCCATCGTAGAACGCGTCGGGATCGTCGGTGGGCCGGCCATGGCGGTCGACGATCCAGCCGGGGGGAACCTTCTCGCCCTTGTTGCGCGCCACCATCAGCTTGCCTTCCGCTACCGCGGACGTGGTGATGTCGAGGATGGTCGGCACGCCGCCCGCGAGCGGAATGCCAACCGCCATCGGATTCGTCGACAACCGCCGGTCGCTGCCGCCAAACGGCGCGACACGCTGCGCGCCCGACGTATTGAGGAAATGCAGCGATACCTGGCCCGCCTCCGCGGCCATTTCCGCCCAGTCACCCAGGCGGCCGAGGTGCCCGCAATTGCGCAGGCCGATCATCGCGATGCCCGACTGCGCCGCCTTGGCGATGCCCAGGCGCGTGGCGAATTCGCCGATCACCTGGCCGAAGCCTCGGTTGCCGTCGACGATGGCGAGCGCGGGGCAATCGAACACGACCGTCGGCGCCGCATTGGGGACGAGCCAGCCTTCGCGCACCCATTCGAGATACTTGCCGACACGCAGCACGCCGTGCGAATCGTGACCGACGAGATTGGAATCAACGAGGCGGCGCGCGACCGTGCGCGCCTCGTCGCGCGCCGAGCCGCCGGCCTCCATGATCGCCGAGACGGCGTCCGTCAGGCGCGTGGCGCGCAGCTTGCGCGTCGCATTCACGCGATGCCTTCGACGGTGCTCGTGATCATGCGCATTCCCGTGTACGCAGCCGGTGATTATACGGCGCGCTGCCGATTCCGCGATCGCCCTGCGGCGCCATACGTCCGCGCCGATCGCGCCTCGTCGGCGCATGTCGCCGGTTGTCGCACGCGACTACCCGTCGTGCGCGAACGGCGCGATGCTCGCGTCTCGATCGCGCGGTCGGCTGCCGTGGATGTTCCAACGCCGCGCCGAAGCCGGGTATCGTGGCGCTCGTCGCCGCGATGCCGGCATATTCGATGGACCGACACTCCCCATGAACACGCTGACCTTCGCCCGCTGCGCCACCGCTTTCGCCATCGGCTGCGCGACGAGCCTCGCGCTCGCTGCCGCCGACGATCCTTCGCTCGCGCGCGGCCGCTACATCACCCGCACCAGCGGCTGCAACGATTGCCATACGCCCGGCTACGCGGAGACCGCCGGCGCCGTGCCGGAATCGCAGTGGCTGGTCGGCGTTCCCGTCGGCTTCAAGGGTCCGTGGGGCGTCAGCTATCCGTCGAACCTGCGCCTCATCGTGCAGACGATGACGGAGGACGCATGGCTGCCCTATGCGCGCAGCCCGCGGCGCCCGCCGATGCCGTGGTTCAACCTGCGCGACATGTCCGACGCCGACCTGCGCGACATGTACCGCTACATCCGCTCCCTCGGCCCCGCCGGTACGCCGGCGCCGGCATTCGCGCCGCCCGATGCGGACGTGCGCACGCCGTGGATCCTGTTCGTGCCGCAGAACCTGCCGACCGGCGCCGCGCCGCCGAAATAATTCCTTCCCGTCACCTTCTCCCCCGCCAATACAGACGCATGGACTCCGCCTTCATTCCTGCCGCCGCCGGCACCGATGCCGCTTCATCGCGGTCCCATGGCCCGCGCAAGCCGACCCTCAGGAGCGTGCCAAGGCACGATCTCTACGCCAAGGTGCACGCCGGCCTGCGCGCCTGCATGTGCGAGGCGCTGACGGCCGTGGCGCGCATGGACCCCGACGATCCGGCGGACATCGCCGGCATCGTCATGCGCATGCATGAGCTGGTGGCGCTTTTCAGCAGCCACCTCGCCAACGAGGACGCCTTCGTGCATCCGGCGATGGAAGCGCGCCGCCCCGGGTCGACGGCGCGCGTCGCCCACGACCATGCCGAGCATGTCGCGGGATTCGCGGTGCTCACGCGCGACGTCGACGCATTGCGCCGATCGTCCGCGCCTGCGCGTGCCGATGCCGCGGCAGCGCTCGGCCGCGATCTTGCCGCCTTCGTCGCCGCCAACCTGGTGCATATGGCCGCCGAGGAACGCGATCACAATACCGTGTTGTGGGCGACCCACACCGACGACGAGCTGCGGGCGATCGAGGCGTCGATCGTGGCGTCCATTCCGCCGTCCAAGGTACCGGCACACCTGCGCTGGATGGTGCCGGCACTGCCGCCGCGGGAACGCCTCGCGATGATGCAGACGCTGCGCGCGTTCGCGCCACCGCCGTTGTTCGACGCGTCGCTCGCCGCCATCGAGCCGCACTTGCGTGATCGCGAGTGGATGAAGCTCGTGGAAGGCTTGTCGGCGGCCTGACGCCGTGCCGCGACCCGCGGTCGCGGCGCGCGTACTTTGCATCTGTCGCAGGACGTGCCGCGCCGCGCAGGCCATCGCGGCGCAGCGCGACCGGCGCCCGCCTTCGCGCGGGGCCGCGATCGTACAATGCCCGACCGCCCCGCGAAACCGGCCATGGCGCTCTACGCGTTCACGATCTTCCTGTCGGCGTTCCTGCTCTTTCTGGTGCAGCCCATCATCGCCAAAGAGATCCTGCCGTGGTTCGGCGGATCGGCGGCCGTATGGACGACGTGCCTCGTCTTCTTCCAGGCTGCGCTGCTCGCGGGATACGCCTACGCGGACTGGCTGGTGCGGCGCGTCGCCGCCGCCCGCGCGCTGTGGCTGCACGTCGCGCTGCTCGTGGCGGCCATCGCGCTGCTGCCCATCGTCCCCGCGGCGCACTGGAAGCCCAGCGGCGGCGAGAATCCCTCGTGGCTGATCCTCGGCCTTCTCGCGGCGACGATCGGCCTCCCCTACTTCATGCTGTCGACGACGAGCCCGCTGCTGCAGGCCTGGTTCGCGCGTCGCCATCCCGGCCGCAGCCCCTACCGTCTCTTCGCGCTGTCGAACGCCGCGTCGATGCTGGCGCTCGTCGGCTATCCGTTCGCCATCGAGCCATGGATCGCGACACGCGCGCAGGCCATCGCCTGGTCGACGGCGTTCGCCACCTTCGCGCTTCTCTGTGCCGCGGCGGCGTGGACCACGCTGCGTGCGCTCGGCCCCGTGGCCTCCGGCATGCCGCTGGTGATGCCGTCCGCGTCAGCGGCGCGCGGCGAGCCGCCGCCGGCGGCGTCGCGCCAGCTCTTGTGGATGGCTCTCGCCGCGACGAGCTCCGTGCTGCTGCTGGCGGTCACCAACCATCTCACCGAGAACGTCGCGGCGGTGCCGCTGCTGTGGGTGCTGCCGCTGTCGATCTACCTCGCGACGTTCATCCTCTGCTTCGACAGCGAGCGATGGTATTCACGCGCCTATTTCCTCGCGGTGGCGGCGGCAATGCTGGGCGTGATGGCATGGACGCTCGCCGACGACCGCATCACTCACGACCTCGCGTTGCAGTTCGCGGTGTTCCTCGGGGGATTGTTCGCCGCCTGCATGTTCTGCCACGGCGAGCTCGCAAGCCTCAAGCCCGCGCCGCGACACCTGACGCGCTTCTACCTGATGGTGGCTCTGGGCGGCGCGATCGGCGCGGCGCTGGTGGGCATCGTCGCGCCACTCGTGCTGCAGGCGAGCTTCGAGCTCGCGTTCGGGCTTGCAGCCTGCGCCGCCCTTCTGCTGCTGCGCGTGCGCGGCAGCGGTCCCGCCTTTGGCGCGCTGGCCGTCGCCGCGGTATTGGTCACGCTGGGATCGGGAGCCTATTCGGTCCACGAATTCTATGCATCGACGATCTACGCGACCCGCAATTTCTATGGCGTCCTGCGCGTGCAGGATGCGGGCGCCGGGTCCGCGCATCACCGCACGCTGATCCACGGCACGATCGTGCATGGCAACCAGTATCTCGAAGGCGGCCTCGACCGGGAGCCATCGACCTACTACACGCGCACCTCGGGCATCGGCCTCCTGCTCGAATCGCTCAATCCGAGCCTCGTGCCGCTGAAGGTGGGCATGATCGGCCTCGGCGCAGGCACGCTCGCGGTGTACGGCGCGAAAGGCGATGTCTTTCGCATTTACGACATCAACCCGGCGGTGATGCAGATCGCGCGCACCTGGTTCACCTACCTGCGCGACAGCGACGCGACGATCGAGATGCCGCTGGGCGACGCGCGCCTGAGCCTCGAGCGCGAGCCCTCCCAGCATTTCGACGTGCTCGCCATCGATGCCTTCTCGAGCGATGCGATTCCGGTGCATCTCATCACCGCCGAGGCGCTGGGCGTGTATCTTCGCCACATGAAGCCCGACGGCGTCATCGCCTTCCACGTCACCAACCGCTTTCTCGACCTGGCGCCGGTGGTGGACGCGCTCGCCAGGGCCCGCGGGCTTCATGCGGTGCTCATCTCCGATGACGCCGAGGACGCCCGGGGCATCGCATCGCGCTCCGACTGGGTGCTGGTGGCGGGGAACATGAAGATCCTCGGCCGTGGCGCGATCGAAGACGCCGCGACGCCGATCGAGGCCCGGCCCGGCTGGCGACTCTGGACCGACGATTTCAACAACATCGTGCAGGTCCTCAAGCATTGATGACCTGCACCCGCCTCCCATTCGATGCCTGCC
>DATBOK010000087.1:0-3105 GCA_036553845.1 Casimicrobiaceae bacterium
CGCGATGCGATCCGCTTCGCGTGGGCCCTGCTGACCGAGGTCTACGGCTTGCCGAAGGACAAGCTGTGGACAACCGTCTACTTCGAGGATGACGAGGCCTTCGACATCTGGACCAAGGACATCGGCGTGCCACCGGAGCGCTGCATCCGCATCGGCGACAACAAAGGTGCGCGCTACGCTTCGGACAATTTCTGGCAGATGGCCGACACCGGGCCGTGCGGACCATGCTCGGAGATCTTCTACGATCACGGACCCCACCTCTGGGGAGGGCCGCCGGGCTCGGCCGAGCAGGACGGCGACCGATACATCGAGATCTGGAACCTCGTGTTCATGCAATTCGACCGCGATGCCAACGGCAAGCTCACGCCGCTGCCGAAGCCCTGCGTCGACACCGGCATGGGGATCGAGCGCCTGGCCGCGGTGCTGCAGCATGTGCATTCGAACTACGAGATCGACCTGTTCCAGGATCTGATCCGTGCCGCGGTGCGTGAGACGGGCGCCAAGGACCTGCTGTCGCCGTCGCTGCGGGTGATCGCCGATCACATCCGTGCGTGCGCATTTCTCGTCGTCGACGGGGTCATTCCAGGCAACGAAGGCCGCGGCTACGTGCTGCGGCGGATCATCCGCCGTGCCATCCGCCACGGCTACCAGCTCGGCCAGAAGCAGCCGTTCTTCCACAAGCTCGTGGCCGACCTCGATCGCCAGATGGGGGGCGCGTATCCCGAGCTTACGCGCGACAAGGCGCGCGTCGCCGAGGTGCTGAAGGCGGAAGAAGAGCGCTTCGGCGAGACACTCGAAAACGGCATGCGCATCCTCGAAGAGGCGCTCGCACGCGTCGAGAAATCCGGATCCAGGACGCTCGACGGGATCACCGCGTTCACGCTGTACGACACGTTCGGCTTTCCCCTCGACCTCACCGCCGACGTATGCCGCGAGCGCGGGATCGCGGTCGACGAGGCCGCCTTCGACAAGGCGATGGACGAACAGCGCACGCGCGCCCGCGCGGCCTCGCAATTCAGGATGGGCGACACTCTTGCATATAGCGGACCGAAGACCGCGTTCCGCGGGTACGAGTCGCTGGCCGAGGAAAGCCGCGTCGTCGCGCTCTACAAGGGCGGCGCCGCCGTCGATTCGATCGTCACCGGCGATTCGGCAGTGGTCGTGCTGAACCGCACCCCGTTCTATGCGGAGTCCGGCGGCCAGGTCGGCGATCGCGGCGAGCTTTCGCGCACCGGCAGTTGCCTCACGCTGTTCGCGGTCACCGACACGCAGAAGATCCAACCGGACGTTTTCGGCCACATCGGCGAGGTCAAGAACGGCGAAATCAAGGTCGGCGACACGATCGGCGCCGCCGTCGACACGGATGCTCGCGGGCGCACGGTGCGCAACCACTCGGCGACGCACCTGATGCACAAGGCGCTGCGCGAGGTGCTGGGACCGCATGTGCAGCAGAAGGGTTCGCTGGTCGATCCCGAGAAGACGCGCTTCGACTTCACCCACCACGCGCCGCTGACGGACGACGAAATCCGCCGGATCGAGTCCATCGTCAACGCGGAGATACTCGACAACCACGCCACCGCGGCGCGGGAGATGCCGATCGCCGATGCGCAGCAGCTTGGCGCGGTAATGCTGTTCGGGGAGAAATACGGCGACGTCGTCCGGGTGCTCGACATTGGCAGCTCGCGCGAGTTGTGCGGCGGCACGCACGTCGCGCGCACGGGCGACATCGGCTTGTTCAAGATCGTGTCGCAAAGCGGGGTCGCCGCCGGGATTCGCCGCGTCGAGGCTCTGACCGGCAAGGGTGCGCTCGCCTGGGTCCAGGCGCAGGAGCGGATTCTCGACGCCGCCGCGACCGCGCTGAAGGCGCCGGCGAACGAAATCGACGCACGCATCGCCCAGTTGATGAGCGAGGCGCGCGCAGCGGAACGCGATCTCGCGCGGCTCAAGGCGAAGCTCGCTTCGTCGGCCGGCGATGACATCGCCGGCAGTGCCGTCGATGTCAAGGGCGCGAAGGTCGTCGCGGCCGCGTTGGACGGCGCCGACGTCAAGAGCCTCCGCGAGACCGTCGACAAGCTCAAGGACAAGCTCAAGAGTGCGGCAATCGTTCTCGCCAGCGTCAACGACGGCAAGGTGACCCTGATAGCCGGCGTCACGCCCGACCTGGTAAGCCGAGTGAAAGCGGGCGAGCTCGTCAACCATGTCGCGCAGCGCGTCGGCGGGAAGGGTGGGGGGCGCCCGGACATGGCGCAGGCGGGCGGCACTGACGCCGCGGCGCTGCCGGCGGCGCTCGCGTCCGTCGAGGCGTGGGTCGGGGAGCGTCTGTGACCAGCGTTTTGGCACGGGCGAGCTGATGGACGCCGTCGCCCCGCAATTCGCCAGCGACAACAACGCCGGCATCTGTCCCGAGGCATGGCAGGCGCTCGCCGAAGCCAATATCGGTCACTCGGCGGGCTACGGCGACGATCGCTGGACGCGGGAAGCCGAGGATGCGGTCCGCGGCGCGTTCGATACCGACGCGCCGGTATTCTTCGTATTCAATGGCACGGCGGCGAACTCGCTCGCGCTGGCCGCGATGTGCCGCAGCAGCGACGCGGTGATTTGCCATGCGTTTGCGCACATCAACGTCGACGAGTGCGGCGCGCCCGAGTTCTTCAGCGGCGGCGCCAAGCTGCTCAGCGTCGATACGCCGCATGCCAAGCTGACGTGCGACGCGATCACCTCGCGCGCCGGTGTCCTCCACGGCGAGCACGCTTCACGCCCCCGCGCAGTGAGCATCACCCAGGCCACCGAGCTCGGCGCCGTCTATGCGCCGACCGAACTGCGCGCGCTCACCGAGCATGCGCACGCGCTTGGCCTCAAGGTGCACATGGACGGCGCGCGCTTCGCCAATGCGGTCGCGGCGCTCGGCTGCGCGCCGGCGCACATTGCCAACCGCGTCGGCATCGACGTGCTGTCGCTGGGCGGAACCAAGAATGGCCTGCCTTTCGGCGAAGCGCTCGTGTTCTTCGATCACGCACTGGCCGACGAGTTCGCGCGCCGCCGCAAGCAAGGTGGGCAGCTTGCCTCGAAGATGCGTTTTCTCGCTGCGCCATGGACATCGATGTT
>DATBOK010000179.1:0-5843 GCA_036553845.1 Casimicrobiaceae bacterium
TTCGGCCTTCTGCTGCGGCGACTGAGCCTCGACGAGCTGCCGCAGCTCGTGAACGTGCTGAAGGGCGAGATGTCGCTCGTCGGCCCGCGCCCGGAGCGTCCCGAGTTCGTCGCGCAATTCCGCGAGGAGATTCCCGGCTACATGCAGAAGCACCTGGTCAAGGCCGGCATCACCGGCTGGGCGCAGGTGAACGACCTGCGCGGCGACAGCGACCTCGCCCGACGCATACAATACGATCTCTACTACGTCGAGCACTGGTCGCTGTGGTTCGACCTGCGGATCCTCGGCCTTACGCTTTGGCACATCCTGACGAGCCGCAACGCACATTGAGCGCCGCCGCGAGCGACGCGGCGGCGGGCGACGCACGGCCACCGGTGGAAACCGTGCCGGCGCAGCCGTCGCGGCAGTTGCGTCGCGAGGTGACGATCGCGGCCTGCGTCGGCATCGGCTGTGCGCTGCTGCTTGCGGCGGCGTACCTCGCCGCCGTCGTGCCGGGGCGCTGGCTGCCACGCGTGAACGACATCGCGTGGCCGGCGTCGGCGGTGAAGCTCGTCGACGGCACGGGCACGCTCGACCATGGCGCGCTCGTGATCGCAGCCCCGGGCGACAATGCCACCACGCTGGTCTCGCTCGACACCGACATCCGCAGCGCGGACTATCTCGGCGTGCAATGGATCGTGCGCGGCATTCCCGATGGTGCGGATGTGCGCCTGCTGTGGAAATCCGACGTCGCGACGCGGCGCACGAACCTCGCGCAGGGCGTCGTCGAGGCGGGTATCCTGCGGCCGTTCGTGCTGGCGCGCGATCCCGCGTGGCTCGGCCACATCACCGGACTGGCACTGGCGATCCGCGCGCCGCTTAGCGCGCCGATGCGCATCGAAGGCGTCGTGGCGCGGCCCTTCGGCGCGCTCGATTTCATCCGCGCCCGGGTCGGCGAATGGACGGCATTCGAGCCCTTCAACGGCGCGTCGATCAACACGCTCGCCGGCGGCGCCGATTCGCAGGATCTGCCATTGCCCGCGTTCGCCGCGGCGACCGTGGCGCTGGCCGCGCTCGTGCTCATGCTGCTGCGGCGGTTCGCACCCCGTACCTACGGCCTCGGCGCGGCGTGCACGATCGGCGGCCTGTTCGTCGTCGCGTGGCTGGTCGTCGACGCGCGCTGGGCGCTCAATCTCGCGCGGCAGACCCGGGTCGCGTATGCGACCTATGGCGGCAAGTCGCCGGAGGCGCGGCATCGCGCCGCGGAGGATGGCGCGCTCTACATGTTCGTCGAGCGCGCGCTGGCGATCATGCCGAAGCCGCCGGTGCGCGTGTTCGTCGCCTCCGACGAGCACTATTTCCGCGGACGCGCCGCCTGGCATCTGTATCCCCACAATGTCGAGTTCACGCCGTTCCAGAACGTGATCGCGCCGCCTGCATGGATGAAGCCGGGCGACTGGCTCGTCGTCTACCATCGCCACAACATCCAGTACGATGCCGCGCGCAAGCTGCTGCGCTGGGACGGCAACGCGCCCGTGCACGCCGACCTCAAGCTCCTCGAGGCGAACGGCGCGGCACTGTTCGAGATCGACTGAGCGCGATGGACGTGGTCGCCGTCACCGTCGCATGGTGCGCCATCTGGATCTGCGGTTCGGCATTCACCATCGCGCTTCGTGGCCGCTTCGACCCGCGCGCACCCGGCGAGGCGGCATGGACGAAGGGTGCCGGCTTCTTCGTCGGCGCGTTCGTGCTCACCCTGTGGATGCGCGCGCTGTCGGCGATCGGCATTGCCTTCGGCGTGGTGTCGATCCTCCTGCCGCTCGCGGCGCTCGCCGCCGTGGCGATCTATGCGGCGCAATGTCGCCGCATCCTGGCATGGAACGCAATGTGTGCGGCGCTGGCGGATGCCGTGCGCCTGCGCGGTCTCGGCGGCTGGCAGCGGGTCGCATTCATGGCGATCCTCGCCTGGCTCGCACTGCGCTATGCGCTGCTCTTCGTCGACGTCATGCTGCAGCCCCTCTACCCGTGGGACGCCTGGATCCAGTGGGCGACCAAGGCCCGCGTGTGGTTCGAGTTGCGCCGCATCGTGCCTTTCGTCAGCGTGGATCAGTGGCTGGCCGCGGCCGGTGCGCTGTACACCGATGCCGCGCCCAATTATCCGGCCACCGTGCCGCTGTGGCAGGTGTTCTCGTCGGTCGCGCTCGGCCGATTCGACGACGCGCTGATGAACATTCCCTGGTGGATGCTGTCGCTGGCATTCACGGTCGCGCTCTACGGCGCGCTGCGCCGTCTCGCGTTCGAGCCGCTGGCCGCGCTCAGCGGCACACTGGTCGTCTCGACCATACCGATCGTCAACGTGCACGTCGCGCTGGCGGGCTATGCCGATTTGCCGATGGCCGCCTATTTCACGCTGGCGGCGCTTGCCCTGCTGCATGCGCTCGACGCGCGCGATCGCCGCGAAGGAATGCTCGCGCTGCTGCTGGCGGTGGCCTGCCCGACGATCAAGCAGCCGGGCGTCGTGTGGCTGGCGACGCTCATGGCGCCGCTGATCGTCGCGCTCATGCCGCGCACCGGCGTCAAGCTCGTGCTCGGCGGCTTCGGCGTCGTGCTGTGCGCGCTCCTGGTGCTCGCGCAGACCTCCGCAACATTGATGGGCTATCAGCTGCATCTCGATTTCGCGCCGCCGTGGAGCGGCCTCTTCGAAAGCCTGTTCATGCTCGGCACGTGGAACCTCCTCTGGTACGGCATTTTCGCGGCGGCGATCATCGGCGTGCGCGAGTGGCTCGCGCCGCGCATCGCGCCCTTGACGATGCTGGTCGGTGCCGGCGCGCTCTTTTTGTGCTTCGTCTTCGCCTTCACCAATGCCCGCGCGTGGGTCGAGTCGCAAACCACCGTCAACCGCGCGCTGCTGCACCTGGCACCCCTGCTCTGCGTGTGGTCGATGCTGGTGTTCCGCGCATGGTCGAGCCGTCTCGCGCCCGCGGCCACGACGGCGGCGGCCTGATGCATCCGACGTGATCGACCTGCCCGAGGTCACGCTCCTCGCCGCCGACACGGCGAATCATGCGCTCGCGGCACGCGCGCTGGCGCGCTCGACTGCGAACGTCCGCTTCGCGCGCGCGCTCTGGCTGACCGACGCGATTCCGCCGGGCGTCGACGTGCCGCCCGGCGTCGAAGTCCTGCCGATCGCGCCGATCGATTCGCGCGCCGCGTACTCGCGGCTGGTCCTCAAGGGTCTCGCGCCCCATGTCGCCACGTCGCACGTATTGCTGGTGCAATGGGACGGCTATGTGCTGCACCCCGACGCCTGGGACCCGCGGTTCCTCGACTGCGACTATCTGGGCGCGCGGTGGTTCTGGCACACCGACGGCATGGACGTCGGCAATGGCGGCTTTTCCCTGCGCTCGCGACGGCTGATCGACGCACTTGCCGATCCGCGCATCGACGGCGATGCGGCGGAGGACGAGCTCATCGCCCGGGCGTTCCGCCCGTTGCTCGAGCGCGAGTACGGCATTCGCTTCGGCACGGCGCCGATGGCCGAGCGGTTTTCGTTCGAGGTCGCGCCTGTCGCGACGCATACGTTCGGCTTTCACGGACTCTATAACTTCGCGCGCGTGCTGCCGTCACGGGAGCTCGCGCAGGTGGCGGCGCTCTTCGCGGACGACGTGGCGCGCTCGCCGCAATGCCTTCAGCTCCTGCGCAACGCGCGCGCGCTGGGTCAATGGCAGGCGGTGACGGCGCTCGCGCGGCGGATGCTCGCCGCCACCCCGGGTCACACCGAGGCGAGCGCGGCCGCAGCCGAGGCGGCGGCGCGCGAGGAGGCGTACGCCGGCGTCGGACGCAACGATCCCTGTCCCTGCGGCAGCGGCAAGCGGTTCAAGCAATGTCATGGCAGCGTGGCCGTGCGCGAACTCGCAGCGAAAGTCGCAGCGGCTGACATCGCGCGCCGTGCGCCGGTCCCCGCTGCGCCTGTCGCGACGGCGGCGCCGCCACCGACAGCACCCGCCCGGCGTCCTTCGGCGGCACCGGCTTCCAGGCTGGACGCTGCACCGGCGGATGCCGAAGCGCTGACCCGCCGCGGCATGGCCGCGCACCAGCGTGGCGACGTCGACGCCGCGATGCGCGACTACCGCGCGGCGCTGGCGCAGGATGGCGGTGCCGCGACCGCGATGCACTTCCTCGGCGTCGCGCACTACCAGCGCGGACAATTCGCGGCGGCGCTGCCGCTGGTCGAGCGCTCGCTCGCGCTGCGGCCGAAGGAAGCGGAGTTCCACAACAACGCCGGGCTGCTGTACGCGGCGGTCGATCGCATCGACGATGCCGTCGCCGCGCACCGTCGGGCGCTCGAGCGTCGCGCCGACCACGTCACCGCCTGGAACAATCTCGGGCTTGCCCTCGCGCAGCGCAACGACCTCGACGCTGCCGTCGATGCCTATCGCCGCGCGCTTGCGCTCGATCCGGGCTTCGCGCAGGCGCGCTGGAACCTGGCGCTCGCGCTGCTCGCGCGCGGCGACTACGCCGAAGGCTGGCGCCAATACGATGCGCGTCTCGCACTGGCGACGCTCCCAGGGGACGCGCCGGTGGCAACGCTGCCACGCTACGCCGGCGAGGCGCTGGGGGGCCGCACGCTGCTGCTGCGCGCCGAACAGGGCCTCGGCGACACGCTGCAATTCATCCGCTTCGCGCAGGATTTCGCCTCACGTGGCGCGCGCGTCGTCGTGCAGGTCCCCACCCCGCTGGTCGCCCTCTGCGCGACGGCGCCCGGCGTCGCCGCGAGCATCGGCGCGAGCGCTGCGCCACCGCACGCCGACTTCGAGCTGCCGCTGCTGTCCGTGGGTGCCGTGCTCGGCATCGCGCGGGAATCGGTGACGCGACAGCCGCGCTACATCGCGGCCGATCCGGCTCGCGTCGCGCATTGGGGCGCGATCGTGCGCGCGCGGCCGGCCCGACTTCACGTCGGCCTTTCCTGGGCTGGCAACCCGCTGCACGGCAACGACCGCCGGCGCTCTTGCCCGCTCAAGCTGCTGGCACCGTTGCTGGCGATGAGTGACATCGCCTGGTATTCGCTGCAGCACGTGGACGGCGAGTCCGAGGTCGCCGGGGTCCCCGAAGCGATCGCCTTGCTGCAGCTCGATGCCCGCCGCGATTTCGACGACAAGGCGGCGCTGATGCAGGCATTGGACCTCGTGGTCAGCGTCGACACCAGTCACGCGCATCTCGCCGGCGCGCTCGACGTGCCGCTGTGGCTGCTCCTGCCGCATGCCGCCGACTGGCGCTGGGGTGTCACCGCCGAGGACACGCCCTGGTACCCGCATGCGCGTCTGTTCCGCCAGTCGGCTGCGCGCGACTGGCGCGAGCCGGTCGCGGCCATCGCGGGCGCGCTGCGCGCGTGAGTCGAAACGCGTTCAGCCGAAGCGCGCCTTCGCTTCGGGCAGCAGCCGCTCGATCGCGGCATGGAGCGCCGGTACCGGCTGCGGGTCGTCGAAGATGCGCGCCCGGTTGGCGACGATAAGTCCCGCCTGGCGGTCGCGCCACCCTCGATCGCCCGCGATGCGCGACGCGATGTCGAGATAGCCGGCCGCGTCGGCGGCAACGAGTTCGTCGACGCCCATCAGCCGCAGCATCGCGGCGCTCTGCCGCGCGCGCATGAACCGCCCCGGCAGCGTGACGATCGGCAGGCCGGCGGCGATCGCGTCGAGCGACGTGTTGCCGCCCGACCACCGCATCGTGTCGAGCATGGCGTCGCACACCGTGTTGACCGCGAGGTAGCGGTCATGCCGCATCGCCGGCAGGAAGATCACCCGGGCGTCGATATCGATGCCTGCGGCGTCGAGCGCACGCGCGAGCCGCGTGCGGTAGCGCAT
>DATBOK010000094.1:0-1712 GCA_036553845.1 Casimicrobiaceae bacterium
CGGACCAGCCGCGGATCATCAACATCACGTCGACCTCGGTGAAGGAGCCGATTGACGGACTGATCCTGTCGAACAGCACGCGGCTGGCGACGACCGGGCTAGCGAAGACGCTGTCGCGCGAGCTCGGGGCCTTCGGGGTCACGGTGAACAACGTCGGCCCCGGCACGACCATGACCGACCGCATCCGCCCGATGATCGAAGCGCAGGCGACCGCGCAGGGCCGCAGCTTCGACGAAGTCCGTGCCGAACGCGAGCAGAGCATCCCGTTGGGGCGCATCGGCGAGCCGGAAGACGTCGCCGCCATGATCGTCTTCCTCGCCTCGAAGCAGGCGCGTCAGATCAGCGGCCAGACGATCCTCGTCGACGGCGCCGCGACCCGCGCGCTGTAGGAGAGGAGCAGTCAGCGATCAGCGCTCAGCGACGTCCCGTAGCGCGGGCTTTCAGCCCGCGGCGTGCTCTGGCGGCATCACGAGGATCATCCACCTGCGCGCGCCCGTGGCAATGCCCACCAGCGCACCTCCGCGCTGAAACGTGAAATCTAACGATGAAGAGCTGCAAACTAACCGCTGAGCGCTGAGCTCTGAACGCTGCCGTCACGCATACCCTTCGGCGGCCGTCTCCCAGCCGGGAATAAACTTCCGCCAGCCCTCTTCGCTGTTCAGGTACGGGTAAACGACGTAGTAGTTGTTCACGCGCGGCTGCAGCGGTTGCGTGGCCAGCAGCATCTTCGCTTCCTGCGGCGTCCGGCCCGCCTTGCGATGGTTGCACGTCTTGCACGCCGTCACCAGGTTCTCCCACGTGTGCCGCCCGCCCCGGTGTCGCGGCATCACGTGATCGAGCGTCAGGTCGCGCTGACCGCGCCGGCCGCAGTACTGGCAGGTGTAGCGGTCGCGATTGAAGATCTCGCGCCGCGAGAGGCGCATCTGCGGGCGCGGCCGCTTGATCAGGTAGATCAGTCGGATCACCGAAGGCAGCACGAACGCGTGGTTCGAGGAGTGGAGGAATCCGGAGCCATGCTCCAGTACCTCCGCCTTCCCGCGGTCGACGAGCACGAACGCCCGGCGCGCGTTACAGACGTTCAGCGGCTCGTAGTTTTGGTTGAGGACGAGGACGCTGCTGCTGGTAGCCATGATCCTGCTTTACACTTGGCGAAGTGTAACAAGGCGGCGAAACGCCCAGCAACGCGGCCCACCACGCATTGGGTGGCTCTCACGTCCGCATCAAACCGGAACGAGAACGCAGGAGGAGCGCATGGCGACGAAAACCGAACTCATCGGTGGCCTCGAGCTGCTGATCACCGAGAGCAAGCGCATCGGCACGCGGTTCAGCGAAGACGAATGGGCGCGCGCCGCCGAAGAGGCCGGCTGGACGAATCGCGAGGTGCTCGCGCACATCGCGGCGACCGGCGGTATCGCCGTCCAGCTCATCGGCGGCATGGCGAGCGCCCCCGCCGGCACCGACCTCGGCGCCAACCTGGACGTCGACGCCCTTAACGCCCAGTTCGTCACCGCGCGCGCAGGCAAGAGCATCCCCGAGCTCGTCAGCGAGGTCGACGCCTCATATCGCGGCGTCATCGACTTCCTGCGCGGCGCGCCCGACGATCTGCTCGAAAAACGCGCGACGATTGGCGGCTATGCCGACATGACCGTCAGCGACATCGCGATGCAGATGCTCGCCCTCCACGGCCTGGCGCACATCTACCACGCTGCCTC
>DATBOK010000135.1:0-52903 GCA_036553845.1 Casimicrobiaceae bacterium
CGCAGGATCGGCAGCACCGTGACGAGCCGCGACGACGGCACGTCGCTCGGCCGGTCGCCTTCCGCGCGCAGACGCCGGTCGATCGCGACCGTCGCGATCTGCCAGGCTAGGTAGGTCGCGAGGAGGACGATGCCGATGCCCAGGATCGAACTCGCGATTCCGCTGCCGAATGAACTGGCGTAGGCGAACAGCCTCAATCCGCACAGCCGGGCGAATACCAGAATCCCCAGGACGACGGTGACGATGTGGATCGCGCGCCGGAAGATCGGCTCGTAGGCGGTGAGCCAGTGCGTCTCGGGTCCGCTCGATTCCGGTCGCCGCGCGGCGACCGCGGCCGCCAGCGCGCGACACAGCGCGAGGTCGATGATCGGCACGATCACGACCACCAGCACGCTTTCGAAGCCGATGCCGAGCGGCCCCCGCTCTCCGGTCAGCATGCCGTGCATGCTGACGGCGAACAGCGAAAGGAAATACATCGTGGCGATGATCGGCCACAGGTCGGCCAGCCATCCCCGCACCGTCGCCCGGCGCGGCGCGTCGCCGCGGATCAGCGCCGCGAACGGCTGGCGCAGCAGCCAGACGATCGTCAGCGTGAGGACGAGGCCCACCAGCCAGGCGCAAATGCGCACGACGTCCTGCGCGGAATCGTCGATGTCGGCCGCGCCCATGACCGACTGCATGACCAGGACGATGCCGAAAAGCGCCGCCACTGCGATGGCGTAGGCGCGCAGCCGGCGCGCCGTGAGGTCGTCGAACGGAAGCAGGCGCGCGGCATTCGCAGGGCTCAGCAGGAAACGCGCAAAGAGCGCCGTCACCCGCACGGCGACGATGGCCAGCAGCGCGGCGATCAGCACGATTCGCCACAGGTCCGGAATCGAGCGGATCGTGAGGTAGACGGCAACGGCCCCGAGCGCGAACACGGCGAGCGCGCCAAGGCGGAGCGCGAGCGAGGCGCCGAGCTGGAATGCGCGCGCGAAATACGAATCGCCTGCCGTCTGCGCGAGCCTCGCGCGCGCGCGGCGCAGGGCGAAGCCGTACAGCCACTCGACGGCGAACCCGGTGACCAGCATCAACGCCAGCGCGCCGGTGATGCGCGCAATGCCGTCGGATTCACCGGCGCCCTGATTGAGCCGGTCGACGATGCCACGCAGCGTTTCCGGCATCCACAGAAAGGCCACGAAGATCGCCTGCGCCTGGCTGCGCATCGTGCCGGCGTTCATTTCCATCATGCCCGCCACGCCGGCCTTTTCCATCATGCCGCCGCCCGCGTGCGCGGCGTCGCCGCTCGCCGGCGCCTTCGCCACGCGATCGAGCTGCTCGATCAGCAGGCTGCGCACCTGCTGGTCGGACATGTGCGCCAGCGCGTCACGAATCGCATCCGGCGTGAGATTCTGCGGCAGCGGCGCGGCCGCGCTCGTCGATGGTGCGCCTGGCGGCGCCGTCGGCGATGCCGCGCACGCGAAACCCGCCGCGCCTGCGAACACCAGCGTCACGGCCAACCACCGCGCGGCACCGCGGCAAACCGATGCGTATCCCCTGCTCGACATCGCTCGTCCTCCGCAATCGCGGCGATACCGCGGCTCAGCGCGGCGCGCGGTGATTATAGGCGCGCCCACCCCGCCATGCGGCGCGTCTCACGGCGCCATCCGGTACACGCACTTGATGCCGTCCCAGTCGGCGTTGATCGCGCTCACATCGATCTCGCAGACGCGCTCGAGGTCGTCGCCAAACCCCGCGGACTTGCGGATCCGCAGGCATTCGCCTTCGGCCGCCGGCACGAATCCGCCGTCGAAGCGGCCGAGGTATTCGCCGAGCGGCACCCGCCGGTCGCCCTGCCAGATCTCCACCAGGCGCGCATATTCGGCTGGCAACCGGGGATGGACCTCGTCGGCGTCGATGTAGGCGACGCCGTCGTCCTTGAGAATCCGCATCGTCTCGCGCAGCACGCCGATCTTGTTGCCGAAATAGAGCCATGCCACCTGGCTCACGACGAGATCGACGCTGGCGTCGGCGAACGGCAGGCCCTGCGCGACGTCGGCGAATGCGAGCGTCGGCATCGGCGGCTGTGCGGCAACGCTTCCCGCGGCGACCAGCCCGCGCTCGATGCCGTTGCGAAGAACGATGGCATCGTCGCCGTCCTGCGGCTGACGATTGAGGCCGAAGAGCTCGACGCGCCCGCCATAGCGCCGGCGCCATTCCAGCAGCACGGTGCCGTAGCCGCAGCCGAGGTCGAGGACGCGCACCGGATCGCCGCGCGCGAGGCGCCGGTCGATTTCACCTTCGACGTCACCGGTGCGCGCAACGAGGTCGGCCACGCCGCGGGCGCGGAATCGCTGCTTTTCGCGGTAGTGGCTGTCGCGGATCACGAGGCCCGCCATGCAGGTGATAATGCCCGGTCCGCGCACCGCGGTGCGGCGCGGCATCGTGAATATCCTGGATGCGTGTTTGCCATTTTGTGGATCATAATGCCCGGCCGCGGTTGCAGGACGAGGCCGGGGCGCCGAATCCGCCGTGCGGACCGGCGTAGGCAGTGGCTCGAACAGGGGGGACCATGGAGCGCCTCGACAATGCACGCATCCTGATCTACAGCCATGACAGCTTCGGCCTCGGCCACCTGCGCCGCTGCCGCGCCATCGCCCATGCCATCGTCGACCGCTACAAGGGCGTGTCGGTGCTGATCCTGTCCGGCTCGCCGATCATCGGCAGCTTCGACTACCTGCCGCGCGTCGATTTCGTGCGCATCCCGGGCGTGATCAAGCTGCACAACGGCGAGTACCAATCGCTGGGCCTGCACATCGCGCTCGACCAGACGATGGCGATGCGCGCGGCGATCATCCGCCAGGCCGCGGAGAGCTTCAAGCCCGACCTCTTCCTGGTCGACAAGGAGCCGCTCGGCCTCAACGGCGAGGTCGGGCCGACGCTGCGCCTGCTCAAGTCGCGCGGCACGAAGCTGGTTCTCGGATTGCGCGACATCATGGACGAGCCGGTGCTGCTGCTGCGCGAGTGGAACCGCAAGCGCGCGCTGCCGGCGCTCGAACGGCTGTACGACGAGATCTGGGTCTACGGCCTCGAGCGCTTCGCCGATCCGCTGCAGGGCGTCGTATGTCCGGTCGCCGTGCGCGACAAGATGGTCTACACCGGCTACCTGCGGCGCAGCGTGCCGCACACCAGCACCGTGCGCACGCCGCCGGTCGGCGGCCAGCCCTACGTGCTGGTGACGGTGGGCGGCGGGGAGGACGGCGTGTCGGCGATCGACTGGGTGCTGCGCGCCTACGAGCAGGACCCCGCGATTCCGCTCGCCGCGGTGCTGCTGCTGGGTCCATTCATGGCACCGGCGCAGCAGGAACGGTTCCGCGAGCGCGCGGCGCGCCTCGGCCGCATCGACGTGCTGACGTTCGACACGCACGTCGAGCAGCTGATGGAACGCGCCTCGGGGCTGGTGGCGATGGCCGGCTACAACACGTTCTGCGAGATCCTGTCGCTCGACAAGCGCGCGATCCTCGTGCCACGCGTCAAGCCGCGCCTCGAGCAGTTCATGCGCGCGCGGCGCGCCGCCGAGCTCGGACTTTCGCGCATGCTCGACCCCAACGATGTCGGCGACACCGCGGTCATGGCGGCAGCGCTGCGCGGCCTCGGCGACCAGCCGGCGCCGTCGCAGAGCGGTGCCGCCGCGATGCTCGACGGCCTGTCCACGATCACGGACCTCGTCGGCGCGCACGCGCGCGAGAACGCGCCGGTCGCGGCGCTCGCGTGGCGCATGGCGACACTGCAGGGCAGCCCGCCCGATCCGTGGCAGCGCCAGTGATCGCCGGGCGGCGCCGCTGACGCCGCCGCCGCGAATGGGCACGATCCTGATCTATGTCCAGCACCTGCTGGGCATCGGACACCTGATGCGCGCGCGGGTGATCGCGGAATCGCTTGCCGACGCCGGGTTCGACGTCCACCTCGTCAGCGGCGGCATGCCGATCGGCGGCCGCATGCCGCGCAATGTGCACGTCGTGCAGCTGCCGCCGATCCGCGTCTCCGACGCGAGCTTCACGCCGCTGCGCGACGGCGAATTCAATCCCATCGACGATGCCTACCGCGCGCGGCGCCGCGACCTGCTGCTGGCCGCCTACGACGCCGCGGCACCCGCGGCGGTGCTGTTCGAGACGTTCCCGTTCGGCCGGCGCTCGCTGCGCTTCGAGCTCGTGCCGCTTCTCGAGCGCATCGAGGCCGCGCGGCCGCGACCGATGGTCGTCGCATCGGTGCGCGAGATCCTGCAGGTGCAGCCGAAGCCCGAGCGCGAGCGCGAGATGCAGGAATGGGCGGCGCGCTGGTTCGACGCGATCCTGGTCCACGGCGACCCGCGCTTCGCGCGCTTCGAGGAGACCTATCCGCTCGCCGCCGCGCTGGCGCCGCCCGTGCATTACACGGGCTTCGTGCTGACGCCGGCGCCGGCGCCGGACGCCGCCGCGACCCGCGACGAAGTCGTGGTGTCGGCCGGCGGCGGCGGCGTGGGCATCGACCTGCTGGCGATGGCGCTCGCCGCGCAGCCGCATTCAGCGCTTCGCTCGCTGACGTGGCGCGTGCTCGCCGGGCCGAACATCCCCGAGGCGGGCTATCGGCGGCTGCTCGCGGCCGCCGCGCCGGGTGCCGTCGTCGAGCGCTCGCGCGCCGACTTCCAGTCATTGCTGCGCCGCGCCCGCGTGTCCATTTCGCAGGGCGGCTACAACACCGTGCTCGACGTCGTCACCAGCGGTGCACGCCCGGTCGTGGTGCCGTTCACCGGCAACGGCGAGACCGAGCAGCGCGAGCGCGGCGAGCGCCTGCGGAAGTTCGGCATGGCGGTGGTCGTCGACGACCGGCAGCTGACGCCGCAATCGCTCGCCGCGGCCGTCGACGATGCCGGCTCGCGCGAGCATTTCGCGCGCTGGGACTTCGCCAGCGACGGCGGCGACGGCACCGCAGCCTTCTTCACGCGCGAGCTGGGCCTGCGACGCGAGGCTTCGCGTGCGCGCGCATCGTGAGCGCGTGGAGCGGCCTCGAGCGCGAGCTCGACGCCTGGCGCGACGAGGGCCGTACGGCGACGTTCTGGCTGCGCGACGACGACGCGTGTCGCGACAATGACGCGCTCCAGCGCCTGCTGCGCATCGCCGACGGCCACGCGGTGCCGCTCGCGCTGGCGGTGATACCGGCCGCGCTGCAGCCCGATCTGGTCGCCGCCATTGCGTCGCACGCGGGTGTCACCGTCCTGCAGCACGGTTACGCGCACGCCAATCACGCCGCGCCGGGCACACGCGCCTGCGAGCTCGGTGCGGAGCGATCGACGGCCGCCGTCGTGCAGGAGCTCGCCACCGGGCGCGCCAGGCTTGCCGAAGCCTTCGGCGGACGTTTCCTGCCGGCGCTGGTGCCGCCGTGGAACCGCATCGACGACGGCGTGGTGGCGCGGCTCCCCGGCGAGGGCTATCGCGGCCTGTCGACGTTCGGTGCGCGCAAAGCCGCGCTCGCCGCGCCGGGGCTCGCGCAATGCAACGCGCACGTCGATCCCATCGCCTGGCGACGCGATCGCGCCTTCATCGGCACCGACCAGGCGCTCGAGCGCACGGTGGCGCACCTGCGCGCGCGGCGCGAGGCCGGCGTCGATGCGCAGGAGCCCACCGGCATCCTGACCCACCACCTCGCGTTCGACGCGCCGGCGTGGCCGTTCCTCGACGAGTTGCTCGCACGCACTCGCGCGCACGGCGCTGCCACGTGGGTCGGCGCGCATGCGATCCTCGACGCGGCCGCGGCCGTCACTTGCGCCCGATCAGCATGAAGCGCACGTAGCGCCGCATCGCCTGCTCGCCGGCGAACAGCACTTCGCGCATTGGCACCTGCGCGCGCAGCGCGGCGAGGTCGGCGACGCAGTTGACGTGCTCGGCGCAGGCGAAATAATCGTTGGACTGGACGACGGCGAGCTGGCCCGCGGGAACGCGTGAGTACCAGCGGTCGACCTCGTGCAGGTGCTCGGCGCTGGTGTTGATCACGAGATCGAAGGGCTGCGCGCCATAGTCGAGCTCCAGCATGTCCGCCGTGCGCGCCGCGAAGCGCCCGTCGCGCACGTGCGTGGCGTTGAGCGACTCCGCAACGGGTGCGCAGCCCGGATCGATGTCGACGCTGACCAGGTGCTCGATCGCGAACCGCCGGTCGTGCAGCAGCATCGCGCCCAGCACGCCGAACCAGCCGCCAAGCACCAGCACGCGCGGGAACGTCGTGCCCGCGCTCTCGCGCAGCGCGCGCAGCAGCCACTGCTTGCTCGCCGCCTGGTTGCGGTTGAATGCCGCGCCGAGCCGCGGCACGTCGTGGCGCGCGAGCGTCGCCAGCAGGTCGCGCAGCAGCGCGCTGTCGAGGTGGACGGCGAGTCCGTCGAGGATGTCGCGGTAGAACTCGTCGTCGTACGACGTCATGGCGCCCGCCCCTTGCGTGCCGCTTCGCCGGCATTCTGCGGTACGATGCCCGAAAATGGAGGATGCAGGTGACGGTTTTCCAGGAAGCGGAGATGCTGCACCAGGTCCCCTTCTTCGCGAAGGTGGACATGGCCAAGCTCAAGCTGCTGGCCTTCACCAGCCGTGCCGTGCGCTTCGCGCCCGGGGAGCCGCTGATGGTGAAGCACGAGCCCTCCGACGCCGCCTACGTGATTCTCGAAGGCGAGGTCGAGGTGATGGGCGAGACCACCGCCGGCGAGTTCGTGGTCACGGTGATCGGGCCGAATTCGCTCGTCGGCGAGATGTCGCTGCTGCTCGATTCGCCGCGCGTGGCGACGGTGCGCGCCAAGGGTCCGGTGCGGGCGCTGCGCATCGCCGGCGACGCCTTCCTGCGTCTCCTCTGCGAAAACCCCGGCTGCTCGCTGCATGTGATGCGCGTGCTCTCGTCGCACCTCGCCAAGTCGACACGGCGCGTGGAGCAGCTGACGCAGAAGCTGCAGGAAGCCATGCCCGCCAACGGCGACGCCGTCACCTGAGGCGCGCGGCGACGACGCGCCGCAGCGTGCTGTCGAGCTGGCGTGCCGCGACCGGCAGGTCGTGCCGGGCGCGCACGTACGCCGGCGCGCGCGCGGCCATCGCCGTGCGCAGCGCGTCGTCGGTAACGAGGCGGCGCACGGCCGCGGCGAGGGCGCGAGCGTCGCCCGGGGCGACCAGCAGGCCACTGCGGCCGTCGTCGATCACCGCGGCGACGCCGCCGGCGTCGCCCGCCACCACCGGCAATCCGCAGGCCTGCGCCTCGATGAACGCAATGCCGAACGCCTCGTCGACCGCCGGCCAGACGAACACCTCCGCGCCGCGGAGCGTCGCGGCCACGCCGGCGGCATCCCGTGCGCCGGCGAAATGAATCCTGTCGCGCGCGAAGCCCTCGAACGCGGCCTCGACGGCCGCGCGCGCGGGACCGTCGCCGACTACGACGAGATCCCAGTCCAATGCGTCGAGCGTCGCCAGCGCGTGCGCCAGCACCCGGTACGACGCGAGCTTCGCACCCTCCCGCATCATGGCGACGCAGGCGAGGCGCACACGTCCGGCGCGCCGCGGCGACGCGGCTGCCGCCGGAGTGGCCGTGCCCGTGAAGGCGGCGACGTCAATGAATGGCGCGAGCAGCACGTCGGCGGTCCGCACGCCGCGCGCGCGCTGCACCGCCGGCACGTCGCGCGGATTGACGAAGACCACCGCGTCGGCAGCCTCGATGCCGGCCACGCTCGCCGCATAGCCCTGCGCCCAGGCGCCGTCGCGCTGGCGCGGCGCGATCGACGCTTCGGCAACGACGTAGGGGATGTCGAGCGCCCGGCTCACCGCGGGCCCGAGCCAGTCGGGCGCCTTGTGATGCAGGTGATAGGTGAACCACAGCTCGGGACGCGCGCGATCGGCTCGCCAGCGCGCAAGGAGTCGCTGCACGCATTGCGCGCCGATGCGCGCAATGCGCGCCTGGCGCACGGCGTCGCCTTGCGCGTCGTAGCTGCGCAGGCGCGAGGCCACGACGACATCGTGGCCGCCTGCGGCAATCGCCCGCAGCAGCGCGCGCGCGAGCTGGCGGTCGCCCGACGGCACCGGATGATCGACGGGCTTGAGCGGGGCGTAGAACGCGATGTTCACGCCGCGGCGAGGCAGGCAGCGAAGCGCGCCGCCAGGCGATCGGCACCCGCGTCGCTCGAGAATTGCGCGATCACGCGGCGGTAGCCGGCTTCGCCCAGTCGCGCGCGCAACGCCGGATCGGCGACGAGTCGCGACAGCGCGGCGGCGAGCGCCACCCGATCGCGCGGCGGCACGAGCACGCCGGTGACGCCGTCGTCGACGAGCTCGGGAATGCCCGATACCGGCGTCGACAGGCACGCGAGCTTCTGGCTCTGCGCCTCGAGCAGCACATTGGGCAGGCCGTCACGGTCGCCGTCGTCGCTGATCCGGCAAGGCAGCACGAAAAGGTCCGCTGCACGGTACGCCGCCAGCACCTCCGCATGCGGACGGGCGCCCAGCCAGCGCACGCGCCCGTCGAGGCCCAGCGTGCGCGCCAGCGCCGCCAGTGCCGGCAGCAACCCGCCATCGCCGATATGCGTCAATCGCCAGTGCGCTGGCGGCGACATGCGCGCCAGCGCGTGCAGGAGGTCGTCGAAGCCCTTCTTGTCGACCGCGCGCCCCACTGCGAGGATTTCGACGGGGGCCGAGGGATCGCTGCCGTCGCGCGCGGGACGCGCGACGGGCGGCGCGCCGAATCGCGTGGTGTCGATGCCGTGGTAGACGAGATCGACGCGCGGCGTGCCGGCAGCGAGCGCGCGCAGATGATCGGCATTGGCGCGCGTGCAGGTGGCGGTCCACGCGCTGTGGGCGAGCTTTTCGCGCTTCTCCCACGCGGGCGTCGTCCAGATGTCCTTGGCATGCGCCGAGCAGCTCCACGCGAGCCCGCGCATCAGCGCCGCGTAGCGCGCCACCGACGCCGGGGTATGCAGGAAATGCGCGTGCAGGTGCAGGACATCCGGTGCGAGCTCCGTCGCCAGCACGCAGGCCTGGCCGAAGCGCCGCAGGCGGCTGCGCGAGGGATCGCGGCGAAAGTCGCGCCACCATGCCGCGCGGGCGGCGCGGTACCCGGCGAAGCGCGTCGCGGCCCGCCACGCGCGCCACGCGCGGACGGGCTCGGCGTGCAGGTATTCCGGCAGGTAATGCACGGGCGCGGCGATCTCTGCATGGATCGGATGCCGCTCGGCGTCCGTGGGCCGCCGCAGCGAGTAGAGCGCGAGCGCGAGGCCGCGGCGCTCCAGCGCGAGGAGCTCCTGGGCGATGAAGGTTTCCGACAGGCGCGGATAGCCCTTCAGCACGATGGCGACCGCGCCGGATGCACGCGTGCTGCCCGCACTGCGCACTGTCGCTGTCGACGTCGCGGCAGCCGGCGCGACGGTTGTCAAGCGCGCTCCTGCCGGCCATCGACGAGCGGCGGCGCGGCCGATGCTACCATCGCCGTGGCGTCCGGCCCCGCGACACGCGGTGCACGCGCCCCGCGACCTCGGCGCGGGTGCAGTCGGATGCGAGGCTTCGTCGGCATGGAACGCTCCCTAATCCGCTACATCGTCAAATTCACCTGGCGCGACCAGCTCGCGATGCTGGTGCTGACGGCGATCAGCTTTCCGCTCATCTACCTGAATCTCGAGATCCCCAAGCGCATTGTCAACAGCGCGATCGGCGGCAAGCACATTCCGCCGGAGTTCCTCGGATTCCCGGTGACGCAGGTATCGTACCTGATGGGGTTGTCGCTGCTGCTGCTCGTGCTGATCACGATCAACGGCGGCCTCAAGTACTGGATCAACGTCTACGCGGGCGTGGTCGGCGAGCGCACGATGCGCCGGCTGCGCCACGATCTGTACCAGCTGATGCTGCGGTTCCCGCTGCCGCACTTCAAGACGACGTCGGCGGGCGAGCTGATCCCGATGATCGTCGCCGAGACCGAGCCCATCGGCGGATTCATCGGCGAATCGATCAGCCTGCCCGTGTTCCAGGGCGGCCTGCTCGTCACGTACATCGTCTTCATCTTCAACCAGGACCTGTGGCTCGGCCTCGCCGCCATCGCGCTCTATCCGCCGCAGCTCTACCTGATCCCGCGTCTGCAGCGCAAGATCAACCAGCTCAACAAGGAGCGCGTGACCACGGCGCGCCAGCTCTCCGACCGCATCGGCGACTCGGTCGCCGGCGCGGTCGAGATCCGCGGCAACGACACCTTCCATCTCGAGAGCGCCGACATCAGCGACCGCCTCGGCCGCATCTATGCGCTGCGCTACGACATCTACAAACGCAAGTACTTCGTCAAGTTCCTCAACAACTTCCTCGGGCAGATCACGCCGTTCTTCTTCTACTCGGCGGGCGGCTACCTCGTCATCAAGGGCAGCCTGTCGCTGGGTGCGCTGGTGGCGGTGCTCGCCGCGTACAAGGACATCCTCAATCCGTGGAAGGAATTGCTCACCTGGTACGCGTCGAAGGAGGACGTGCGGATCAAGTACGAGCAGGTGATCTCCCAGTTCGAGCCCCCGGGACTCATCGACCGCCGCCTCGTCGAGGATCCGCCGGCGAAGATCCCGTCGCTCGCCGGGGCGATTTCCGCCAGCGGCGTTGCCTATGGCGAGGACGGCCGCGCGAGCCGCCTCGACCGCCTGACGTTCAACGTGCAGCAGGGCGAGCACGTCGCACTGGTCGGCGGCGACCAGAGCGGCAAGGCCGACGTCACGCACCTGATCGCGCGCCTTGTCACGCCCAACGGCGGACGCGTCAGCGTCGCCGGCTTCAACCTGGCCGACGTGCACCAGGCGGTGCCGGGCCGGCGCATCGCGTACGCCACGCAGAATGCGCACATCACGTCGGGATCGTTCGCCCACAACCTCTATTACGGGCTCAAGCACGCGCCGATGCGCCCAGCGGTTTACGACGAGGCCGACGCCCGGCGCGAAGCGCAGCGCGTTCGCGACGCGATCGCCGCCGGCAACTCGCCGCTCGACATCCGTGCCGACTGGATCGACTACGCGGCCGCAGGCGTCGACGATCCGTCGCAGATGGCCGGCGCCGCGGTGGCGGTGCTTTGCGTGGTCGGCCTCGAGCGCGACGTCATCGACTTCGGCCTCGCCAGCCTGCCGCCCGAGGGCGACGCCGACCTTCGCGCGAAGGGGCTCGAGGCGCGCGAGCGCATCCGCGAGGCGGTGCGAACCCGCAAGTTCGGGGACTACGTCGAGCTGTTCGACGAAAAGGCCTACAACTCCAACCTCAGCGTGGCCGAAAACCTGGTGTTCGGCACGCCGCGTGACGCCAATTTCCACCCGGCAAACCTCGCGCGCAATCCGCAGATGCTGGCGCTGCTGCGCGACGTCGGCCTGCTCGACGACCTGTACGCGGCGGGCGCGCAGGTGGCGGAGGCCATGCTCGAGCTCTTCGCCGGCGTCGCGCCCGACAGTGGGCTCTTCGACCAGTACAGCTTCATCAGCGCGATGGATTTGCCGGAGTTCCGCAAGATGCTGGGCAAGGTGGCGAAAGGCAGGCTCGCGCGGATCCCCCCCGAGAACAAGGCCCGCCTTCTGGACCTCGTGTTCCGCATCGTCGAGGCCCAGCACCGGCTGGGCGTCCTCGACGAGCCGCTGCAACGGCGCATCGTCAAGGCGCGCGCCGAGTTCCATCGCCGCTTCAAGGACCGCGACGACGTGGTCGAATTCTTCGAGGCGAACAAGTTCAGCTCGGCGCTGTCGATCGAGGACAACCTGCTGTTCGGACGGCTCGCCGTCGAGCACGCCGGTGCGCGCGCGCACGTGATCGCCCTGGTGCGCGACATGGCGATCGCGTCGGGCATGCAGGACACGCTGGTGCAGCTCGGCATGCGCTTCGAGGTCGGCATCGGTGGCGCGCGCCTGTCGTACTCGCAGCGCCAGCGTCTTGCCATTGCCCGCGCGCTCCTCAAGAATGCGGACATGCTGGTGTTCAACGAGCCCACCTCCGGGCTCGAGCCGGCGGCCGAGGGGCGCCTCGTGCGCGCGGTGCTCGACTGGGCCAAGGAGCGCACCGTGATCTGGTCGCTCGGGCGCGCCGACCTCGCGCGCGAATTCGATCGCGTGCTGGTGTTCGACAACGCGCGGCTCGTCGACGAGGGCCGCTTCGACGAGCTGGAGAAGAAGGACGGCGCGCTCGCGCGCGCGATGCATTAGCCTGGTCATCCCCTCGCAGGCGCGGATGACGACCGGCGCGGGTCGCTACCGCCGTCGCGCGGGCTACCGGTACGGGTCGGCCGCGTCGCGCAGGCCGTCGCCGAAGAAGTTGAATGCCAGGATCACCACGATCACCGGCACCACCGGCAGCATCAGCCACGGGTAGAGCGCCACGACGTTCATGTTCTGCGCCTCATTGAGCAGGACGCCCCAGCTCGTGATCGGCGGCCGCAGGCCGATGCCGAGGAACGACAATGCGGTCTCGCCGAGGATCATGCCCGGGATCGACAGCGTCGCCGAGGCGATCAGGTGGCTCATGAAACCGGGCAGCAGGTGGCGCACGATGATCCGCCGCGGACGCGCGCCCATCAGCCGCGCCGCCGTGCAATAGTCCTCCTCGCGCAGCGCGAGGAGCTTCGAGCGCACGGCGCGCGCGAGACCGGTCCAGTCGAGCAGCGCGAGGATGCCGGTTATGCCGAAGTAGACGAGCACCGGGCTCCACGTCACCGGCAGCACCGCCGACAGCGCCATCCACAGCGGCAGCTCGGGGAACGAGCGGATGATCTCGATCACGCGCTGCACCAGCATGTCGATCCATCCGCCGAAATAGCCGGCGAGGCCGCCGAACACCAGCGCAAGCGTGAAGCTCAGCGTGATGCCAATGAGGCCGATGGTGAGCGATATGCGCGCGCCGTAGACGATCCGCGACAGCACGTCGCGGCCGAGGCGGTCGGTGCCGAGCAGGAACAGCGTGCCCCGCGGATCGGGGCACACGAGGTGGAACGACAGGTCGGCCAGCCCCCAGAAGCGGTAGGGATCCCCTGCGCAGAAGAATCGCAGCGGCCGCGGCTCGTCCAGGTTCTCCGCGTAGTCGCGGCGCAACGTCTGCATGTCGAGCGTCTTGTCGAGCGCGTAGACGTACGGCGCGACGAGGTGCCCGTCGCGCACGACGTGCACGCGCTGCGGCGGCGCATAGATGTAATCGGTGTTGCGCGTCTGCAGGTTGTACGGCACCAGCATCTCGCTCACCAGCGTGGATGCGTACATGACGAGCAGGATCAGCCCGGAAACCAGCGCCACGCGGTGCTGCTTGAACTTCCACCACATCAGCTTCCACTGCGACGCGAGATAGACGCGTTCCTGCTCGGGCGTGAGGCGCGTCGCCGACGCCGGGTCGAACGGCTCGCGCGACACGAAGTGGGCGAGCTCGTCGCCGGTTTCGGCGATTTCCGCCGCGCTCATCGCGACACCCCGCCCGCGAGGCGGATGCGCGGATCGAGCGCGACCAGCGCGAGGTCGGACACCAGCACGCCGACGACGATCAGCACCGCGAGGAACATCAGGAACGAGCCGGCGAGGTACATGTCCTGGCTCTTCAGCGCCGCCAGCAGCATCGGCCCGGTGGTCGGCAGCGACAGCACGACGGCGGTGATCTCGGCACCGGAGATGATCTGCGGCAGGAGGCTGCCGATGTCCGACACGAAGAAATTGAGCGACATCCTCAGCGGGTACTTGCGCAGCAGCTTCCCCGGCGGCAGCCCCTTGGCGCGCGCGGTGACCACATACTGCTTCTTCAGCTCGTCGAGCAGGTTGGCACGCAACCGCCGGATCATGCCGGCCGTGCCGCCGACACCGATGACGATCACCGGAATCCAGCTGTGCGCCAGCACGGACTGGAATTTGTCCCACGACCACGGCTTGCCGATGTACGCCGGGTCCATGAGGCCGCCGATCGACGTGCCGAAGAAAACGTTGGCGATGTACATCATCACCAGCGCAAGCATGAAATTCGGTATCGCGATGCCGAGGAATCCCAGCAGCGACAGCCCGTAGTCCCCCCAGCTGTACTGGTGGGTGGCCGAGTAGATGCCGATCGGAAACGCCACCGCCCAGGTGAACAGCACGGTGACCAGCGAGATGATGATGGTCAGCAACATCCGGTCGCCGACGACCTTGGTGACCGGCATGTTGTACTCGAACGAATAGCCGAAGTCGCCGACCAGCATCCCCCCCGCCCAGCGCAGGTACTGCTCCGGCAAGGGCTTGTCGAGCCCGTAGTACTGGCGCAGGAAGTCGACCTTCTGCGTGTCGACGGTCTCGCCTTGCGCCTGCAGCTCGGCAATGTAGCTCTCGAGGTAGTTGCCGGGCGGCAGCTGGATGATGGTGAACACGATGATGCTGACCGCGATCAGCGTCGGAATCATCAGCAGGATGCGCTTGACGACGTAGCGCAGCATCATGGCCGGGCCTTGTCGTCGAGCCAGAACGTCTCGGGCCGGTACATGCCGAAGTACGCGCCGGGGTCCCAGCTGTACACGCCGTCCGCGGGCACGTTGCGCAGCGCGTCGCCGACGACGATGGGCTGCGGGGCGCGCGACACGATGCCGATCGTGTACACCTCGTCGGCGTTGATGCCGAGCATCTCCAGCCAGATCTTCTCGCGCTCCGCGTAACTGGTCGCGAGCTGCCAGCGATCGTAGAGATCGAGCAGCATCTGTGCGGCCGGCAGCGCAGGCGCCTCGCCACCCTCGCGGCGGTTCTGGTAATGCTGACCCCACATCGGCCACTGCAGCTGGTCCTGCGACGTCGGCGCGAGCTCGGCGGGACTCATCTCCGGCGTGGGGATGCCGTTGTTGAGCCCGGACCAGATCGACATCATCGACATGCCGGCGTAGATGCGACGGCGGAACACCTCGCGCTGCGACGGGCGCGCGAACATCGCGATGCCGACCTTGCGCCAGCTGTCGCGGACGAGCTCCAGCACGTCGGTCTCCTCCGTGCTCTCGCCCGACGTGTCGACGATGAGCTCCATCGGCCGGCCGTCGGGCAGCAGACGCACGCCGTTCGCGTCGCGCCGCTTGAGACCGAGCTCGTCGAGCAGCGCGTTGGCCTTGGCGGTGTCGAACTGGCTCCACGCCGCGCGGAACTCGGGGCGGAACAGCGGGCTTCGCGTCAGCACCGTGTTGGCCGACTCGCGCGCGAGCCCGAAATAGACGACCTCGTTGATCTCGTGGCGGTTGACCGCCAGCGACAGCGCGCGGCGGAAGCGCACGTCGCGCATCAGCTTCTGCCAGACCGGATCGGCGACGTTGAGGTTGGGATAGAGCGCGAGCTGCGAGCCCAGCGCCTTCTCCCACAGCCTTACGTGGTAGTGGTTGCGCGCCTCGCTCTGCTTGAGGAACGTGTAGTCGTCGAAGCGCAGGTAGCGCGCCTGCAGGTCGGACTCGCCCGACCCCGTCTTCGCCGGGATCAGCTTGTCGTCGGTGACGGTGACCTCGACGCGGTCGATGTACGGAAGCTGCCGCCCCCGCTCGTCGACACGGTGGAAGAAGGGATTGCGCACCAGCACGAAGCGCGTCGACGGCATGGGCGTGGTGTTGATCCACGGCTCGAGCGTCGGCAGGTCCGGGTTGTCGAAGCGATATTGCTCGTCGAGCTTCTGGTAGAAGCCGATCCAGTCGCGCGAGCCGGCGGCGACCGCCTGCGCGTTCGCCTTGTCGAGGCCGATGAAGCGCGCGTGGAACTTGCGCAGGTAGTGCGCAGGCCGGTAGATGTAGAGCGGGTTCGGCGCTGCCAGCGCCGGCAGGAATTGCGGGTTGGGGGCGTCCCACGTGTAACGGACGGTGTGCTCGTCGAGCACCTCGAAGCGCGGGCCCTTGCCGTCGACGCGCAGCGCCTGCGGAAGGCCGAACGGCGAGAGGTCGCGATTGTTGGCGACGTCGTCCCAGTAGAACTTGAAGTCGGCGGCCGTGAAGGGGCGGCCGTCCGACCACTTGTGGCCGGGGCGCAGGTGCAGCGTGAACACGCGGTCGTCGACGTTGTCCACTCGATCGAGGACGTCGGGCACGATGCGCAGGTTCTCGTCATAGCCGACCAGGCGCGCGTAGCCGTAGACGACCATCATGCGGATGTCGCGGTCCTTCGCCATCAGCATCCGCAACGTTCCGCCGTAGCGGCCGACGCTCCAGTCGACGCGCTGCGGCTTCACCACCAGCGGGTCGTCGGGCAGCCGCCTGGCAAGCGGCGGCAGCGCGCCGGAGGACACGTCGAACGCGAACATCGGCGGTTCCTCGCCGCGCGCCGGCGCGCCGGCGGCCAGCGCCGCGAGACACCACAGTGCGACGGCGGCGACGCGCGGGCTCATGCGGGCTCGCACTGGGCCAGCGGCGCGTGCTGCATTCGCACGCGATGGCCGCCGCCCATGTCGACCAGCTCGCCCGCGCCTTGCGCCGTCCACGCGAAGGGCACCGGCCACTGCTCGGGACTGCGCGCCGCGCCGTCGAGCACCGCGGCGAGGTCGAGCTTGCGGTGGATGTCGGGATACGGCACCGCCGCCAGCAGTCCGCGCGTATACGGATGCATCGGATTGCGGAACAGCGCCTCGCGCGGCGCCGACTCGACAATGCGGCCGCGGCACATCACCGCGATGTCGTCGGCGACGTAGTCGACCACGGCGAGGTTGTGCGACACGAAGAGGTAGGTGAGTCCGAGCTCGGCCTGCAGGTCCTTCAGCAGGTTGAGCACCTGCGCCTGGATCGACACGTCGAGCGCCGACACCGGCTCGTCGCACAGCACGAGGTCGGGCTTCAGCGCCAGGGCGCGGGCGATGCCGATGCGCTGGCGCTGGCCGCCGGAGAAGCTGTGCGGATAGCGGTTGAGGAAACGCGGATCGAGTCCGACGAGGCGCATCAGTTCCTTCGCCATCGCCGCACGGTAGTCGGCATCGCCGATGCCGTGGATGACAAGCGGTTCGCGCAGGATGTCGAACACCGTCATACGCGGATTGAGCGAGCTGAACGGATCCTGGAATATGTATTGCACGCGGCGCCGGAACTCCAGCAGCGTCGCGGCATCGGCGTGTACCACGTCGAGCACGCGTCCGCGGTCGTTGTACAGGATCTCGCCGCGATCGGACTCCAGCGCGCGCATCACGAGCTTGCCGAGCGTGGTCTTGCCGCAGCCGCTTTCGCCGACGAGGCCGAGGCACGTGCCGCGGCGGATCGACAGGCTCACGTCGTCCACCGCGCGCAGCACCGGCCCCGCCCGTTGACGCAGCCACCCGCTGCCCTTGGTGACGAACGCCTTCGACACGCCGCGCACGTCGAGCAGGACCTCCGGCGCATCGGCCGGCCACGGCTCGCCCTTCTCCACCAGCGGGCCCTTCTCGTGATCGACGGCGCGGATCGATTCCAGCCGCTCGCCAGGCTGCATGTCGAAGTGCGGCACCGCACGCAGCAGCGCCTTGAGATAGGGGTGCGTCGGGTGCTCGAACAGCGCCCCGATCGTGCCTTGCTCGACGATGCGGCCCTCGTAGA
Organism: Casimicrobiaceae bacterium; assembly: GCA_036553845.1. Taxonomy (GTDB): domain Bacteria; phylum Pseudomonadota; class Gammaproteobacteria; order Burkholderiales; family Casimicrobiaceae; genus VBCG01. The sequence continues at coordinate 17,488 of DATBOK010000135.1, forward strand.
GCACGACGACTTCCTCGGCCACGTTGGCGACCACGCCGAGGTCGTGGGTGATGATCAACACCGCCATGCCGAGCTCGGCCTGCAGGTCGTTGACCAGCGCCAGGATCTGCGCCTGCACGGTGACGTCCAGCGCCGTCGTCGGCTCGTCGGCGATCAGCAGCGACGGTCCGCAGATCAGCGCCATCGCGATCATTGCGCGCTGGCGAAGGCCGCCGGACAGCTCGAACGGATAGTTCTTCAACGCGCGCGCGGGATCGGGGAAGCCGACCAGCCCGAGCATTTCCGCGGTGCGTCGCATGCCGGCGCGGTGGCCAATCCGGTGGTGCAGGAACAGCGCCTCGCTGACCTGGTCGCCGATCGTGTGCAGCGGCGACAGCGACACCATCGGTTCCTGGAAGATCATCGAGATGTGGCGGCCGCGGATGTGGCGCATCCTGCGGCCGTCGCGGGCGAGCCGCGTGATGTCGACCGGCCGCGCCGTGGAACCCGGCTCCGTGAACAGGATCTGGCCGTGCGTGATGGTCGCGCTCGGCGGCAGGATGCCCATGATCGCCTGCGCCGTGACCGACTTGCCAGATCCCGACTCGCCCACCAGCGCCACCGTCGACCCTGGGCGAATGCGGAACGAAACGCCGCGCAGTGCCGGTACCGCCATGCCGCGATTGTCGAACTCGATCGAAAGGTCGCGAACGGAAATCAGGTCAGCCAACGGGTCCCCCTGCGCGCGTCGCAACGGCAGCGTGAGGTCCCTGCCGCGATCGTAGGCGCGCGCCTCGGCTTCGATGGCCGACGGCGCGCGCGCGTCGCGGGGCGCGCGCCGCGACGGATGGCCGACATTATGCGGTTTCGCCGCGAGCTTGCGTTAGCGACACGGTATCGACGTCGTAGTCGACAACCGCGGGCACCTCAAGCTTGTGCGAGGTCGAAGAGGCTGGTGGCCAAGAGGTCGACGACGGTTTCGCCGCGCTGATTGCGCAGTTCCCAGCGCCAGCGCACGACTCCGAGGTCGGACCGGCTTCGCGAGCGCCGCGATTCCTCGACCGTCATGGTCAGCGTCACGGCGTCTCCGGGGCGCAGCGGTGCCGACCATTTCACGTAGTCGAGGCCGGGCGAGCCGAACGATTCGGAGCCGTCGAGCACTTGCTCGACGGCAAGCTTCATCGCCAGCGCGCAGCTCTGCCAGCCGCTGGCGATGAGACCGCCCCAGCGCGACGCCGTCGCGCGCGCGACATCGGTATGGAACCACTGCGGATCCCAGGCACGGGCGAATTCGAGCATCGACACCGTGTCGAGGCTCGCCGGCCCGAGCACGATCACGCGGCCCGGCGTGATCTCGGCGAACTTCATCAGTACGTCTCGAAATGCAGCCGTCCGGCGACCTTGAGCGCGCGCCACTCGGCGGGCCAGTCGCGGCCCGCGGCGCGCACGGCATCGGCCAATGCCTCGAGCACGCCTTCCTCCATGTCGCGCAGGCCGCAGACGTAGACGTGCGTCGCGTGGTCGGCCAGCAGCGCGCCGAGCTCCTCGCGGCGCTCGCGCATGCGGTCCTGCACGTAGCGCTTCGGCGCGTCGGGCATCCGCGAGTACGCGAGATTGACTTCGATGAATTCGCGCGGCAGGCGCGCGAGCGGCCCGAAGTACGGCAGCTCGCCCTCGCTGCGCGCGCCGAAGAACAGCAGCAGCCTGCCGGCGCGCGGACCGAGGGGGAGGCGACGGCGGCGCTCGGTCATCGCGCGCATCGGCGCGCTGCCGGTGCCGGCGCAGATCATCACGATGTGGGCCGCGGGATCGTCCGGCATCAGGAACGTGTTGCCGAACGGGCCGATGACATCGACGACGTCGCCCTTGGCGAGGTCGCACAGGTAATTCGAGCACAATCCGCGCACGGCACGGCCGGCGTGGTCGGCGGTCACGCGCTTCACGGTGATGGCGAGGTTGTTGTAGCCGGCGCGCTCGCCATCGCGCGGGCTCGCCACCGAGTACTGGCGGGCAACGTGCGCGCGACCCTCGCCGTCGGCGCCGGGCGGCACGATGCCGATCGACTGGCCTTCGAGCACCGGGAACGGCGTCGCGCCGAAGTCGAGCACGATATGGCGCGTGTCGCTTGCCGCGTCGTCCGCAGTGACGCGGAAATTGCCGGCGACGGTGGCCCTGAGCGGCGCGCGCATCGAATAGAGATTGACCTGCGGGTGGGACGCGCTGGCCGGCGGAATCGTCGCGCCCGGCGAGCGCTCGTCGATCGTCGGCAACGGCAATGCCGCTGCGGTGACAGCCGCGGCGACGACCGCGGGCGCCGGCGCCGCCGTCGCCTCGGCGGGCGGCAGCACGTCCCAGCCGAACTGGGCCTCGGTGCCGTAGGCCGCGCCACGCGCGACGAAGCGCCAGTTGTCGATCGCGCCCGTCGGGCACGGGCCGATGCACGCGAGGCACGCATTGCACTTGCCGGCGTCGACGACGTAGTTGCGCGCGTCGTGCGTGATCGCGTCGCTCGGGCAGGTTTCCTCGCAGGTATTGCAGCGGATGCAGATCTCGGGGTCGATGAGGTGCTGCTTTTGCGTTTCCGCCGCTGGTCGCGGTCCGCCCGCGTCGTTGGCCGCCGTCGCATGCTCGCCGTGCATGGCTTCAGCCGAAGCGCACGTACTGGAAGTCGATCGGCTGCCGGTTGACGCCGATCGGCGGCGGCGCGATCCAGCCGGCGAACCTGCCCGGCTCGACGACGCGCCCCATCAACGAGGCGACGAACGCGCGATCATTCGTCGTCGGCAGCCATTCACCCTCGCGGGCCTGCCATGTCGCCTCGTCGACGACGTCGCCCTGCGGCGTCACGCGGATGCCGGCGAGGGAACCGATCCTGCGGTTGAACGCCTTGTGCGGCGTGACGAGGCGGTGCGGCAGGCCGCTTTTCTCGAGCACCTTGTTCCAGCGGCAGATGCCGGCGACCGAGTCGCGGATGAAGTCGTCGCGCAGCACCTCGTTGAGCGCATTCAGCATCGGCACGTCGCGCTCGACGAGACGGCCGTCGACGTTCTCCAGGATCCGGTAGCTGCGGTCGCCGAGACGGTGGTCGTCGTCGCGCTTGCCTTCCTCGAAGCGACCCTTGAGCCCCGCGCTGTAGAAGGTCGCCGCGTTCGACGACACGTCGGCGCCGAACAGGTCGATCGTCACGCTGAAGTGGAAATTGAGGTAACGCTGCAGCGTGGCGAGGTCGATCGCGCCGGCCGCGCGCACCGCCTGCGCGTCGTCGGTGCCGAGCGTCTTCATCACCTCCGCCGTGCGCTGCAGCGTGCGCGCGACGCCGGACTCGCCGACGAACATGTGGTGCGCCTCCTCGGTGAGCATGAAGCGCGTCGTGCGTGCCAGCGGGTCGAATCCCGATTCCGCGAGCGCGCACAGCTGGAACTTGCCGTCGCGATCGGTGAAATAGGTGAACATGAAGAACGCCAGCCAGTCGGGCGTGCGCTCGTTGAACGCACCGAGTATCCGCGGGTTGTCGGTGTCGCCCGAGCGCCGCTCCAGCAGCGCGGCGGCCTCCTCGCGGCCGTCGCGGCCGAAATGCCGGTGCAGGAGGTAGACCATCGCCCACAGGTGCCGCCCTTCCTCGACGTTCACCTGGAACAGGTTGCGCAGGTCGTACAGCGACGGGCAGGTCGACCCGAGATGGTGCTGCTGCTCGATCGACGCGGGCTCGGTGTCGCCCTGCGTGACGATGATCCGCCGCAGGTTCGCGCGATGCTCGCCCGGCACCTCCTGCCAGGCCGGCTCGCCCATGTGCTCCCCGAAATGCACGGTGCGGTCGGGGTCTCGCGGCGCGAGGAAGATGCCCCAGCGGTAATCCGGCATCTTCACGTAGTCGAAGTTCGCCCAGCCCGACGGCTCAACGCTCACCGCGGTGCGCAGGTACACGTCGAGCGACTGCGAGTCGAGCGGTCCCATCTCGCGCCACCAGGCGAGATAGCCGGGCTGCCACTGCTCGAGCGCGCGCCGCAACGCCTTGTCGTCGGCGAGGCCGACGTTGTTGGGGATGCGCTCGTTGTAGTCGATCATGTCCATGGCGTTCCTTTGCGCTACACGCGGTCCCAGTCGAACTGCGGCGCGACGCCCTTGCCGTAGACCTTGAGCGCGCCCCGGTCGCCGACCGCGTTGGGCCGCACGAAGATCCAGTTCTGCCACGCCGTGAGGCGGCCGAAGATCCGCGATGCCATCGTTTCCGTGCCGCCGAAGCGCAGGTTCGCCTCGAGCCCGGTGAGCGCGTCGGGCGACATGCTGGCGCGCTCCTCGAGCGCGATGCGCACCTCATCCGCCCAGTCGATGTCGTCGGGCGTCGCGGTGACGAGGCCGAGCGCCGACGCTTCCGCGGCATCCAGCAGGCGCCCGGCGGCGACGCGCGCGGCGCCGATCGCGGCCGCGTCGTCGTGGAACCGCGCGGTGATGCGCGCGCGGCCGTTGACCATCGGATAGGCGCCGAAGTTCTGCGCGGACAGCGCGATGCGCGGCGCATCGTCGCCGCCTGCGAGCATGTAGCTGCGGTCGGCTGCCAGCGCCACTTCGCAGAGCGTGCCCGCGCAACACGCGCCGGGATCGACCAGCGCGAACAGCGAGCGCGACGTGACATCGAGGCGCGCGAGCGTGCGGCGCAGCGCGCCGATCGTCTCGCGCACGAACCAGTTTCCGGCGTGGGCGGCGAGCGCGGCGTCGATGCGCAACATCGCGGCGGGATCGCCTGCCGTCTTGAGCACCCACGTGCCGATGCCGGTCTCGTTGGTGCGCAGCGACAGGATCGCATCGTCGAGCTCGCGCGCGAATGCGAGCGGCCACCAGTGCGCGCCTGCCGCCTCGATGGCGCCGATACCCACCGCGGCATCGCCCGCGGGGCCGCGCAGCGTGAACGTGGCGTTGCGTCGCGCGCGGTCGAGGACCACGTCGACGTGCTCGTAGTGGTAGCCGTCGGCGTCGACGCGCCGCGCGATCGGCGTCAGCGCCACTCCCGTGGCGCCATGCGGACGATCGCTGGCATCGGCGAGCGCGCGTGCGCGCGCGGCCACTGCGTCGCGGAACTGGCCCGGCTTCGCCAGCGCATCGACGAGCTTCCAGTCGAGCGCCCGCCGTCCGCGCACGCCTTCCGCCGTCGTGCACAGCATGTCCGCGTGATCGTGGCGCACGCGGCGCTTGTCCGTGACCCGCGTCAGGCCGCCGGTGCCGGGCAGCACGCCGAGCAGCGGCACTTCCGGCAGCGACACCGCCGACGAGCGATCGTCGACCAGCAGGATCTCGTCGCAGGCGAGCGCCAGCTCGTACCCGCCGCCGGCGCAAGCGCCGTTGACCGCGGCCAGCGACTTGAGGCCGGAGTGGCGGCTCGCATCCTCGAGGCCATTGCGCGTCTCGTTGGTGAACTTGCAGAAGTTCACCTTCCAGGCGTGCGACGCAAGGCCCAGCATGAAGATGTTGGCGCCCGAGCAGAACACCCGCTCGCGACCGCCGGTGACGACGATCGCGCGCGCCTCGGGGTGCTCGAAGCGGATGCGGTCGAGCGCGTCGGCGAGCTCGATGTCGACGCCGAGGTCGTAGGAATTGAGCTTGAGCGCGTAACCCGGGCGGATGCCGCCATCCTCGGCGACGCCAAGCGTCAGCGTCGCGATGTCGCCGTCCACCGCGAGCGTCCAGTGACGGTAACGCGCGGGCTCGGTGCGGAAGTCGACCGCATCGGTGTCGCCCGCGGCGCCCGGACTCATCGCGCGCCTCGAGCGCGGCTTCGCGGAAGGGCGACCGCCGCTACCGCGGCGTGCGACTCCGGCGGCGCGTGCAGGCGACGCTGCGGCGCCGCGCCGCGGCGGGAAGCCGCTTTCGCGTTCGCGGCGGCGCCGAGGACAGGCGCCACGAGTTGCCGCAACGCGGCACTCGTCTCGGCGAGCGTGCGGCCGCGCGTGTCCAGCGTGTAGTCCGCCTTGGCGTAGAACGCGACGCGGCCGTCGAGGATGCGCCGAAGGTCGGCCATCGCCTCGCGATTGCCGGCCATGGGGCGCAGGTCGCCTTGCGCCATCACCCGCTGCATGTGCTCCTCGGGCGACGCCTGCAACCACACCGTCGTGCAGTGCGCGAGCAACCGGTTGAACGTCGCGGGCTCCGCGACGATGCCGCCGGGTGTCGCGATCACCGCGTCGGCGTCGGCGGCGAGCGCGGCTTCCAGCGCGCGCCGCTCGTAGCGGCGATAGGCCGCCTGGCCGTAGAGCGCGTGGATCTCGTCCGCGCCGCAGCCGGCGAGCCGCTCGATGTCGCGCGACAACTCGACGAAGCGCAAGCCGAGCGCCGCGGCGAGACGCGTCCCCAGCGACGACTTGCCGGCGCCGCGCAAGCCGATCAGCGCGATGCGCTGACGCGACGACGGTGCCGCCGCGTCACCGTACAGCGCGACCAGCGTGTGCCGTGCGGCGACCAGCTCCTCCTCGGTGCGCCGCGACAGCAGATCGTCGATCAGGAGCCGCTCCGGCGAATCGTGCGCGGCATCGGCGACGATCGCGGTAAGCGGACAGTCGAGCGCGTCGGCGATCTGGCGCAGCACCAGGATCGACGCGTTGCCCGCGCCCGACTCGAGGTTGGCGAGATGGCGTTCCGACACCTGCGCGGCCGTCGCCAGCGCCTTGCGCGTGAGGCCGCGACGCGCGCGCAGCGTGCGCACACGCTCGCCCAGCGCCGCCAGAAATCCCGGACGTTGGCCCGCGTTTGCAGGCGCCCCCGCATGCGCGCGCGTCGATGCGGCGGACTGGGGACCCGCGCCGCGGCGTCTCCTTGGCTGCCGCGACGCCGCGCTTGCGAGAGGGTTTGCCATGATATGCAGTATAGTGCTTGACAAAGCAAATAAACAAGCACTATTTTGCACTTCCAGGAGGCTCCGTGAATCCACCCCCGCCCCGCTACAACTTCGCGGCGGACGTGTTCGCCCGCGCGGCGGCATGGCCCGACGCAGTCGCCTACCGCGACGACATCACGACGCTCACGTACGCCGAGCTCGTGACGCGTGCGCGGGCGTTCGCTGCCGCGCTCGGCGCGCGCGGATTGCGCCGCGAAGAGCGCATGCTGCTGCTCGCGCACGACAGTGTGGATTGGCCGGTGGCGTTCCTCGGCGCGCTCTATGCGGGTGTGGTGCCGGTGGCGATCAACACGCTCCTCACCATCGACGACTACGTGTACATGCTCGACCATTCGCGCGCCCGCGCGGCCGTGGTGTCGGCAGCGCTCGCGCCCACGCTCGACGCGGCCATGGCGCGCGCACCCCACGCCATCGGCACGCGCATCGTCAGCGGCGCGCCCGCCACCGATGCGACATCGTTCGCGGCCCTCCTCGCCTCCGCGGCCCCGCAGGCGCAGCCGGGCGATACGCGCGCCGACGACATCGCCTTCTGGCTCTATTCCTCGGGTTCCACCGGGCGCCCCAAGGCGGCGGTGCACACGCACGCCAACCTGCACTGGACGAACGTCACGTATGCGCAGGCCGTGCTCGGGCTCTCGCCGACGGACACCGTATTCTCGGCGGCCAAGCTCTTCTTCGCATATGGCCTCGGCAACGCGATGACGTTCCCGTTGTGCGCGGGCGCAAGCGTCGTGCTGATGGGCGAGCGGCCGACGCCGCAGGCGGTGTGGAAGCGCATCGTCGACACCCGGCCCACGGTGTTCTTCGGGGTGCCGACGCTCTACGCGGCGATGCTCGCCGCCGCCGACAGGCCCGCACGCGAGTCGCTGCAGCTGCGCCTGTGCGTGTCCGCGGGTGAAGCGCTGCCGCGCGCGATCGGCGAGCGCTTCCGCTCCCAGTACGACGCCGACATCCTCGACGGCATCGGCTCCACCGAGATGCTGCACATCTTCCTGTCGAATCACGCCGGTGCAGTGCGCTACGGCACCACCGGCACGCCGGTGGCGGGCTACACGGTCGAGCTGCGCGGCGAAGACGGCCTCCCGGTCGGCGACGGCGAAATCGGCGACCTCTATGTGCGCGGCGAGAGCGCCGCGCTCTGCTACTGGGCCGACCGCGAGCGCTCGCGCGCGACGTTCGTCGGCGCCTGGACCAAGAGCGGCGACAAGTACATCCGCGATGGCGACGGCTATTACACGTACGCCGGACGGGGCGACGACATGCTGAAAGTCAGCGGGCAATACGTGTCGCCGTTCGAAGTGGAAGCGGCGCTGATGGCGCACCCTGCGGTGCTGGAAGCCGCGGTGATCGGCGTCGCCGATGCCGACGGCCTGACGCGCGCCAAGGCCTGCGTTGTCGCGCGCGCCGGTATCGACGCCGGCGATGCGCTGGCCGAGGAACTGAAGGCGTTCGTCAAGGATCGCCTCGCGCCTTTCAAGTACCCGCGTGCCATCGAGTTCATGGCCGAGCTGCCGAAGACAGCCACCGGCAAGATCCAGCGATTTCGCCTGCGCGAGCGCGAATCGGGCGCCGCGCGATGACGCCGGCGTTCGTCGAAATCGCCGGCGACGCGGGACAAGTCAGGATCGAATATGCATGGATCGCGCCCGAGCGCGACGACGCGCCGCTGCTCGTTTTCCTGCACGAGGGCCTGGGGTCGCTCGCGATGTGGCGCGATTGGCCGCGAAGCGTGTGCAGCGCCGCGGGGGCGCGCGGGCTCGTCTATTCCCGCGAAGGCTACGGCCGCTCGACGCCGCGGCCGCACGACCGCCGCTGGACGGCGTCGTTCATGCACCGCCAGGCGGAACAGGCGCTGCCGGATCTCGCTGCGGCGCTGAACATCGACGCCGCGCGCGAGGCCGTGTTCCTGGTCGGCCACAGCGATGGCGGCTCGATCGCGCTGATCCATGCCGCGCGTTTTCCCGGCTGGGCGCGCGGCGTGGTGGCGATCGCGCCGCACATCAAGGTCGAGGACGTTTCGATCGCGAGCATCGAGCGGGCGCGCGATGCGTTTGCGCAGGGCGACCTCGCGGCGCGCCTCGCGCGCTATCACGTCGATCCCGAATCGGCGTTCGGCGGCTGGTGCGGCGCATGGCTCGCGCCGGAGTTTCGCCGCTGGTCGATCGAGGATATGCTTCGCGACGTGCGCTGCCCGGTGCTGGCGATGCAGGGCGAGCGCGACGAATACGGCACGCTGGCGCAGATCGAGGGCATCGCGCAGCGAGTGCCGGCAAGTCGAATGAAGGTGCTCGCGGACTGCGGCCATTCGCCGCAGCGCGAGAAGCCGGAAATGCTGGCGGCGATGATCGCCGCCTTCATCGCCGAACACGCATGATCCAAACCAGGAGGAGACATCCGATGAGATCCGATTCCCGCGCCATCCTGCGCACGCTGGCCGCCATCGCCGCCGCCACCGTCGCGCTCGGCGTGCACGCCCAGGACAAGGTCAAGGTGGGCTTCATGCTGCCGTACACCGGCACCTACGCCGCGCTCGGCAACGCGATCGAGAATGGCTTCAAGCTCTATGTCAACGAGCAGGGCGGCAAGCTCGGCGGTCGCGAGATCGAGTACTTCAAGGTCGACGACGAGTCCGAGCCGTCGAAAGCGGTCGACAACATCAACAAGCTCATCAAGCGCGACAACGTCGACGTGGTCGTCGGCACCGTGCATTCGGGCGTGGTGATGGCGATGGCCAAGGTCGCCAAGGACACCGACACGCTGCTGGTGATCCCCAATGCCGGCGCCCGCGCGGTGACGGGCTCGATGTGCGGCCCGTCGATCTTCCGTGCCTCGTTCTCCAACTGGCAGCCGGGCTACGCGATGGGCAAGGTCGCCGGCGACAAGGGCGCGAAAAGGGTCGTGACGATCACGTGGAAATACGCGGCCGGCGATGAATCGGTGCAAGGCTTCAAGGATGGCCTCGCGACGTCCGGCGGCCAGGTAGTCAAGGAATTGACGCTGCCCTTCCCGAACGTCGAGTTCCAGGCGCTGCTGACGGAAATCGCGGCGACCAAGCCGGATGCCGTCTACGCGTTCTTCGCGGGCGGCGGTGCCGTCAAGTTCGTCAAGGATTACGCCGCGGCCGGCCTGTCGAAGTCGATCCCGCTCTACGGTCCGGGCTTTCTCACCGACGGTACGCTCGAGGCGCAGGGTGACGCGGCGCAAGGCATGCTGACCACGCTGCACTACGCCGACGGCCTCAACACGCCGCGCGACAATGCGTTCCGCGCGGCATACACCGCGGCGTACAAGAGTGCGCCCGACGTCTATGCCGTGCAGGGCTACGACTCGGCGCAGCTTCTCGCCGCCGGGCTCAACGCGGTAGGCGGCGACGTCAAGCAGCGCGCGGCGCTCGAAGCGGCGATGGGCAAGGCGACGATCGACAGCCCGCGCGGCAAGTTCACGCTGTCGCGTTCGCACGAGCCGGTGCAGGACATCTACCTGCGCAAGGTCGAGGGCAACAAGAACCAGTACGTGAGCGTCGCGGTGAAGGCACTCGCCGACCCGTCGCCCGGCTGCACGATGTAGCCTCGACACGACCAGCCGGCCGCACACGGAGCGATCCGGCGGCCGGCTTTTTTGCGTGCCGCCGCGCATGGACCTCGCCACCTTCCTGGTGCAGTGCCTCAACGCGATCCAGTACGGATTGCTGCTGTTCCTCGTCGCCAGCGGCCTGACGCTGATCTTCGGCATCATGGGCGTGATCAACCTCGCGCACGGCAGCTTCTACATGATCGGCGCGTACATGGCCTACTCGCTCGCGCCGTTCGTCGCGCAGCATCTCGGCGGCGGCTTCGCCACCACGCTCGCCCTCGGACTCGTGCTGTCGGTGCTGCTGGGCTACCTGCTCGAGTGGGGCTTCGTCGGCTACCTCTACCACCGCGATCACTTGCAGCAGGTGCTGATGACCTACGGCCTCATCCTCGTGTTCGAGGAACTGCGCAGCCTCGTCGCCGGCGACGACGTGCACGGCGTGGCGATGCCGCCGGCACTGTCCGCGAACGTGCCGCTCGGCGACCTGATGACCTATCCGGTGTACCGGCTGTTCATCTCCGCCGTGTGCATCGCCGTTGCCGGCGGCCTGTGGCTTGTGCTCGCGCGCACGCGCCTCGGCATGGCGATCCGCGCGGGCGCGTCGAATCGCGAAATGATCGAGGCGCTGGGCGTCGACATCCGCTTCGTCTATCGCGTGGTGTTCGCCGCCGGCGTCGCGCTCGCCGCTTTCGCGGGAATGATCGCGGCGCCGGTGTCGTCCGTGTACCCGGGCATGGGCAACCAGGTGCTGATCATCTCGTTCGTGGTCGTCGTCATCGGCGGCATCGGCTCGGTGCGCGGCGCGCTGTTCGCCGCGCTGCTGGTCGGCATCGTCGACACGTTCGGCAAGGTGCTCTTCCCGCAGGCGTCCGGCGTGGCCGTCTACGTGCTGATGGCGGCGATCCTGCTGTGGCGCCCCGAGGGGCTTTTCCGCCGTGTCTGACGAGGGGCGCGACCCACGCACGACGACGCGGCATGCGGCACCGGTGCTGGCCGCGGCGATCGCCTGCGCGCTGTTCCCGCTCGTCGGCGGGCGATTCGCCGTGGACCTCGCGACGTCGATCATGGTCTACGCCATCTTCGCGCTGTCGCTCGAGCTACTCGCCGGCGAGACCGGCCTCGTGTCGTTCGGCCACGCCGCGTTCCTCGGCATCGGCGCCTATGCCACCGTGCTGCTCGCGCCGAAGTCCGGCGCACCATCGCTTGCGTGGCTGGCGCCGCTGGTCGTGCTGGTCACCGCGATCGCCGCCGCCGCCATCGGCGCGCTGGCGCTGCGCACGCGCGGCGTCTACTTCATCATGGTGACCCTGGCGTTCTCGCAGATGGCGTACTACGTGTTCCACGACACCGCCATCGGCGGCGGCAGCGACGGCATCTACCTCAACGCCAAGCCGACGCTGCCGCTCGTCGCCAGCCTCGGCGACGCGCGCACGTTCTACTACGTGACGTTCGCGGTGCTGGCCCTCGTGTTCGTCGCGCTGGCGGCGATCAAGCGCTCGCACTTCGGCCACGCGCTCGCCGGCATCCGCGTCAACGAGACGCGGATGCGCGCCGCGGGCTTCCCGACCTACGCCTACAAGCTCGGCGCCTTCACGATCGCCGGCGCGCTCGCCGGCATTGCCGGCCTGCTGTGGGCGGTCAAGGATGGCTTCGTCAACCCGGAATTGCTCGCCTGGCATCAGTCGGGCACCGTGCTCCTGATGCTGATCCTCGGCGGCACGGGCAGCCTGCGCGGTGCCGCGCTCGGCGCGCTGGCGTTCATCGTGCTGAAGGAAACGTTCCAGTCGGAGGCGCTGTTCGGCGCGTTCGCCCGGCATTGGCAGTTGCCGCTGGGCATCGCGATCATCGTGCTGGTGGCGACGATGCCGCGCGGGCTGATGGGGATACGAGCACCCTGGCGCACGCGCGCGCGGCGGGCGGCCGCGCCATGAACGCGCCGCGTGCGTCGGCGGTGGGCGAGGACACGACCCGCGGCTCGCCGTGGACAGGCGCGGGCGACGACGGCAACGGCGACATTCTGCTGAGCGCGCGCGGCATCGTGCGCCGCTTCGGCGGCGTCATCGCGGTCGACGGCGTGTCCATCGACCTCGTGGGCGGCAGCGTGCATGCCGTGATCGGCACCAACGGCGCGGGCAAGTCGACGCTCGTCAACGTGCTCGCCGGCGAATTGGCTGCCGATGCGGGCACGATCACGCTCGGCGGCATCGACGTGACCCGCGCGTCGCAGCCCTGGCGCGCGCGCCGGGGGCTCGGCCGCACCTACCAGCGCAGCACGGTGTTCATGCCATTCACCGTGCTCGAGAACTGCCGGCTGTGCGCGCAAGGGCGCTATCCCGCGCCGTTCGCGCTCGACGCCGGCGCGCGTTGCGCACGAAGCCTCGACGCCGCGCGCGACGCGCTCGCCCGCACCGGCCTCGCGGCCCTCGCCGATCGCGTCGCCGCCACGCTTTCGCATGGCCAGCGGCGCCAGCTCGAGGTGGCGATGTGCCTCGCCACTGCGCCGCGGGTGTTGCTGCTCGACGAGCCGCTGGCTGGCATGGGTGCCGAGGAAACGGCGGCGATGCTCGAGCTGCTGGCGTCGCTGCGCGAGGGCCACGCGATCCTGCTCGTCGAGCACGACATGGATGCGGTGTTCCGGATCGCCGACCGCATCACCGTGATGGTCGACGGGGCGGTGATCGCCAGCGACACGCCAGCGGCGGTGCGCGCCAACCCCGCGGTGCAGGCGGCCTATCTCGGCGAGTCGGCATGAGCACCGAAGGGCCGCCCCGAGGTGCTCGCCCCCCCGCGGGGGGAAGCGAGCGAAGCTCGCTACGGGGGGAGTCATGAGCACAGCTGGGCCGCCCCGAGGTGATCGCCCCATCGTGGAGCGAAGCTCGCTGCGCAGGGAGCCATCCAGCACCCCACTGCTGCAAGTGCGCGGCCTGCATGCCCACTACGGCGCGAGCCACGTGCTGCGCGGCGTCGATCTCGACGTGGACGAAGGCCAGGCGCTCGGTCTCCTCGGACGCAATGGCATGGGCAAGACCACGCTGCTGCGCGCGATCCTCGGCATCGTCCGCGCCAGCGATGGCGAAATCGCGGTGCGCGGTCGCGACGTCACCGCGATGCGGCCGAGCGCGATCGCGCGACTCGGCGTCGGCTACGTGCCCGAGGGACGCGGCATCTTTCCCGACTTGAGCGTCGAGGAGAACCTCGTGGTCGCCGCGCGTCGCGGCGCGAACGGCCGCGACGACTGGACGCTCGCGCGCGTGCTGGCGACGTTTCCGCGCATCGCGGCGCGCATTCGCCAGCGGGGCGACCAGTTGTCGGGTGGCGAGCAGCAGATGCTCGCGATCGGACGCGCGCTGATGACCAATCCCGACCTGCTGCTCCTCGACGAGGCGACTGAAGGCCTGGCGCCGCTGGTCGTGCGCGAGATCTGGAACATCGTCGGCGCGATACGCGCCACCGGCATCGCGTCGATCGTCGTCGACCGCAACTACCGAAGCGTGCTCACGCACACCGATCGCGTGGTGCTCATGGAAAAGGGGACGATCGTGCTGACAGGCGCGTCGGCCGCGCTCGCGGCCGATCCCTCGGCGTTGCCGCCGCTGCTCGGCGTGTGACGCGCGATTCGGCGGCCGCTAGCCGAGCCGCCGCACGCGGCGCCAGTAGAAGATCATCGCCGCGCCGCCGACCAGGCCGCCCAGGTGGGCGAAATGCGCGACGCCCGCCTGCGTGCCGGTGACGCCGAGGACGAGCTCGAGCGCCGCGTAGAGCATGACGAAGATCGGCGCCGGCATCGGGATCGGCAGGAATATCAGGAACACCTTGTTGCGCGGAAAGTATGCCGCGTACGCGAGCAGCAAACCGAACACGCCGCCCGACGCGCCGATCGACGGGTACAGCCCGCCCATCACCTGCATGACGAGTAGCTGCGTGATCGCCGCCGTCACCACGCAGACGAAGTAGTAGACGAGGTAGCGCCGCCCGCCCACCACGTGCTCGAACGGCGCGCCGAACATGTACAGCGCGAACATGTTGAACGCGATGTGCGCGAGGCCGCCGTGCAGGAACGCGTAGGTGACGACCTGCCAGATGCCGAAGCTCACCTGGCCGCCGCTCGCGCTGTCGGCATCCAGCGGCCACAGCGCGAACGGCACGACGATGCCGGGCAGCAGCATCTGCAGCAGGTAGATCGCGACGTTGGCGATGATCAGCGCTTGCGTGACGGGCGGCATGGAGGCTTCAGGACGTCACGGCCAGCGACGCGCGCTTGGCGCCGACGCGCGCGAGGAGCTCGCGCCACGACTTGACGAACGCATCGGCACCGTCCCTCTGCAGCCTGGCGGCCAGCGCTTCGACGTCGACGCCGGCCGCGCGGAACTGCGCCAGCACGGCGTCGGCGTCGCCGCCGTCGTCGGGCATGGGCGGTCCCAGCCGGCCGTGGTCGACGAACGCCAGCAACGTCTTGTCCGGCAGCGTGTCGATGGTATCGGGCGCCGCCAGCGCCTCGACGTACAGGGTGTCGGCGGCGGACGGGTCCTTGGTGCCGGTGCTGGCCCACAGCACGCGTTGCGGCAGCGCGCCGGCCGCCGCGAGCTTGCGCCAGCGCGGCGACGCGAGCAGGCGCCGGTAGGCGCGATAAGTGTCCTTCGCCACCGCGATCCCCAGCCGGTTGCGCAACGCGGGTGGCACCTTGTCGTTGGCCGCGACGTCCCAGCGGCTGACGAACAGCGATGCGACCGAGTGCACCTGCGGATCGAGCCCCCCGGCGATGCGGCGCTCGATCGCGCGCAGGTAAGCGTCGGCGGCGGCTTCGTATTGCGTGCGCGAGAAGAGCAGCGTGACGTTGATCGGAATGCCGGCGAACACCGACGCCTCGATGGCCTGCACTCCCGCGGCCGTGCCCGGGATCTTGACGAAGAGATTCGGGCACGCCGCCTGCGCGTGAAGCTTCGCCGCCTCGTCGACCGTGCCCCGCGCATCGTCTGCGAGCAGCGGCGACACCTCGAGCGACACCCAGCCGTCGATGCCGCCGCTTGCGCGATGCGCCGGCAGGAACAGGCGCGCCGCTTCGCGCAGATCCTCGATCGCCAGCGCGAGGAAAAGTGCCTCGTCGCTGCCGCAACGCGCCGATTCGCGGCGGATCGCCTCGTCGTAGTCGGACGAGCCGCCGATCGCATGATCGAAGATCGTCGGGTTCGAGGTGAGTCCCGTCACCGAGAGTTCGTCGACGTAGCGGGCCAGCGTGCCGCTGCGCAGCAGGCCGCGCGTGATGTTGTCGAGCCAGAGGCGCTGGCCGAGGGCATCGAGCTGCCGGGTGATTTTCATCGTCAGTCCTCGCATTCGCATCGGCGCGACCCGCGTCCGATGCATCGTCAAGCCAAACGGATCCGTCGCCGTCGTGCCGTCATGCGGCCCCGAGCGAGAGCGTGGGATCGGGCCAGCCGTCGCTGCCGGCAACGATCCGCGCGGCCTCCGGGGGACCCCAGGTGCCCGGCGCGTAGACCGCGGGCGGCGGCATGCCCGACAGCACCGGGTCGACCACGCGCCACGCCGCCTCGATGCTGTCGCTGCTCGCGAACAGCGACGCATCGCCTTCCAGCGCATCGCCGATCAGGCGCTCGTAGGGCGTCATCTCGTCGACCGTGTGCCGGCGCGCGATCAGTTCGACATCGTTGCCTTGCATCCGTTCGCCGGGCGCCTTGACCCGCGCCTGCAGCGAGATGAACACGTCGGGGCTCAGGCGAAAACGGAAGCGGTTCGACGAGCCCGCGCCGATCGGGTCGAACACCGTCAACGGCGGACGCTTCAGCTCGACCACGACTTCGGTGGTCGTCACCGGCAGCTTCTTGCCCGCGCGGATGCAGAACGGCACCCCTTCCCAGCGCCAGGTGTCGATGTAGAGGCGCAGCGCGGCGAACGTCTCGACCGTCGAATTCGCGGCGACGCCCGGCTCGTCGCGGTAGCCGGCGAACTGGCCGCGCACCACGTCGGCCGGCGCCAGCGGCCGCATCGCGCGAAACAGGCGGTTGCGCTCGTCGCGCGACGTCTCCGGATTGCGCTGCACGGGCGCCTCCATCGCCAGCAGCGCGGCCACCTGCAGCAGGTGGTTCTGCACGACGTCGCGGATCGCGCCGACCTCGTCGTAGAAGCGGCCGCGGCCCTCGATGCCGAACTGCTCTGCCATCGTGATCTGCACGGCGGCGATGTGGTTGCGGTTCCAGATCGGCTCGACGAACGCGTTGGCGAAGCGGAAGTACAGCAGGTTCTCGACCGGCTCCTTGCCGAGGTAGTGGTCGATGCGGAAGATCGCCGATTCCGGGAAATAGCGGTGCAGCAGCGCGTTGAGCGCCTGCGCCGAGGCGAGGTCGTGACCGAAGGGCTTCTCGACGACGACGCGCGCGTCGCGCGCACAGCCCGCCGCGACCAGGCCCTCGATCACCGTGGCGAAGAGGCTCGGCGGGATCGCGAGGTAATGCAGCGGCCGCGTCGCCGGCGCGAGCGCCGCGCCGATGCGCGCGAACGTCGCGCTGTCCTGGTAGTCGCCCTCGACGTAGCGCAGGCGCGGCGCGAGCTTCGCGAACGCCTGCTCGTCGACGCCGCCATGGGCAAGGAGGCTTTCGCGCACGTGCGCCCGCAGCTGGTCGTCGCTCCATGCCGAGCGCGCCACCCCCACCACGGGCACGTCGAGCGCGGCGCTGCGCACGAGCCGTTGCAGCGCGGGAAAGATCTGGCGATAGGCGAGATCGCCGGTGACGCCGAACAGCACCAGGGCATCGGACGCCGGTGCGCTCACGCGCGACCCCCGGCGCGCCGCGCGCGGCACGAAGGCGCGCTCGCGCGCTTGGCCTGCAAGCGCATGCGCGTCATCGTCAAGCGACGCGCGAATGGGCGAACGCGGGCAACCGGTCCATCGGCTCCGCCGCCGCAGGGCCGGCGACGCCCTTGAGGAGCTCGAGCGCGCTCGCCGGATCGTCGGCGAAGTGGAACAGGGCGAGATCGTCGGCGCTGACCATGCCATGGCGCACCAGCGCGTCGAAGTTGACGATCTCCTTCCAGTACGCGCTGCCGTACATCACGATGGGAATGGGATGCTCGAGCTTGTGCGTCTGCGCGAGCGTCAGGATCTCGGTCATCTCGTCGAGCGTGCCGAAGCCGCCGGGGAACACCACGAGCGCGCGCGCCAGGTGTGCGAACCACAGCTTGCGCATGAAGAAGTAGTGGAACTGGAACGCGAGGCCCGGCGTGATGTAGGGATTGACGTGCTGCTCGAACGGCAGCGCGATGTTGAGGCCGATCGACAGGCCGCCGGCATCGATCGCGCCGCGGTTGGCGGCTTCCATGATGCCGCTGCCGCCACCGGTGCACACGACATAGCGGCAGGCGTCGGTGCCGAGGGTTCGCGCCCATTGCGTGACCAGGCGCGCGAGCTCGCGGGCTTCGCGGTAGTAGCGCCCGAGCGGACCGTCTTCGGCGAGGCGCGCCGAGCCGAAAAACACGATCGTCTCGCATACACGCGCCGCGCGGAAACGCTTCAGCGGCTCGCTGTATTCGGCGAGGATGCGCAGCGGCCGCGCCTCCTCGCTTTCCATGAACCGCGTGTTCTCGTAGGCGAGCGGCGGATCGGGGCGCGCTGGTGCGCTCATGGCTTGGCATCCTCGCGGGCGAAATCGATGAAGCCGCGCTCGACGTCGGCGCCGACGAGCTTGACCCGCACCGCGTCGCCGACATCGAGGTGCGCGTCGCCGCGGATGACCCGTCCTTCGGCCATCGGCCGCGCGATACGCACCCAGGTCCCCTTGTCCGACGCGCCGGTGACGATGCCGTCGAAGGTCTCGCCGATGCGCGAGACGAGCAGCATCGCCGCCGCCGATTTCTGCACCTGGCGCTCGACCTTGTTGGCGTTGTCCTCCTGCGCGGTGCAATGCGCCGCGAGTGTGGCGAGCTCCGCCTCGGCATAGGGCGCGCGCATCCCCGCCAATGCCGCCTTCAGGATCCGCTGCGTGACGAGGTCGGGAAAGCGCCGGTTCGGCGCCGTCGAATGCGCGTAGTCGCGCACGGCGAGCCCGAAGTGGCCCTCGACCGCTTCGCCGCAGCAGTCGGCGACGTATTCGCCGCGGCCGAGGAGCTTGATCACCGACAGCGACAGGTCGGCGTAGCGCGCGGGATCGGCGGCGCGGCGCCGCAGCAGGAATGCGTTCAGGGCCTTCGCGTCGGGCATGGCCGGCAGCGTGTCGCCGGGCGCGGTCGCCAGCGCCACAATGCGGTCCCAGCGCTGCGGCACGGGCAGCACGCGGCGCAGCGTCGCGAACCCCTTGCCGGCGAGGAAGCGCGCGACCACGCCGTTGGCCGCGATCATGTAATCCTCGATCAGCACCTTGGCGCGGTTGGGCTCGTCGGCCAGGAGGTCGGCCAGCGTGCCGTTGTCGAACACCGCGCGCGCTTGCGACGTTTCCAGTTCCAGCGCGCCGCGCGACGTGCGCGCCCGCTTCAGGTCCTGCGCGATGCGGTCCTGCAGGCGAAGCTGCGCGTCCATGCCGGCGACGGCCGCCACCGGGGAGGGTGGCGCGGCCTTGCCGTCGAGCCAAGCGGCGACGCTGTCGTAGGCGAGCTTCGCCCGGTTGCGAACCTGCGCGCGGTAGATGTCCGAGGCGCCGACCTCGCCATCGGCGCCGACCGTCATCTCGACGACGATGGCGAGGCGGTCGACGTCCGGGTTGAGCGACGTCAGGTCGGTGGAGAACTTCTGCGGCAGCATCGGGAAGATCCCGCCGGCGGTGTACACGGACGTGGTGTTGAGGCTCGCGTGTGCGTCGATCGCCGAATGCGCGGCGATCAGCGCGTCGACGTCCGCGATGGCGACGCGCACGACGCTCGCGCCGACCGCGGCGGGCGCCGCCACCTGCAACTGGTCGAGGTCGCGCGAATCGTCGTTGTCGATCGACGCCCACGGCAGTTCGCGCAGGTCGCGTGCCGACGCGTCGCTTGCCGTCGCCGCTGCGGTGATGCGCGCCGCCTCGCGCTGCGCCGCGGCGGGAAAATCCGGGTCGAGGCCGCGCGACTTCATCGCGCGCCATGCGATCGCGTGAAGGTCGGCGGTGGCGGGCGGCATGCGGGCGCGGGACGGCGAGTCGCGCGGTTCCCCGCACGCGCGGGGAATCGCGTGCTAGATCAGGCGAGCCGTCCGTGACACTGCTTGTACTTCTTGCCCGAGCCGCAGGGACACGGGTCGTTGCGGCCGACCTTGGCGCCGGCGCGCACGAACGGCGGCGCCGCGACCGCGGTGCCACCCTCGTCGCCGGCGTTGCTTGCCGCCAGCGCCTCCTCGTAGTCGGCGTGCTGGTAGCGCACGTTGGTGACGGCTGGCGCTTCCTCCACCGCCTGGACTTCCTCGCGGCCGCGCACCTGCACGGTGAGCACGACCTTCACCACGTCCTGCTTGATGCGGTCGAGCATGTCGGAAAAGAGTTCGAACGCCTCGCGCTTGTATTCCTGCTTGGGATTCTTCTGCGCGTAGCCCCGCAGGTGGATGCCCTGCCGCAGATGGTCGAGCGCCGCCAGGTGCTCGCGCCAGTGATGGTCGAGCGTCTGCAGCATGAGGCTGCGCTCGAACTGGCGCATCACCTCGGGGCCGGCCTGGCGCTCGCGCTCCTGCCATGCGGCATCGGCTGCGGTGACGATGCGTTCGCTGATCGTCTCGGCGTCGACGTCGCTGTCGGCGACCCAGGCCGCGACCGGCGCCTGCAGCTGGAAATCGCTCGCCAGCGTGGCTTCGAGGCCGGGCATGTCCCACTGTTCCTCGATGGAGTCGGGCGGAATGGCACGGCGCACCGTCGCCTCGATCTCGCCGTGGATCATCGAGCGGATCGTCTCCGAGACGTCGCTGCTCTCGAGGAGCTCGTTGCGCTGCTGGTAGATCACGCGCCGCTGGTCGTTGGCGACGTCGTCGTATTCGAGGAGCTGCTTGCGGATGTCGAAGTTGCGCGACTCGACGCGATTCTGCGCCTTGGCGATCGACCGGTTGACGATCGTATGCTCGATCGGCTCGCCTTCCGGCATCTTGAGCCGCGTCATGATCGCCGACAGGCGCTCGCCGCCGAAGATGCGCAACAACGGGTCCTCGAGCGACAGGTAGAAGCGCGAGCTTCCCTGGTCGCCCTGGCGACCGGCGCGGCCGCGCAGCTGGTTGTCGATGCGTCGCGACTCGTGGCGCTCGGTGCCGACGATGTGCAGACCGCCCGCGGCCTTCACCTTCTCGTGCAGCACCTGCCAGTCGCCGAGCAGCTTGTCCATCTTGAACTGGCGCGCGGTGTCGTCGAGGTCGGGATCCTCGCGCACCGCCAGCAGCGTGCGCTCGATCGCACCGCCCAGCACGATGTCGGTGCCACGGCCCGCCATGTTGGTGGCGATCGTGATCGCCCCGGGGCGTCCCGCCTGCGCGACGATCTCCGCCTCGCGCGCATGCTGCTTGGCGTTGAGCACCTCGTGCGGCAGCTTCTCCTTGTCGAGATACTGCGCCAGCAGCTCGGAATTCTCGATCGATGTCGTGCCGACCAGCACCGGCTGGCCCCGCGCATGGCAATCGCGCACGTCGGCGACGATGGCGTCGACCTTCTCCTTGAACGTGCGGAACACGAGATCGTTCTCGTCCTTGCGCACCATCGACTTGTGCGTCGGGATGATCATCGTTTCCAGGTGGTAGATCTGCTGGAATTCGAATGCCTCGGTGTCGGCGGTGCCGGTCATGCCGGCGAGCTTGTCGTACATGCGGAAGTAGTTCTGGAAGGTGATCGACGCCAGCGTCTGGTTCTCGTGCTGGATCTTCACGCCCTCCTTCGCCTCGACTGCCTGGTGCAGGCCGTCGGACCAGCGCCGGCCCGGCATCAGCCGGCCGGTGAACTCGTCGACGATGACGACATCGCCGTCCTGCACCACGTATTGCTGGTCGCGGTGATACAGCGACTGCGCGCGCAGCGCCGCGTACAGATGGTGCATCAGCGAGATGTTGTGCGCGTCGTAGAGGCTGCCGCCGGCAGCCAGCAGCCCGGCCTGCGTCAGGATCTGCTCGGCGTGCTCGTGGCCTTCCTCCGACAGCAGCACCTGGTGCTGCTTTTCATCGACCCAGTAGTCGCCGGGCCCCTTCTCGTCGGCCTGGCGCGAAAGCTTCGGCGCAAGCTCGTTGAGCCGGTAATACATCTCGATGTTGTCGTCGGCCTGGCCGGAGATGATGAGCGGCGTGCGCGCCTCGTCGATCAGGATCGAGTCCACCTCGTCGACGATCGCGTAATTGAGTCCGCGCTGGGTGCGCTCCTCGACGCCGAACACCATGTTGTCGCGCAGGTAGTCGAAGCCGAATTCGTTGTTGGTGCCGTAGGTGATGTCGGCGGCATAGGCGGCCTGCTTCGCCGGCTTCTCCATCTGCGACAGGTTGACGCCGACGCTGAGTCCGAGGAAGCGGTAGATGCGCCCCATCCAGTCGGCGTCGCGCTGCGCGAGGTAGTCGTTGACGGTGACGATGTGCACGCCCTTGCCGGTGAGCGCATTGAGATAGGCCGGCAGCGTCGCCACCAGCGTCTTGCCCTCGCCGGTGCGCATTTCCGCGATCTTGCCGTGGTGCAGCGCCATGCCGCCGATCAGCTGCACGTCGAAATGGCGCATGTTGAGCGTGCGCTTGCCGGCCTCGCGCACCACCGCGAACGCCTCGGCCAGCACGTCGTCGAGCGCAGCGCCCTCCTTCACCTTCGCCTTCAATTCGTCGGTCTTGGCGCGCAGCTCGGCGTCGGACAGCGCCTGCACGGCGGGCTCCAGCCTGTTGATTTCGCGGACCTGGTGGCTGAACTGCTTCAGCAAGCGCTCGTTGCGGCTGCCGAACACGCGGGTGAGGAGGTTGGAAATCATGGGCGGTTAGATGGCGCTCACGGATGGCGGAAACAAGGGACAAAAAACAAGGGGTGAGGATACCCCTCACCCCTCATCCGATTCCGCCGTCCGCTCGCAAGGAATCAGCCTGGCTTAAAGAAGCGCGCCGGGTTCTGCGGCGTGCCGTTCAGTCGCACTTCGTAGTGCAGGTGAGGCCCGGTCGTGCGCCCGGTGGTGCCCACCTCGGCGATCGGCTGGCCGCGCAGGACCAGGTCGCCGACCTTGACCAGCAATTTGCGCGCATGCGCATAGCGCGTGACGAGGCCGTTGCCATGGTCAATATCGACCATTTTACCATATTCGGGGTGCACGTCCGCGAAGATGACCTTGCCGCTGGCGGCCGCCGTGATCACCGTGCCGACGTTCGCCGGGAAGTCGATGCCTTCGTGGAACGTGCGCAGTCCGGTGAACGGATCGATCCGGTAGCCGAAGTTCGACGAGAACCAGTGATCCGGAATCGGCTCGTGCGTGGGCAGGAATTTCTGCATCGCGGAGTCCTGCACCAGCAACGCCTCGAGCACGCCATACTGGTCGGTGCGCACGTCGACTTCCTCGGTGAGCTTCGCCAGCATCTTCTCGAACTCCTCCTCGGTGAAGCTGCGCGCCGGCAGCGACGACACCGGTCCGCCGCGCCCGGGTGCCGGGTCGGCGTCGTCCTTCGCCGGCTTTTCATCGTCCTGCGATGTCGCCGCCGGCAATTCCTGCGGGTTGAGGCCGGCGCTCTTGGCCAGCCGCTCGCCGAGGCCGTCGAGGCGAAGCACGCGCGCCTGCAGTTCGCCAAGGCGCAGCGCCATCGCGTTGATGTGGCCCTGCGTCTTCTCGAGGTTGCGCCGCGCTTCCTCGCGCTGGTCGGCGAGAACGATCGCCTGCAGCCAGGGATGCTGGATGGCCGCCGCCCACCGCAAGGTCAGGAAATTGAAGAGGAGCGTGAACGCGATGAACAGCACAAACAGCGCGAGACCGCCCGCCAGCCAGTGGCGCCAGTCGAGCGTGACGGTTCTCGCGCGTGCATGGGCCCCGCTCACCAGTATGATGTTCAATTGTCGCCTTCCTCTCACCCATTCCGGTGGCACGACCTTCGTCATCGACCACGCTTGCCCGGGTATTCGCCGCCGATCCACAGATGGCGGAGTGGCAGCGCCGCATCGCCCAGGGCGAGGCGATCCTGCACGTCATACGTCGGGTCCTGCCGCGAGCCCTCGGTGCCGAACTCGCGGTGGATGCCGGCGAATCGGGCGAGTTGAGGCTCGTCGCAGCAAGCGGCGCGATGGCCGCCGTGCTGCGCCAACGCGTCGCCGATCTCAAGCCGGCGCTCGCGCGGGAGGGATGGGAGTTTACGGCCATCAAGGTCGTGGTGCAACCGCGGCCAGCGCCAGCCGTTCGTACAAAACAACATACTATTCAATGGGATGCAAACGCCACCCCCGCATTGCGACAATTGCGCGACACGCTGCCCGAAGGTCCGCTCAGGGCCGCGCTCGGGCGCCTGCTGCGGCAGCACTGACCGCGGCGGACAGGCCCCGCGGGGTTGGTCGACGTCCGGCGTAGCGCGCAATCCCCGTCACGGATGACCCGCCTGCCGCCCCTGACCCTGCGACCCGGCCGGGTGACGCTCGCCGAGCTGCGCCGCATCCACGACGGCGACGTGCAGCTTCGCATGGACCCGGGTGCCGCGGCCGGAATCGATGCCGCACGTGCGGTTGTCGACGACATCGCGGCACGCGACACGGTGGTCTACGGCATCAACACCGGCTTCGGCAAGCTCGCGCAGACGCGCATCGCCCACGATCGGCTTGCCGAGCTTCAGCGCAACCTCGTGCGCTCGCACGCGACCGGCGTCGGCGCGCCCCTCTCGAATGGCGTCGTGCGCCTCGTGCTCGCCACCAAGGCGGTAAGTCTCGCGCGCGGCCATTCCGGCGTGCGCGCCGGACTGGTAGACGCGCTCGTCGCGCTGGTCAATGCCGGCGTGTCGCCGCGCATTCCGCAGAAGGGGTCGGTCGGCGCGTCAGGCGACTTGGCCCCGCTCGCGCACCTGGCGGCGGTGCTGATCGGCGAGGGCGAGGCGATCGTCGGCGGCGCCACCGTGAGCGGCGCCGAGGGGATGCGTCGCGCCGGCATCGCCCCCTTCGTGCTCGGTCCCAAGGAAGGGCTCGCGCTGCTCAACGGCACGCAGGTGTCGACCGCGCTCGCGCTCGCCGCGCTGTTCGATGCCGAGAAGGCCTTCGCCGCGGCGCTCGTCGCCGGCGCGATGTCGCTGGAAGCGATCCGCGGCTCGGTGCGCCCGCTCGACGCGCGCATCCACGCCGCGCGCGGCCAGCGCGGCCAGATCGCCGTCGCCGCCGGCCTGCGCGCGCTGCTCGCCGACAGCGGCATCGTCGAGTCGCACGCGCAGTGCGGACGCGTGCAGGATCCGTATTCGATCCGTTGCATTCCACAGGTGATGGGGGCGTGCCTCGACAACCTCGTGCACGCGGCGCGCGTGCTCGAAATCGAGGCCAACGCGGCCTCCGACAATCCGCTGGTGTTCGCTGGCAGCGGCGAAGTGCTGTCGGGCGGCAACTTCCATGCCGAGCCGGTGGCGTTCGCCGCCGACGCGCTCGCGCTCGCGATCGCCGAGATCGGCGCCATCGCCGAGCGGCGGATCGCGCTCCTGATCGACGCGTCGCTGTCGGGCCTGCCGCCGTTCCTCGTCGCCGAAGGCGGCATCAACTCCGGCTTCATGATCGCGCACGTGACCGCGGCGGCGCTGGCGTCGGAGAACAAATCGCTGGCGCATCCGGCGAGCGTCGACAGCCTGCCGACGTCGGCGAACCAGGAGGATCACGTGTCGATGGCGACGTTCGCCGCGCGTCGCCTCGGCGAGATGATCGCCAACACCGCGACCATCGTCGGCATCGAGGCGATGGCGGCCGCGCAGGGCATCGACTTCCTGCGGCCGCTCGCGAGCTCGGCGGCGATGGAGGCACAACACGCGGCCATCCGCGCGCGCGTCGCGTTTCTCGCGCAGGACCGCTATCTCGCGCCCGACATCGAGACGATGCGGGCATGGGCGATGCGCGACGACTGGCCGGCGGCGGTCGCGGCGATGCTGCCGTCGCGCGCCACGGCGGCCTGACGCGCCGCGCGCAATGAGGGAGGCACGACGATGAACGCCAACGACCGCATGCTCGCCAATGCCACCGGCCAGCGCATCGTGCGCGCGCCGCGCGGCAGCGCGCTCACCTGCCGCAACTGGCAGATCGAGGCCGCGTACCGGATGATCCAGAACAACCTCGATCCGGAAGTTGCCGAGCGACCGCAGGACCTCGTCGTCTATGGCGGCATCGGCAAGGCCGCGCGCAACTGGGCGGCGTTCGACGCCATCCTCGCCGCGCTGCGTACGCTGGGCGAGGACGAGACGCTGCTGGTGCAGTCAGGCAAGCCGGTGGGTGTGCTGCGCACGCACGTCGACGCGCCGCGCGTGCTCATCGCCAACTCGAACCTCGTGCCGCACTGGGCAACGTGGGAAGTGTTCCACGAGCTCGATCGCAAGGGCCTCATGATGTTCGGCCAGATGACCGCCGGCTCGTGGATCTACATCGGCAGCCAGGGCATCGTGCAGGGCACGTACGAGACGTTCGTCGAGGCGGGGCGTCAGCATTACGGCGGCGACCTGCGCGGACGCTGGATCCTCACTGCGGGCCTGGGCGGCATGGGCGGCGCGCAGCCGCTGGCCGGCGTGCTCGCCGGCGCGTCGGTGCTGGCGATCGAGTGCGACGCGGCACGCATCGACGCGCGCCTCAAGACGCGCTACCTCGACCGCCGCGCGGATTCGCTGGACGAGGCGCTGGCGATCATCGCCGACGGCGTGGCGCGCAAGATTGCGGTGTCGGTGGGTCTCGTCGGCAACGCCGCCGACCTCGTGCCGGAACTCGCGCGCCGCGCGCGCGAAGGGGGTCTGCGTCCCGACATCGTCACCGACCAGACGTCGGCGCACGACCTCGTCAACGGCTACCTGCCGTCGGGCTGGAGCGTCGCGCGCTGGCAGTCCGAGCGCGCATCGCACCCGGACGCGGTGGTTGCCGCCGCGCGCACGTCGATCGTCACGCACGTCGAGGCGATGCTCGCGTTCCACGCGATGGGCGTGCCCACCGTCGACTACGGCAACAACATCCGCCAGGTCGCGTTCGACGCGGGCGTGCGCAATGCCTTCGACTTTCCCGGCTTCGTGCCGGCGTACATCCGTCCGCTGTTCTGCCGCGGCAAGGGTCCGTTCCGCTGGGTCGCGCTGTCCGGCGACGCCGAGGACATCGACCGCACCGACCGCAAGATGAAGGAGCTCTTCACCGGCGACGCGGCGCTCGCGCGCTGGCTCGACATGGCGCGCGAGCGAATCGCGTTCCAGGGCCTGCCGGCGCGCATCTGCTGGATCGGGCTCGGCGAGCGGCATCGCGCGGGCCTCGCCTTCAACGCCATGGTGAAGAGCGGCGAGCTCAAGGCGCCGATCGTCATCGGCCGCGATCATCTCGATGCCGGCTCGGTGGCGTCGCCCAATCGCGAGACCGAGGCGATGAAGGACGGCTCCGACGCGGTCTCCGACTGGCCGATGCTGAACGCGCTCGTCAATACCGCGAGCGGCGCGACCTGGGTGAGCCTGCACCACGGTGGCGGCGTGGGCATGGGCTTCTCGCAGCACGCCGGCACGGTGATCGTCTGCGACGGCAGCGACGCGGCCGCGCGGCGCATCGAGCGCGTGCTGTGGAACGATCCTGCGCTCGGCGTGCTGCGCCATGCCGACGCCGGCTACGACGACGCGATCGCCTGCGCCCGCGACAACGGACTCACGCTGCCGATGGCGGGTACCGCGCGTTGATCCGGCGCCACGACGTCCGCACGCTGCAGGTCAGCGCCTGGAAGAATGGCGACGGCGGCACGCGCGAGATCGTGCGCGTGCCGGCGGATGCCGGGTTCGACGACTTCGATTGGCGCGCGAGCATCGCCACGATCGCCGCGAGCGGCCGGTTCTCCGAATTCCCGGGCGTCGACCGCACGATCGTGTTGCTCGACGGTGGTGGCGTGCACTTGCGCTCGGGCGCTTCGGCGAGCGTCGACCACCGCCTCGACACGCCGCTCGCACCGTTCGCCTTCGTCGGCGACATCGCGCTCGACGCGACCCTCGTCGCCGGCGCCTCGACCGACTTCAACGTCATGGTCCGGCGCGATCGCTGTCGTGCCGACGTGCGCGTGCTGCGCGCGGCGGCGAAGCTGCCCGAGTCCGTCGCCGGCGTCCTGCACGTCGTCGCCGGCTGCTGGTCGCTCGCCAACGACGGCGGCGGGGCGACCGCCACGCTCGACGCCGGCGAAGGGCTCGCGTGGCACGACGTGCGCGCGGCATGGATGGCGACGCCGTCGAGCGACGCCGGCGACGCCGCGTTGCTGTTCGCCGGCATCGAGCCGGTGCCGCGGTGAATCCGGCCATGGCGTCCAGCGCCGACGGCCTGTGGCACAACGTGCGTGTCGAGCGCGCGCTGTGCGATCCGCCAGGCTTGACGACGGAACCGACGGCGATCGGCGTGCGCGATGGCCGCATCGCGTATGTCGGCGCCATCGACGCGGCGCCACCGGCATTCGCCGCGCTGCCGCGCCACGACGGCGGCAGTGCGTACGTGACGCCGGGCCTGGTCGACTGCCACACGCATCTCGTCTATGCCGGCGAGCGCGCGCACGAATTCGCGGAGCGCCTGGCCGGTGCGAGCTATGCCGACATCGCGCGCGCCGGCGGCGGCATCCTGGCGACGGTGCGCGCGACGCGTGCCGCCGACGAGGACGCGCTCTACCAGGCGGCGGCGCGACGGTTGCGCAACTGGCTCGCCGAGGGGGTTTGCGCCATCGAGATCAAGTCGGGCTACGGCCTCGATCTCGCCACCGAGCGCAAGCTCCTGCGCGTGGCGCGCCACCTCGGCGACACGCACCGCGTCACCGTGCGCACGACGTTCCTCGGCGCGCACGCGCTGCCGGCGGAATTCGCGGGGCGCGCCGACGCCTATGTCGATCGCGTTGCGTGCGAGATGCTGCCCGCGCTCGCCGCCGAGGGCCTGGTCGACGCGGTCGACGTCTTCTGCGACGACATCGCGTTCTCGGTGGCGCAATCCGAGCGCGTGTTCGACGCGGCGGCGACGCTCGGCCTGCGCGTCAAGATGCACGCCGGCCAGCTGAGCGATCTGGGCGGCGTCGGGCTCGCCGCGCGCCACCGCGCGTTGTCGGCCGACCATCTCGAGCACCTTTCGGCGCGCGACATCGACGCGATGCGCGACGCCGGCATGGTGGCGGTCCTGCTGCCGGCGGCGTTCTATGCGCTGCGCGAAACGCACCTGCCGCCGATCGACGCGCTGCGCGAAGCCGGCGTGCCGCTCGCCGTGGCGAGCGACCACAACCCCGGCACGGCGCCCGTGCTGTCGCTGCTGCTGGCGATGAACATGGCGGCCACGCTGTTCCGCCTCGGCGTCGACGAGGTGCTCGCCGGCGTCACGCGCCATGCCGCGCGCGCGCTCGGCCTCGAGGCGACGCACGGCACGCTCGGCGTCGGCAAGCCCGCCAACTTCGTGCTGTGGGACCTGCAGTCGGCCGCCGAGCTCGCCTACTGGATCGGCGCGCCGCGCCCGCGCATCGTCGTGCGCCAGGGCACGATCGCCACTGGGCGGAGGACGTGACGTGAGCGCGAACGCGCTCTTCGCCCGCGACGCGCTGCTGCCGGACGGCTGGGCCGCGGACGTGCTTGTCGAGTGGGATGCCGAGGCCCGGATCACGCGCGTCACGCCCGGCGCGATCTGCCCGACCGGCACGCCGCGCGCCGCGGGTCCGGTGATTCCCGGCATGCCGAACCTGCATTCGCATGCGTTCCAGCACGCATTCGCCGGGCTCACCGAGACCCGCGGCCGCGACGGCGACAGCTTCTGGACGTGGCGCGAGGCGATGTACCGCTACGCGTCGCGGCTGACGCCGCCGTTGCTCGAGGCGATCGCCACCCATCTCTACCTGCGCATGCTGCGCGGCGGCTACACGTCTGTCTGCGAGTTCCACTACGTGCACAACGACGCCAACGGCTTGCCCTACGCCGACGATCCCGCGATGTCCGAGGCGCTGCTGCGCGCGGCGCACGCCGCGGGCATCGGCATCACGCTGCTGCCGGTGCTCTATCAGCAGGGCGGGTTCGGCGCCACGCCGCCACGCGCCGAGCAGCGCCGCTTCGTGCGCGCGACCGATGCGCTGGTCGGCCTCGTCGCGTCGCTGCACGACGCCGGCGAGACGCCGCGCGCGCGCATCGGCTTCGCCGCGCACTCGCTGCGCGCCGTCGCGCCGGACAACCTCGCGGCGGCGCTGGCCGGGATGGCTGCGATCGACGCCACGATGCCGCGCCACATCCACATCGCCGAGCAACGGCGCGAAGTGGACGAATGCCTCGTGTTCCATCACCAGCGGCCCGTGGCATGGCTGCTCGACCACGCCGATGTCGATGCCCACTGGTGCCTGGTCCACGCGACGCACATGGACGATGCGGAAAGCGACGCCGCCGCGCGCACGGGCGCCGTCGCCGGACTGTGCCCGACCACCGAGGCGAATCTCGGCGACGGCACGTTCGCGATGCCGCGCTGGATGGCGGCGCACGGGCGCTGGGGCATCGGCTCGGACAGCCACGTGTGCGTCGACGCCGGGCTCGAGCTCGCCGCGCTCGAATACAGCCAGCGCCTGGCGACGGGGCGACGCAACGTCGTGGCCGGCGATCGCGAAGCTGCGGTGGCCACGGCGATGACATCGGCCGCGGTCGCCGGCGGCGCGAAGGCGAGCGGGCGTCGCATCGCGGGACTCGCTGCCGGCGAGCAGGCCGACTTCGTGGTCCTCGACGCCGCACATCCGGCGCTCGCGGATCTCGACGCGCCGGCGATGCTGTCGGCACATGTCTTCGCCACCGATCGGCACAGCGCGATCCGCGACGTGTACGCCGGCGGCACGGCGCGCGTCGCCGAAGGGCGTCACGCCGGCCAGGCCGCGGCGAACGCCGCGTTCGGCGCGGCGCGGCGCACACTCGCCGACGCGCGGATCGCGCGATGAGCGCCGAAGGGCCGCCCCGAGGCGCTCGCCCCCCTGCGGGGGGAGGCGAGCGAAGCTCGCTTTGGGGGGAGTCCAAATGACCACGTCGCCACCCTATCTGCTGCATACGGGCACGGGCCCGCTCGTGGTGTCGGTGCCGCATGCCGGCACGTTCGTGCCCGAGGCGCTGCGCGCGCGCTTCACCGCCGCCGCGTCGGCACTGCCGGATACGGACTGGCACGTCGACCGCCTGTACGCGTTCGCGCGCGAACTCGGCGCGTCGATGCTGGTGGCGACGCATTCGCGGTACGTGATCGACCTCAACCGGCCGCCCGACGATCACAACCTGTATCCGGGCCAGGACACGACCGGGCTGTGCCCCGTCGACACGTTCGATCGTGCGCCGGTGTATGCCGGCGCTGCGCCGTCGGCCGCGGAAATCGCCGAACGCGTGGCGCGACTGCACGAGCCCTACCATGCCGCACTGGCCGCGCAGATCGCACGCTGCGTCGACCGGCACGGCATCGCGCTCGTGTTCGACGCGCATTCGATCCGCTCGGTCGTGCCGCGGTTCTTCGCCGGCCGCCTGCCGGATTTCAACCTCGGCACCGTCGACGGTACGAGCTGCGATGCCCGCCTCGCGGCGTGCGTGGCCGCCGTCGCGTCGGCCGCGGCCGGCTATAGTTCGGTGGTGGACGGGCGCTTCAAGGGTGGCTACATCACGCGCCGCTACGGCGCTCCGGCGCGCGGCGTGCACGCGCTCCAGCTCGAGATGGCGCAATGCGTCTACATGAACGAAGACGCGCCGTACGACTACCTGCCCGAACGCGCGGCGCGCGTCGTGCCGCATCTGGGGGCGATGCTCGAAGCCATGCTCGCCTTCGCCGCGAAGTGTTGACGCACGCGCCATGAGCGAGCGCCTGATCGTGGGCATCAGCGGCGCGTCCGGCGCGGCGTACGGCGTGTGCGCGCTGCAGGCGTTGCGCGCGATCGGCGTCGAGACGCATCTCGTCATGTCGCGCGGCGCGCGGTTGACCCTCGCCAGCGAGACCGCGCTGAAGGCGGCCGACGTCGAGGCGCTCGCCGATCACAATCATCGGCCCGAGGAAATCGGTGCGTCGATCGCCAGCGGCTCGTTCCGCACGCTGGGCATGCTGGTGGCGCCCTGCTCGATCCGCTCGCTGTCGGAAATCGCCACCGGCGTGACGTCGACGCTGCTGACGCGCGCGGCGGACGTCGTGCTGAAGGAGCGCCGCCGCCTGGTGCTGATGGTGCGCGAGACGCCGCTGCACCTGGGCCACCTGCGCAGCATGACGGCGGTGACCGAGATGGGCGCCATCGTGATGCCACCGGTGCCGGCGTTCTACGCCAGGCCCGCGAGCATCGACGATCTCGTCGCGCAATCGGTCGGCCGCGCGCTGGACCTCTTCGGCCTCGACAGCGGGCTGGTGCGGCGCTGGCGCGACGACAGCAGCGCGGAAGGCACGACGTAGCCCGCGACGTCGTGGCGAGGCTAGCGGCCCCAGCGCAGCGCGATCACGTCGAGCTCGGCCGCGAGCTCGAGCAGGCCCGCGCGGGTGGCCGGATGCAGCGCGTCGAGCGGATGGCGAACGGCGTCGCTCCTGATCACCCCGCCTGCCATCATCACCGCCTTGGCGGCGCGAAGGCCGCATTGCCGGTTCTCGTAGTTGATCAGCGGCAGGATGCGCGCATACGCGGCCGCGGCGTCCTTGTGCCGCCCGGCGCGGTGGTGCTCCACGACGGGCCTGATGAGCTCGGGCAGCAGTGCGCTCGACATCGTGCCGGTGGCGCCGGCGTCGAGGTCGGCCATCAGCGTGATCGATTCCTCGCCGTCGAACGGGCCTTCGATCGCCGCGCCGCCCGCCTCCGCCAGCGCGCGCAGCTTGGCCGCCGTGCCCGGCACCTCGAGCTTGAAATAGCGCACTGCAGGCACCTCGCGCGCGAGCCGCACGAGGAACGCCACGCCAAGCTGCACACCCGACAGCGGCGCATCCTGCACCATGATCGGCAGCTTGCAGGCGTCGGCGATTCGCGCGAAATGCGCGAGCATCGCGTTCTCGTCGACGCGCAGGCTCGCGCCGTGGTACGGCGGCATCAGCATCACCATCGCCGCCCCCGCGTCGCGCGCCTTGCTGGCACGCGCCGCGGCGATGCGCGTGCTGAAGTGGCTGCAGGTGACGATCACCGGCACGCGCCCGGCGACGTGCGCGAGGCACAGGTCGGTCAGCGCATCGCGCTCGGCGTCCGACAACAGGAATTGCTCGGAATAGTTGGCGAGGATGCACAGGCCGTCGACGCCCTGGTCGACCATGCAGTCGAGCACGCGGCGCTGGCCGTCGAGATCGAGCTCGCCGCTCTCGGTGAACGGCGTGGGGGCCACGGGAAACACGCCGGTGTAGCGGCGAGCGCTCGGGTTCATCGCAATCTCCGCCTACGGCATCAGTGGTTGTCGCGCGGCACGGCCGCACCGCTGCGGCCGACCAGGAAGTCGAGATCGACGCCGTCGTTGGCCTGCAGCACGTGGTCGACGTAGAGCTTGACGTAGCCGCGCGTGGCGTGCGGCGCGGGCGGCTTCCAGGCGGCGCGCCGGCGCGAGAGCGTCGCATCGTCGACCTCGAGATGCAGCCGGCGTCCCGGCACGTCCAGCGTGATCGTGTCGCCGTTCTCGACGAGCGCCAGCGTGCCGCCGGCGGCGGCCTCGGGGGCGGTGTGCAGCACGACGGTGCCGTATGCCGTGCCGGACATCCGCGCATCGGAGATACGCACGACATCGGTGATGCCGCGCTTCAAAAGCTTCGGCGGCAGCGGCATGTTGCCGACCTCGGCCATGCCGGGATAGCCTTTCGGCCCGCAGTACTTGAGCACCATCACCGAGTTCTCGTCGATGTCGAGCGCATCGTCGTTGATCCGCGCGTGCAGGTCCTCGATCGACTCGAACACCACGGCGCGGCCGGTGTGCTGCAGGAGATGCGGCGACGCCGCCGACGGCTTGATGATGGCACCGTCGGGGGCGAGGTTGCCGCGCAGCACGGCGATGCCGGCGTCGCGCTTGAACGGATCGTCGTAGGCATGGATGACGTCGCGCTTCCAGCACTGTGCGCCCGCGTTGTTGGCGCCCAGCGTGCGGCCGTTGACCGTCATCGCATCGGCGTGCAGCAGGCCCTTCTGCGCCAGCTCGCGGATCACCACCGGCAGCCCGCCCGCCTCGAAGAAGTCCTCCATCAGGTACTTGCCCGACGGCATCAGGTCGACGAGGCACGCGAGGTCGCGGCCCAACCGGTCCCAGTCGTCGAGCCCGAGGTCGATCCCGACGCGCCGCGCGATCGCGATCAGGTGCACGACGGCGTTGGTCGAGCCGCCGATGCCGGCGTTGACGCGGATCGCGTTCTCGAACGCCTGGCGGGTGAGGATCCGCGATAGCGCGATGTCCTCGCGCACGAGCTCGACGATGCGCCGCCCCGCCTCGCGCGCGAGCAGGTTGCGCCGTGCGTCGACGGCGGGGATCGCGGCGTTGCCGGGGAGGCCGACGCCCAGCGCCTCGACCATGCACGCCATCGTCGACGCCGTGCCCATCGTCATGCAATGCCCGTGCGAGCGGTGCATGTCGGCCTCGGCTTCGTGGAACTCCGCGAGCGTGATCTGCCCGGAGCGCAGCTGCTCGCTCATCGAGATCGTGTTGGTGCCCGAGCCGATCGGCTTGCCGCAATGGATGCCGCGCAGCATCGGGCCGCCCGACACGCCGATCGTCGGGATGTCGACGCTCGCCGCGCCCATCAGCAGCGACGGCGTCGTCTTGTCGCAGCCCATCAGCAGCACGACGCCGTCGAGCGGGTTGGCGCGGATCGCCTCCTCGACATCCATGGACGCGAGGTTGCGGAACAGCATCGCCGTGGGCCGCATCATCGTCTCGCCGAGCGACAGCACGGGGAACTCGAGCGGGAAGCCGCCGGCGTCGAGCACGCCGAAGCGCACGTGCTCGGCGATCGTGCGGAAGTGCGAGTTGCAGGGCGTGAGCTCCGACCAGGTGTTGCAGATGCCTATCACCGGCCGGCCCTCGAACTGGTCCTGCGGAAAGCCGCGGTTCTTGAGCCACGACCGGTAGTAGAACCCCATCTTGTCCTGGCGCGCGAACCACGCCTCGCTGCGCAGCTTCTTGCTGGCGCTCATCGAATATCCTCGTCCGTCATGTCATTCCTCCAGCGCGTCCGCCGGCGCCCGGCCCGCGAATCGGCGCCATGCCCCGCCGACGAGCGGCCAGATCAACAATAGCAGGCCGATCGCGCACAGCACCGCCACCAGCGGATTCGACCAGAAGATGGCCACCGAGCCACGCGACATGATCATCGACTGCCGGAACGCGTCCTCGGCCTTGTCGCCCAGCACCATCGCCAGCACCAGCGGCGCGATCGGATAGTCGATCTTCTTGAACAGCCAGCCCGCGACGCCGAAGGCCGCGGCGAGCCACAGGTCGAACGTGGCGTTCGCCACCGTGTACGCGCCGATGAAGCAGACGACGACGATGATCGGCCCGATGATCGCGAACGGCACGCGCAGGATTGCCGCGAACAGCGGCACGGTGGAAAGGACCAGCACCACGGCGACGATGTTGCCGAGGTACATGCTGGCGATCAGGCCCCAGACGAAATCGGGTCGCTCGGTGAAGAGCGTCGGACCGGGATTGAGGCCCCAGATCATCAGGCCGCCCAGCAGCACGGCGGACGTCGCCGACCCCGGCACGCCGAGGGCCAGCATCGGCAACATCGCGCTGGTGCCGGCCGAGTGGTCGGCGGTCTCCGGCGCGATGATGCCTTCGGGCTCGCCCTTGCCGAAGTTCGCGCGGCGCGGCGAGAACCGCCGCGCGATGCCATAGCTCATGAACGATGCCGCCGTGGGACCGCCGGGGGTGAGGCCCATCCAGCAGCCGATCGCGCTGCTGCGCAGCAGCGCCACCCAATGCCGCGGCAGCATGCGTGCGGCTTCCAG
>DATBOK010000140.1:0-19966 GCA_036553845.1 Casimicrobiaceae bacterium
ACGCCGGTCAAGCTCACCACGAAGCAGAAGGACCTGCTGCGCGAATTCGAGGCGATCACCCAGCTCGATCCCGACGCGCACAGCCCCCGCGCCAAGAACTTCTTCGACAAGGTGAAGGAGTTCTTCGGGCAGTGACGCGGCCCCGGCGCCGGCGCTACAGCCAGCCTGCCATTCCCAGCAAGGCGCCCGCCGCCAGCAGCCACAGCGGATGGACGCGGGTCAGCGTCACGACCAGCGTCGTCAGCAGCGTGAGCCCGTAGGCCATGGCGCCGTGATCGGTGGTGCGCATCAGCACGTAGCCGGACGCGACGATGAGGCCCACCGTCACCGGCACGAGCCCGCGCTGGATGGCCATGCGCAGCGGTGACGCGCGAAACCGGTCCGACGCGTGCGCCACCCAGTAGGTCAGCATCGACGACGGCGCGCACATCGATGCCATGGCGACGACGCCGCCGAGCACGCCCGCCACCTTCCACCCGATCAGGCTCACCACCAGCACGTTCGGCCCCGGCGCTGCCTGCGACAGGGCGAACATCTGCGTGAACTCCGCGTTCGACAGCCAGTGGTGGACATCGACCACCCGGCGCTGGATGTCCGGCAGCGTGGCATTGGCGCCGCCGAAGGACATCAGCGACAGCGCCAGGAATTGCAGCGACAGCTCGGCGAGCGCGGTCGACATCACCGGCGCCGCATCCAGGCGGCGCCGATCGACAGCGGCGCGACCACGGCGATCACCCAGAGCATCGGCAGGCGCGCCAGCGCGATGGCGGCAAAGGACGCTGCGCCAAAACCGATGGCGATCGCGTCGTGGCGGATCGAGCGGGCCATCTTCACGCCCATCGACAGCACCAGTCCCGACGCCGCCGCGGCGACCCCGCCGAACGCCTGGTGCACGAGGGGCAGTTCCGAATATCGCGCATAGACGGTCGCCAATGCCATGACGATCACCATCGGCATCAGCATCAGTCCCATGAACGCGGCGAAGGCACCGGCAGGTCCCTGGAACCGGCGTCCCACCATCACCGCGAGATTGACGATGTTGGGCCCCGGCAGGAACTGGCTCAGCGAAAGGAACTCGGCGAATTCGGCTTCGCTGAGCCAGCGGCGCTGGTCGACCAGCATGCGTCGCGCGAACGGCAGCACGCCGCCGAATCCGGACAATCCCACTTCGAGGAAGCGGAGGAACAGCGCGCGCAGGGACACTTGCGGCGCCGCAGTCGGCGAGGCTGGATGCTGCATGGCGGAGGTCGACGCCACGCGCCGCGCGCGAGGCCATTGAAGCTTAGCATTTCCCACGTCGCGCCATCGATGCGGCGCGCATCGCGCGCGTCCGCGTGGCGCGAATCACACCGACTGGCCCGCGGCGTAGCCGGAGGCCCACGCCCACTGGAAGTTGTAGCCGCCGAGCCATCCGGTGACGTCGACGGCCTCGCCGACGAAGTAGAGACCGGGGACGGCGTCGGCCTGCATCGTGCGCGACGACAGTGCGCGCGTGTCGACGCCGCCCAGCGTGACCTCGGCCTTGGCGTAGCCGAGCGTGCCCGACGGCACGACCGTCCAGTCGTGGAGGGCCGCGGCCAGCGCGGGAATGCGTCGCGCCGCCGCGAGCTGTCGCATCGGCAGCGCGGCCGCATGCGCCTCCGTCCATTGCCGCGCGAAGCGCGCGGGCCAACTTTGCGCGAGCAGCGTGTCGAGCCGCTGGTCCGAGTCGGCCGCGCCGCGCAGCAGGACGGCGGCGTCCGCGTCCGGCAGGAGGTCGATGTGCAGCGCGGACCCGCCGTCCCAGTACGACGAGATCTGCAGGATCGCCGGGCCGGAAAGCCCGCGGTGGGTGAAGAGGAGGTTCTCGCGGAAGCGCCCTTCGTCGCAGCGGATCGTCACGTCCATCGACACGCCCGACAGGTCGCCGTAGCGCGAGAGCGCGTCGGGCGCGAATGCGAGCGGCACCAGGGCCGGGCGTGGCGGCACGACCCCGATGCCGAACTGCGCGGCGAGCCGATAGGCGAATGGCGTGGCGCCGATCTTCGGCACCGTGAGGCCGCCGGTGGCGACGACCAGCGCGGCGCACGTCAGCGGACCTTGCGACGTGGCGACGACGAAGCCATCGCTGGCGCGCGTCACGGCGTCGATTGCGCACGGCATGCGCCACGCCACGCCGCCCGCCGCGCATTCGGCCTCGAGCATTGCGATGATCGCCAGCGACGGACCGTCGCAGAAAAGCTGGCCGAGCTTCTTCTCGTGGTAGGCGATGCCGTGCTTCTCCACCAGCGCGACGAAGTCGCGCGGCGTGTAGCGCGCCAACGCGGAACGGCAGAAGTCCGGGTTGCGCGACAGGAACTGTGCAGCGCTGGCGTTGAGATTGGTGAAATTGCAGCGGCCCCCGCCGGAGATCCGGATCTTCTCGCCGAGCTTCGGGTAATGGTCGATCAGCAGCACGCGCCGGCCGCGCTGGCCGGCCTGCGCCGCGCACATCATCCCGGCGGCGCCGGCGCCGATGACGATGACATCGTAGGCCTGCATGCCGGCACCCTAACATTCACCGCGGACGCGTCGCGCACCGATCGTCGCGCCTATACCGGTGCTCCCGCGTGGCCTGCGCCACGTCGCCGTGCCAGGCGCAGCCTGCTACGATCGCGACATCGCCCGACGGACCCGATCATGCAACGTTCCTCCATCCTCAACCTCGCGGCCGTGCCCGCGCTGCTATGCGCGGCCATCTTCCTGCTGGCATCGACTGCGGCGCGCGCCGACATCACGATCGGCCTCATGGTGTCGGCCACCGGACCGACGTCGGCGATCGGAATCCCGCAGCGCAATACCGGCGAGATCCTGCCGCGCATGATCGGCGGCGAGCGCGTGCGCTATGTGTCGCTCGAGGACGGCGGCGACGCCACCCGCGCCGTGCAGAACGTGCGCAAGCTGATCGAGGAGGATCACATCGACGCCCTGATCGGCCCGTCGACCACGCCGAACGCGTTCGCCATCCTCGACATCATCGCCGAGCACGAGGTGCCGATGATGGCGACCGTGGGCACGGCCACGATCGCCGAGCCGGTGGACGCCAAGCGTCGCTGGGTGTTCAAGACCACGCAGAACGACGACCTCATCGCCTCGGCGCTGCTCGCGCACATGCAGAGGACGGGCGTCCGCTCGGTGGGCATGATCGGGTTCAACGATCCGTACGGCGAGAACTGGTTCAAGGTGTTCGGTGCGATGGCCGACAGGGCGGGCATCCGCGTGACCGCGGTCGAGCGCTACGCCCGCACCGACCAGAGCGTGACCGGCCAGGTGCTGAAGCTTCTCGCCGGGCATCCGGACGCGATCCTCGTCGCCGCGGTCGGCGGGCCGGCCGTGCTGCCGCAGGCGACGCTGTTCGACCGCGGCTACAAGGGCCGCGTCTACCAGACCCACGCCGTCGCCACCGAGGACTTCATCAAGCTGGGACGGGAGAAGGTCGAGGGCACGATCCTCGCCGCAGGGCCGATGCTCGTCATCGACGAGATCCCGGCAGGCAATCCGACGAAACAGGTCGCGCAGGCGTACATCGCCGCCTATGCCGCGCGCTTCGGCGGCGCGCCTGCGACGTTCGGTGCCAACACCTGGGACGCGGGGCTGCTGCTCGAGCGCGCGATGCCTTCTGCACTGGCGGCGGCGAGGCCCGGCACGGAGGCGTTTCGCGTCGCGCTGCGCGACGCGCTCGAAAAGCAGCGGGAGGTGGTCGGCTGCCAGGGCGTGTTCAACATGTCGCCGACCGATCACAACGGCATGGACGAGCGCGCACGCGTGCTGGTGACGGTCAGGGACGGCCGCTTCCGGCTGCTGGCGGACTGACGCCGATGCATATCGTCGGCGTGCTGCTGGCGGCAGGAAGCGGCTCGCGCTTCGGCGGCGACAAGTTGCTCGCGCCGCTGCCGGAAGAAGACGAGGCGATCGGCGTCGCCGCCTGTCGCCATCTGCTGGCCGCGTTGCCGGACAGCGTGGCGGTGGTGCGCGCCGGCGACCGCGCGCTCGCGGCGATGCTCGGCGAGCTGGGCGCGCGCGTGGTGGAGTGTGCGGATGCCAACCGCGGCATGGGACGCAGCCTCGCCTGCGGCGTCGCCGCCGCGCGCGAAGCCGACGGCTTCGTCGTGGCGTTGGCCGACATGCCCTGGGTGCGCGCGTCGACGATCGATGCCGTCGCCCAGGCACTGCGCGATGGCGCGCCCGTGGCCGTCGCCGTGGTCGGGGAGCGTCGCGGGCATCCCGTCGGGTTCGCGGCGTCGTACGCCGCGGCCCTGTTGGCGCTCGATGGCGACCGCGGCGCGCGCGACCTCGTGGCGTCGGCGGGTACCGCGCTGTGCGAGGTGGAGGTGGACGACGACGGCGCGGTGCGCGACGTCGACGTGCCCGACGATCTCGCGCGCTGAGCGCTTCAGGCGGCGGCAGCGCCGTCCGCGAACGGCGTCACGAAACGCACGATGGCATTGGCATCGATCGCGCCCGACTGGCGCGCCACTTCCTTGCCCTGGCGAAACACGATCATCGTCGGGATGCTGCGGATGGCGTAGCGGGCGGCGATGTCGTGCGCCGCCTCGGTGTCGAGCTTGGCGAAGCGCACGCGCGGCTCCATCGCGCCGGCGGCGTGCGCGAAATGCGGCGCCATCATCTTGCACGGGCCGCACCATTCGGCCCAGAAGTCGACGACCACGGGGATGTCGTTGCGCATGACCTGGCGCTCGAAGTTGGCCGCGGTCAGCGCCAGCGGCCGGCCGTCGAACAGCGCCTTGCCGCAATGGCCGCAGACCGGCGCGTCGGCAAGGCGGTCGCGCGGCACGCGGTTGGTCGTGTCGCAGTGGGGGCAGACGAGGTGCAGCGGGTCGGTCATCGGTCGCTCCGTCGGAGTGGGGTGCATGCCCATGATTGGCGCCGCACCCCCGTTTCGCAAGCGCTGAACAGCGATCGGGTCCGGGTGCCCGCGCGATTTGCTAGATTAGGCGGCATCAGGGACGGGGTGTGAGACCGATGAACGTGGACAGGCGCGGCGCCGGCCAGCGAATGGCTTCCTACCGCAACATCTTCCTGCTTGCGTGCTGCCAGGCGCTGTTGTTGACCAACGCCGCGGGCCTGATCGCGATGAACGGACTCGTCGGCTACTCGCTGACCGACACCAAGGTCCTCGCGACATTCGGCGCTACGACCTACGTCCTCGGATCCGCGCTGTCGACGATGCCGATGTCGCTATGGATGGCGCGCGTCGGGCGCCGCCGCGGATTCATGGCCGGCGCGCTGATCAACATCGGGGGCTGCGCGCTGGCCGTGATCGCGCTGTCCATCAGGAGCTTCGCGCTGTATTGCGCCGCCACTGCGATCATCGGCATCTACAACGCGATCGGACTGCAATACCGCTTCGCCGCCACCGAGGTCGCGGCGAGCACGGACAAGGCGCGCGCGATCTCGCTGGTGCTGGCGGGCGGCATTGCCGGGGGATTCCTCGGTCCCGCGATCACGCGCTGGGGCAAGAGCCTGTTCGCCGCGCCATTCCTCGGCTCTTTCGTCCTGCTCGCGGCCGTGGCACTCGTTGCGCTCGCCGTACAGTCGCTCGTGGACGTGCCGAAGCCGACGGCAGAAGAGCGGTCGGGCGCGGCGCGGCCGTTGCGCACGATCGTGACGCAGCCCGTGTTCGTCGTTGCCGCGCTGTCCGCCGGCATGGGCTACGGATTGATGAACCTGCTGATGACGGCGACGCCGCTGGCGATGGACTTCTGCAGCCTCCCCTATTCGGCCGCCGCGTTCGTCATTTCCTGGCACGTTGTCGGCATGTACGCGCCGGGTTTCGTGACGGGCAGCCTGATCAGCCGGTTCGGCGCGCTGCGCATCATCGTCGCCGGCTGCGCGGTGATGGCGGGCGGTGCCGTGGTCGCGTTGAACGGCGTCACGTTCGCGCATTTCGTCGCGGCGCTGGTGCTCATCGGGCTCGGCTGGAACTTCATGTACACGGGCGGCACGGCGCTCCTGACCGAGGCGTACCGGCCGGCGGAAAAGGCGCGCGCGCAGGGCGCCAACGACTTCATCGTGTTCACGATCATGGGGCTGTCGTCGTTCTCGTCCGGTGCGCTGGTGTCGTCGGCGGGCTGGACGACGATGAACTGGGGCGCATTGCCGTTCCTGGCGCTGGTCGCGGGCGTCGTCATCTGGTATGCGCGATCCCCCGCCCCGGCGGTCGCGCGCGGGTGATCGCGACACGGCGCCAACGCCGGACGGCGGTTGCGCGCGTCACGCGGATGTTCGCGTGACGTCGGGTCCTGACGCGCCGCGGCGCTCAGGCAGCGCTGGCGGCGTCGAGCTCGGCCGTGTCGGCGCTCGTCAGCGCGAGCCGCGCCGCACCCAGCAGCTCGTGCAGCTGCGTGACGCTGGTGGCGCTGGCGATCGGCGCCACCACACCGGGCCGCGCCATCAGCCATGCCAGCGCGACTTGCGCGCACGTGGCGCGATGCCGCGCCGCCACGCCGTCGAGCGCGGCAAGGATGCGCAGGCCGCGCGCGTCGAGGAATTTCTCGATACCGGCGCCGCGCGTGCTCTTGGCGAGGTCGGCCCGCGACCGGTACTTGCCCGTCAGGAAGCCGCTGGCCAGCGCGTAATAGGGAATGACGCCGAGCCGCAGCTGCGCCACCACCGGCGCGAGGTCGGTCTCATAGGCCGCGCGGCGCACGAGGTTGTATTCGGGCTGCAGCGTGGCGTAGCGCGGCAGTCCCTGCGCACGGCTCACCGCGTCGGCCTCGGCCAAGCGTGCGGCGGTGAAGTTGGAGGCGCCGATCGCGCGCACCTTGCCCGCGTCGATCAGGCGCGTGTAGGCGCCGAGCGTCTCGGCGATCGGCGTCGCCGCATCGTCGGCATGCGACTGGTACAGGTCGATGACGTCGGTATTGAGGCGTCGCAGCGAATCCTCGACCGCGGCTGTGATGTTGGCGGCGGACAGGCCGGGTCGTCGCGCATATTTGCCGACCTTGGTGGCGATGACCACCTTGTCGCGCTTGCCCGACCGCGCCAGCCACTTGCCGATGATCGTCTCCGATTCGCCGCCGGCATTGCCCGGTGCCCATGCCGAATAGCCGTCCGCGGTGTCGATCAGGTCGAAGCCCGCGTCGACGAAGGCGTCGAGCAGCGCAAAGGACGTCTTGTCGTCGGCAGTCCAGCCGAACACGTTGCCGCCGAAGGCCAGCGGCGCGACGGTGAGCGGGGAATCGCCGAGTCTGCGTTTTTGCATGATGTGCGTGATGTCGAGGTGCGGCGTCCGATTCTACGCGCGCCGCGCGCCGCGACCATCAGTCCATGAGCACCAGGGCCAGCGACAGGTCGTCCATCGGCACCTCGCCGCGTGCGGCGTGGCGGCGTGCGGTCGCCACCACCTGGTCGCGCGCGAAATCGCGCGCCGGCTCGGGCGGCACGCGCAGCAGCTCGGCGACGATCTCGAACGACGGCGCGTAACCGACGTCACCGATGCCGTCGGTCATCACCGCGGCCGCGCGGATGGGGATGGCGTCGCGGTCGACCGTCCAGGACTTGCCGTATTCGAATTCGTGCAGCGGGCACCAGCGCTCCTGGCGGGTGACGATGTCGATGCCGTCCGCGTGCGGGCGGAAGCGGATCGTGGATTCCTGCACGGGCCCGTCGGCGAGCGGCGCATAGATGTCGCGCACCATGGCGTCGACGTCCGGGCTGTCGCGGATCGCGAGGTAATAGGGCGCGTTGCGATACCACTCGACCGTGGTGACCTCGATCGTGCCGTCGTCGTATGCGACGGCCCACGTGCCGTCGCCACAGAGGTAGAACTCGAGCGCGCGGCGCGTGGCGACCAGCGCGACCAGCGTCGTGTAGTAGTCGAGCGGATTCGCCGTCACCCGGTATTCGTGGAAGCGGCGGAGAAGGCGCTCTCCGAGTTGCGGATCGGCGGGCGCGCGCGGATCGTCGCGCACGAGATCGTGGAAGGCGGCGATGATCTGCCGCGCGCCGATCTCGGTGCGTCCGCGCACGCTCGAGCAGCCGTCGGCGACCGCGGCGAACGCGCGGCCGTCGGCGAAGATCGCCGAGCCCGCGCTGTCCTGGCAGGGCATGCCCTGCTCGACGTGCCCCTGACCGATGATGGAGTGATGGTCGACTTGCAAGCGTTGTGCCTCTGCGTGGCGGCGGTGGCACCGCGCGCACAGGCTCTATGTTGCATTACCGTCGCGGCGGGCTTCGCACGGGGCTGCAACTCGTGGTTGCGCGGGCACGGGCGGCAGCCCCGCACGGCAAGCTCGCGGGTGCGGCTGCCGAGCGGTCGCACCGGCTACGACGATTCGCGAAACCCCGGTGCGCGCCACATGTCGGGCTGCTGCTGCGCGGCCTCGATGCCGCGCTCGCGCGCGAACCACCAATGGCGCAG
This sequence comes from Casimicrobiaceae bacterium, assembly GCA_036553845.1. Taxonomy (GTDB): domain Bacteria; phylum Pseudomonadota; class Gammaproteobacteria; order Burkholderiales; family Casimicrobiaceae; genus VBCG01. The sequence goes on from DATBOK010000140.1 coordinate 8,402, forward strand.
CTCCGTCTCCTCGAGCGGCTGCGAGATCAGGAAGCCCTGCGCTTCCTCGCAGCCGTTGCGTTTCAGGAACTCGTACTGCGCCGCGGTTTCCACGCCTTCCGCGATCACCCGCAGGTTGAGCGAATGCGACAGCGCGATGATCGCCTGCGTGATCGCCTCGTCGTTGCGGTTCTGCTCGAGGCCGCGTACGAAGCGCTGGTCGATCTTGACGCTCTGGATCGGCAGCCGCGCGAGGTACGAAAGCGACGAATAGCCGGTGCCGAAGTCGTCGACGGTGATCGACACGCCCATCTGCTTCAGCTTGATCAGCGTCGCCACCGCCTTGTCGGGGTGGGTGATGATGACGCTCTCGGTGATCTCTAGGTCGAGGTAGCTCGGCGCGAGATGCGTCGACTTGAGCGCCTCCTCGACGATCGACAGCCAGCTGTCGTGCTGCAGCTGCTGCACCGACAGGTTGACCGACAGGCGCAGCAGCATGCCGGCGTTGTGCCATTGCATCACCTGGCGGCAGGCATCGCGCAGCACGCGCGCGCCGAGCGCCTGGATCATGCCCGACTCCTCGGCGATCGGGATGAACTCGGCCGGCGCGATGACGCCGCGCTCGGGGTCGCGCCAGCGCAGCAGTGCCTCGACGCCGGTGGTGCGCCCCGTGCGCATCTCCACCTGCGGCTGGTAGACCAGGAAGAACTCGTCGTCCATCAGTCCCCGGCGCATGTCGGTCTCGAGTTGCAGCCGCTGCTGCACGCGCGCATTCATGTCGGCCGTGTAGAAGCGGTAGGCGTTGCGCCCGGCCTCCTTCGCTGCGTACATCGCGGTATCCGCCTGCTTGATCAGCGTCGCCGCGTCCTGCGCGTCGAGCGGATAGATCGACACGCCGATCGAGCAGGTCAGCGTCGGCACCTGGTTGGCGAGGCGGAACGGCGCGAGGAAGGACTCGCGCACGCGCGAGATCACCGTCATCACCTCGAAGGTCGCGTGCGCCGGATCGAGATCGGGCAGCACGATGACGAACTCGTCGCCGCCGAGACGGGCCACGGTGTCGCTCTCGCGTACCGCGCTCGTCAGGCGCTGCGCGATCGCCTGCAGCAGCTGGTCGCCGGCGTCGTGGCCGAGCGTGTCGTTGATGCGCTTGAAGTGATCGAAGTCGAGGAACAGGCAGGCCACCTGCACGTGCTCGCGCTGTGCCTGCGACAGGATCTGCTTCAGGCGGCTGTTGAGCAGCGAGCGATTGGGCAGTCCGGTGAGGATGTCGTGCTGCGCGAGCTTGTAGGCGTGCGCCGTGGCGATCTCCAGCTCCTTGGTGCGCTGCGCGACCTTGTCCTCCAGCGTGCGCTGGTAGGACGAAACCTGCGACTGCGACTCGGCGAGCCGCTGCGTCATGTGGTTGAACGTGTGGGTGAGCAGCCCCATCTCGTCGGACGAGCTCGCCGGCACGTAGACGTCGAGGCGGCCGCTGCCCACCGCGCGCGCGGCGCGGATCAGCCGTCGCATTGGCGCCACCAGCCTGCGCGTCAGGAACATCGTCGCCAGCAGCGCGAGCATCGTCACCGCGGCGACCACGAGCAGCGCGCCGAGTAGGCCGGCGCGGATGCGTTCCGTGCGTCCCTCGAACGTCATGCCGACGCGCACGTAGCCGATGGGCTCGAGCGCCGACGACGCGCCACGCGCGGACGTGGGATCGACCAGCGGCAGGTCGCGTGTGCGCCCCACCGGCGACACCATGTCGATGAAGCGCTGCTCGCGCAGCGTCAGCGTTCCCACGTCGAAGTTGCCCGCGCTGTCGGTGGCGTGCACGGTGCCGATTGCCGGCAGCGCGACGCCGGCGATGCTGGCGTCGAAATAGCGCGTGGCGAGCGCGCGGCCGTTGGCGTCGACCACGCTCACGTACGCGATGTCGCCCTGGTCGCCGAGGCTGTCGAGGAGGCTTGCGAGCTGGTCCTGGTTGCGCGTGTAGATGTCGTACTCGGCGAGGTCGGCCAGCATGATCGCGACGATCCTGCCTTGCGTACGCAACTGGCGCCCTTCCTCGCGCATCTGCTGCCAGACGTGGTAACCGGAGATCGTCGCCGCGGTGACGAAGATCAGGCCGACCGTGAGCAGTTGAAGCTTGGTGAACAGGCCCAGCCGCACGGGCGGCAGGTTGATCGGCGAGATCGTCTCGGTGGTCAGCAGCGTCAGGTGCCGGCGCAGCCGCCGCAACGCCCCGCGCTCGCGCCGCGGCGCCCCTTCGGTCGTGCCGGCCTGCGGGCTAATCATGCACGTTGCTCACGCCGGCGAGCGCCGCCGAATCCCATTTGAGACGCAGCTGCTGCGCCGCGCGCCGGTTCACGCTGACGCGCGGCATGGGCGGCCGCAGTGCCGCGTCGACCGTGCCGGATGCACGGCCGAGTGCTAACGCGCCGCAATAACGGCCGAGCTCGGCATAGTCCCATTCGAGCGCGTACAGCGCGCCCGCACGCACCCAGGCATCGGAGAAGGCGACCATCGGCGTTTGCGTGCGATAGGTGAACAGCAGCAGCCCCTTGGCGAGTTGCGGCACGAAGATCGTGGCATCGGGAATCGCCAGCAGCACGTCGGCGTCGCCGAGCTTGGACAGCGCGACCGGCAATTGGGCGGGCGTGTGCGCGCCCTCGGTCAGCACGTCATAGCCCGCGGCCGACAGCTCGCGCGCCGCCGTGGCCGCCGTCATCGCGTTTTCGGCGGGGTCGAACACGATCGCCACCTTGCGTGCCGCCGGCACCAGGCGCCTGAGCCAGCGCACCTGCGCGTCGATCGGCACGGCGAGCGGCACCACCATTGCGTTCGCAGGCGCGATGAAATCGCCGGCGACCATGCAGTCGACCACCGGCGCAGACAGCGGCCATTGCGCGAGCGCACGCGCCGCGGCGGCGCCGAGCGCGACGATCGCGGTGCCAGGCGCGACATCGGCCAGCATCGGCGCGAGCAGCGCCGGCGGCTCATCGGCATCGTGGGTCTCCACCGACCAGTCGGCGTTGCCACGCATGCCGGCCACGGCCTGCACGAAGGCAGGCGTATCCGCCGATGCCACGACGACGATGCGTGCGGCGAGCGCGCGCGGCACGGCAATCACGCAAAGCACGACGCCCAGCGCACAGGCACGCTGCCATGCATGACGACTGTCGCGGGCACATGCGCCGCGGAATCCGGCCGACGCTGCGAACATGCCGACGCTCCCTGGTGGGATGGGAACCTCCCTGCGGGCGCCGCTCGACCCCTGGCGCCGCCCGCGCGGGCTCGTGCGCCGGCGACCCAGTAAAAGCACGCATCGTGCCATAGAGCGACGCCTTCATGCTATGCGAATCGTCGACAAAATCGGGGCGCTCGTCCGGCCGCTGCGAGGGGGCAAGGGCGCGGTATCCTCGGCGCACCGCTTTGGGTAGACTCGATCCAAAGTCCCGGGACGATCGCAATCCGGGTCCGTTCGCGCCTTTGGGGGTTCACCGCATGTCGAACATCGAGTCCGTCTCGCAGGAAAATCGCCAGTTCCCGCCGCCGCCGGCGTTCACCGCGCAGGCCAACGTCAAGCATGCCGATTTCGACGCGCTCAACGCCGAAGTGGCGCGAGACTTCGAGGGATTCTGGGCGCGGCTCGCACGCGCGACGCTCGAATGGCACAAGCCGTTCACCCGGGTGCTCGACGATTCGCAGGCGCCGTTCTACAAGTGGTTCGGCGACGGCACGCTCAACGCCTCGTACAACTGCCTCGATCGCAATCTCGCCAACGGCAATGCCGACAAGGTCGCGATCATCTTCGAGAGCGACGATGGCAAGGTGACGCGCGTCACCTACCGCGACCTCCACCAGCGCGTGTGCCGCTTCGCCAATGCGCTGCGCGCGATGGGCGCTGCAAAAGGCGATCGCGTGATCATCTACATCCCGATGTCCATCGAGGGAGTCGTGGCGATGCAGGCCTGCGCGCGCATCGGCGCGCCACATTCGGTGGTGTTCGGAGGCTTTTCGGCGAAGTCGCTGCAGGAGCGGATCGTCGACGTCGGCGCCACGCTGGTCATCACGGCCGACGAGCAGATGCGCGGCGGCAAGGCGATGCCGATCAAGGCGATCGTCGACGAGGCAATGGCGATGGGCGGTTGCGAGCGCGTCAGGCACGTCGTCGTCTACCGCCGCACCGGGAACGCGGTGGCGATGCAGGCCGGGCGCGACGTATGGATGCACGACGTCGTGGCCGGCGCGGCGGACGCATGCGAACCCGAATGGGTCGACGCCGAGCACCCGCTGTTCATCCTCTACACGTCGGGTTCCACCGGCAAGCCCAAGGGCGTCCAGCATTCGACGGGCGGCTACCTGCTGTGGTGTGCGCTGACGATGCAATGGGTGTTCGACATCAAGCCCACCGACGTCTTCTGGTGCACCGCCGACATCGGCTGGGTCACCGGGCACTCGTACATCACGTACGGTCCGCTGGCCGTCGGCGCCACCGAGGTGGTGTTCGAGGGCGTGCCGACGTTTCCGAATGCCGGCCGCTTCTGGGACGTCATCCAGCGCCACAAGGTCAGCATTTTCTACACCGCGCCGACCGCGATCCGCTCGCTGATCAAGCTCGGCGAGGCCGACGCGAGCGTGCACCCGTCGCGCTACGATCTTGGGAGCCTGCGGCTGCTGGGCTCGGTGGGCGAGCCGATCAACCCGGAAGCGTGGATGTGGTATCACGCGAACGTCGGCCGGGGTCGGTGCCCGATCGTCGACACGTGGTGGCAGACGGAGACGGGCGGCCACATGATCACGCCGCTGCCGGGCGTGACGTCGCTGCGTCCCGGTTCGTGCACGCTGCCGCTGCCGGGCATCATGGCGGCGATCGTCGACGAGACCGGCCACGACGTCCCCAACGGGCAGGGCGGCATGCTGGTGATCAAGCGCCCATGGCCGGCGATGATCCGCACGATCTGGGGCGATCCCGAGCGCTTCCGCAAGAGCTATTACCCCGAGGAGCTCGGTGGCAAGCTCTATCTCGCGGGCGACGGCTCGGTGCGCGATCCGCACAACGGCTACTTCACGATCATGGGCCGCATCGACGACGTGCTCAACGTGTCGGGCCATCGCCTCGGCACGATGGAAGTCGAGTCCGCGCTCGTCGCCAACCCGATGGTGGCGGAGGCAGCCGTTGTTGGCCGTCCCGACGACATGACGGGCGAGGCGGTGTGCGCGTTTGTCGTGCTGAAGCGCGCGCGACCCACCGGCGCCGCCGCGCAGCAGGTGGCGAAGGAGCTGCGCGACTGGGTCGGCAAGGAGATCGGGGCCATCGCCAAGCCCAAGGACATCCGCTTCGGCGACAACCTGCCGAAGACCCGTTCGGGCAAGATCATGCGGCGGCTTCTGCGCTCGATCGCCAAGGGCGAGACGATCACGCAGGACACGTCGACGCTCGAGAATCCGGCGATCCTCGACCAGCTGAAGCAATCGGCGTAGCCGAGCGCGGGGCCGGCGGCCTCGCGCCGCGCGACTAGGCGGCGGGCGGGCGCGACTCGGCGAAAGCGGGAAGCTTGCCGAGCTTGTCGGCGTGGCGCGCGAGATTGGGATAGCGGTCGCGCCAGTCGAAATCCGCCATCCGCAAGTCGATGTAGCCGAGCGCGCAGCCGCAGGCGATGTCCGCGAGCGTAAACGACTCGCCATTGCACCATGGCTTGTCCGCCAGCTCGGCCGCCATTTCCGCGACGGCCGACTCGACCTTGCGGCGCTGCCGCGCGATCCATTCCGGGCTGCGCCGCGCCTGCGGCCGGCGGCCTTCGAGCGTCGCCAGCACCAGCGCCTCGCACGCGCCGTCGGCGAGCGCCTCCCATTTGCGCACGGCGATGCGCTGGCGCACCGGCTCGGGAACGAGGCGCGACACCGGGCTCACGCTGTCGATGTATTCGACGATGACGCGCGAGTCGTAGATCGACGTGCCGTCGTCGAGCGTGAGCGTCGGCACCTTGCCGAGCGGATTGGCGGCATGCACCGGCGACGCGTCGTCCCAGGCCGACGTCTCGCACAGCTCGTACTCGATCTTCTTCTCGTCGAGCGCGATGCGCACCTTGCGCGCGAAGGGGCTGGTGTGGGAGTAATAGAGCTTCAACATCGGGTGCGATTATACCGGGCGCGGCGCCGGCCCGCGGCGCCGGATGCGTGCGCTCGCTATGCTAGACTCGATCGCATGTCGGATGCCGCGATACTCGCGCTCTCGCCGCTCGACGGACGCTACCGCGCCAAGGTGGCGGCGCTGGCTGACCACTTCAGCGAATTCGCGCTGATCCGCCAGCGCGTGCGCATCGAGATCGCCTGGCTCTGCGCGCTCGCCGACGAGCCCGCGATCAGCGAGGCGCCGCCGTTCGACGACGCCACGCGCCGGCAGCTCGAAGCCATCGGCACGGCGTTCTCGCCCGACGACGCGCGCGACGTCAAGGCCATCGAGCGCGAGACCAACCACGACGTCAAGGCGGTCGAGTACTGGCTCAAGCAGCGGCTGGCCGGTGTCGCCGGCGCCGCGAAGTTGCGCGAGTTCGTGCATTTCGCGTGCACGTCGGAGGACATCAACAACCTCGCGCACGGACTTGCCCTCGCCGATGCGCGGCGCGAGGTGCTGGTGCCCGCGATCGAGTCGCTGATCGCCGAGCTGCGCGTGCTGGCGCATGCGCAGGCCGGCGTGGCGATGCTCGCGCGCACCCACGGCCAGCCGGCGACGCCGACGACGCTCGGCAAGGAGATCGCCAATGTCGTGGCCCGCCTCGACCGCGCGCTCGCGGCGTTCGCACGCGTGGTCGTCAAGGGCAAGATCAACGGCGCCGTGGGCAACTACAACGCGCATCTCGTCGCCTATCCCGATGTCGACTGGGAGCGGCTCGCCGCGCGCACCGTGGTGCGGCTGGGGCTCGAATTCAATCCGTACACCACGCAGATCGAGCCGCACGACGGCGTCGCCGAGTACTGCGACGCGCTGGCGCGCATCGACACGATCCTGATCGACCTCGATCGCGACCTGTGGGGCTACATCTCGCTCGGGTATTTCCGCCAGCGATTGCGCGAAGGCGAGACCGGGTCGTCGACGATGCCGCACAAGGTCAACCCGATCGACTTCGAGAACTCCGAGGGCAATCTCGGCCTCGCCAATGCGCTGTTGCGCCACTTCGCCGAAAAGCTGCCGGTGTCGCGCTGGCAGCGCGACCTGACCGACTCCACGGTGCTGCGAAACCTCGGCGTCGGCCTCGGCCACGCGCTGCTGGGCTTCCTGGCGCTGCGCCAGGGCCTGGCCAAGCTCGACGTCGACCGCGCGCGCATCGCCGCCGACCTCGATGCGAACTGGGAAGTGCTGGCGGAGCCGATCCAGACGGTGATGCGCCGCTACGGCATCGACGAGCCCTACGAGAAGCTGAAGGCGCTGACGCGCGGCAAGTCGGGCATGACGCGCGAAACGCTGCATGCCTTCATCGACGGACTCGCGCTGCCCGACGACGCCAAGGCGCGCCTCAGGGCGCTCACGCCCGGCACCTACATCGGCCGCGCCGCGGAGCTCGCCAGGCGGATCTGATCGCATGTCCGCGTGACGCGCAATGCGAGCCGCCGCTCAGCGCGGCGTTTTGTGGCGCTCGCGCAGGAACGTGACGATCGCCGGCACCAGCGACACGACGACGATCACGAGCACGATGAACGTGAGGTTCTGCTTCACCCACGGGATGTTGCCGAAGAAGAAGCCGGCGTAGGTGAGCAGCGCGACCCATGCCACGCCACCGACCACGTTGTAGGTGAGGAATCGCGGGTAGGACATCGCGCCCACGCCGGCGAGGAACGGCGCGAACGTGCGCACGATCGGCACGAACCGCGCGATGATGATCGTCACGCCGCCATAGCGCTCGTAGAAGCGGTGCGTGCGCTCGAGGTAGCTCTTGCGCAGCCAGCGCGAGTCGGGCCGCTCGAACACCTTCGGGCCGAGGTAGCGGCCGATCGCGTAGTTGAGCGAGTCGCCGGCCACGGCGGCGAGCGCGAGGATGAACACCAGCAGGTGCACGTCGAGTCCGGCCGACGCGACGACCGTGCCGGCGAGGAACAGCAGCGAGTCGCCGGGCAGCAGCGGGAACACGACGACGCCCGTCTCGACGAAGATGATCGCCGCCACGATCGCGTAGAACCACGCGCCGTACTGAGTGGCGATGAGTGCGATCGACTGGTCGAGCGACAGCAGCGAATAGAGCAGCGTCGTGAACACGGGCGGGCAGCGCGGGCGCCTGGGTCGTCGACCGGGTCCCGCCGCCCGACTAGGGCAGGATCTTCTCGGCGTTGCCGCCGTCGCGCTTGCGGTCGGCCTTGACGAGATCCTCGCGCGATACGCCGAGCCACATCACCAGAGGCGCCATCACCAGCACCGACGAGTAGATGCCGAACAGGATGCCGATGGTCAGCGCCAGCGCGAAGTAGTGCAGCGTCTCGCCGCCGAATATCAGCATCGACGTCACCATGATCTGCGTGCAGCCATGGGTGATGATCGTGCGCGAGATCGTGCTGGTGATCGCGTTGTCGATGACGTGGGTGACGCTGGCCTTGCGCATCTTGCGGAAATTCTCGCGGATCCGGTCGGCGATGACGACCGATTCGTTGACCGAGTAGCCGAGCACGGCCAGCACCGCGGCCAGCACCGGCAGCGAGAACTCCCACTGGAAGAACGCGAAGAAGCCGAGGATGATCACCACGTCGTGCAGGTTGGCGACGATCGCCGCCACCGCGAAGCGCCACTCGAACCGCAGCGCGAGGTAGGCGACGATGCCGATGGCCACGAACAGCAGCGCGAGTCCGCCGTTCTCGTAGAGCTCCTTGCCCACCTGCGGGCCGACGAACTCGACGCGCTTCTGCGTCGCCGAGGCGTCGTCGGCCTTCAGCGCGCCCATCACGTCTTCCGACAGCTTGGCGCTCGACACGCCTTCCTTCAGCGGCAGGCGGATCAGCGCCGTCTGCGCGTTGCCGAAGCGCTGCACCGAATACTCGCCGACCTTGAGCTTGTCGATCGCCGCGCGCACGCGGTCGAAATCGGCCGCATGCGCGTATTCCACCTCGATCACCGTGCCGCCGCGGAAGTCGACGCCGAAGTCGAGGCCGCGGTGAACGAGGAAGAACACGGCGGCGAGGAAGGTGATCAACGAGATGACATTGAACACCAGCGCGTGCCGCATGAACGGGATGTCGTTCTTGAAGCGGAAGAATTCCATGGTCCGGGGCTATTCCGTGGGGTGGGCGGCGCGTGGTCAGACGGCCTGTTTCTCGGGCCGCTTCTTCGCCGGCACGCCGGCGGCGGCGCCTTGCGGCCGCCAGACCTGGCCGATCGAGATCCCCTCGAGCTTCTTGCGCCGGCCGTAGATCAGGTTGACGATGCCGCGCGAGACGAACACGGCAGAGAACATCGACGTCAGGATGCCGAGGCAGTGCACGACGGCGAAGCCGCGAACGGGGCCGGAGCCGAACGTCAGGAGCGCGATGCCGGCGATCATCGTCGTCACGTTGGAATCGAGGATCGTGCCCCACGCGCGCTCGTAGCCGGCCTGGATCGCCGCATGCGGAGTCGCGCCCCAGCGCAGCTCCTCGCGGATGCGCTCGTTGATCAGCACGTTGGCGTCGATCGCCATGCCGAGCGTCAGCGCGATCGCGGCGATGCCCGGCAGCGTCAGCGTCGCCTGGATCATCGACAGCACCGCCACCAGCAGCAGCAGGTTGATCGACAGCGACACCGTCGAGATCACGCCCATCAGCAGGTAGTAGACGCAGATGAACGCCGCCAGCACGAGGAAGCCGTGCTTCACGGAATCGAAGCCCTTGGCGATGTTCTCGGCGCCGAGCGAAGGTCCGACCGTGCGCTCCTCGACGATCTCCATCGGCGCCGCCAGCGCGCCGGCGCGCATCAGCAGCGCGATGTCACGAGTCTCGCGCGCGGTCATCTGGCCGCTGATCTGGAAGCGCGTGCCGAGCTCGTCGCGGATCTTCGGCGCGGTGATGAGCTCCGTCTTGTTCTTGTCGATCAGCAGGATGCCCATGCCCTTGCCGATGTTCTCGCGCGAGATGTCGCGGATGATGCGGCCGCCGGTGGCGTCGAGCGTGACGCTGACGATGGGCTCGCTGTTGCGGCTGTCGAAGCCCGGCTGCGCGTCCTGGATGCGGTCGCCGGTCAGCACCGCCTGGCGGCGGATCAGGCTCGGCACGCCGTTGCGGTCCTTGTAGAGGTCGGTGCCGATCGGCACGTTGCCGTTCAGCGCGGCCTGCAGCGCGCCCGGATCCTCGTCGACCATGCGGATCTCGAGCGACGCCGTGCGGCCGAGGATGTCCTTGGCGCGCGCGGTGTCCTGCACGCCCGGCAGCTGCACGACGATGCGGTCGCCGCCCTGCTGCTGCACGATGGGCTCGGCGACGCCCAGCTCGTTGACGCGGTTGCGCAGGATCTGGATGTTCTGCTGCACGGCGCCGTCGCCGATCTTCTTCAGCACCTCGGGCTTGAGCGTCGCGTACAGGCGCAGGTCGTCGGCAGCGGTGTCGACGTCGCGCTCGACCAGGTCCGGGTAGTTCTTGTCGATCGCGAGCCGCGCCTTGTTGCGCTCGCCGGCGTCGCGGAAGCGCACGACGATGTTGCCGCCCTCGCGCGCCACGCCCGCGTACTGGATCTTCTCGGTGCGCATCAGCGTGCGGATGTCGGCGCTGTAGCGGTCGGCCGCCTTCTCCAGCGCCGTCTTCATGTCCACCTGCAGCAGGAAGTGCACGCCGCCGCGCAGGTCGAGGCCGAGGTACATCGGCAGCGCGCCGATCGAGGCCAGCCACTGCGGCGACGACGACTGCAGGTTGAGGGCGACGATGTAGTCGGGGTCCTTCTGGTCGGCGTTGAGCTTCGCCTGCAGCACGTCCTTGGCCCTGGTCTGGGTGTCGACGTCGCCGAAGCGGATCTTGATCCCGGTGGGATCGAGCGTGGCGCCGCGGTACTCGATGTTGGCGGCCTTGAGCGCCGACTCGACGGTGGCGAGCGTGGTGGTGTCGACTTTGACGGCGCCCTTCGACGTCGACACCTGCACGGCCGGCAGCTCGGCGAAGAGGTTGGGCAGTGCGTACACGACGCCAACGACCAGCGCGACGGCCATGACGACGTATTTCCAGAGCGGGTAGCGATTCATGGCGAAATTCGCGAGGGGTGGGTCGCCGGTGCGCCGACGCGGGGCGCGGCAGCCCGGGCGCGCCCGGTGCACGCGGCGCGTGCTGCGTCGGTTCGCGTCACAGGCTCTTCAGCGTGCCCTTGGGCAGGAGCTGGCTCACCGAGCTGCGTTGCACGGTGATCTCGACGCTGGGCGCCACTTCGAGCGTGACGTACTGGTCGTTGATCTTGGCGATGCGTCCCACCATGCCGCCGGAAGTGATGACCTCGTTGCCCTTTTCGAGCGCGGCGAGCAACTCGCGCTGCTCCTTCGAGCGCTTCTGCTGCGGGCGGATCAGCAGGAAGTAGAACACCACGAAGATGGCGATCATCGGCAGGAACGACGTCAGCATGTCGGTCTGCGATGTGGCGCCCGAGGTCTGGGCGTAGGCGTTGGC
>DATBOK010000162.1:0-7912 GCA_036553845.1 Casimicrobiaceae bacterium
GACAAGAACTACGAGCTGGCTGCCGATTACTCGACCGGCGGCGCGCAATGGTTCGCCGGCGTGCGCTGGGCGTTGTGACCCGTACCGCGCGCGCCGCCATCGCGGCCATGGCCTTCGCATGCGCGCTGGCGCCGGCACGCGCGGAAGTCGTGGCCGTCGACGATGCCGGGACGCGGGTCACGCTCGCACAGCCCGCGCGCCGCATCGTCTCGCTCGCGCCGCACGCCACCGAGCTGCTGTTCGCCGCCGGCGCCGGCGCGCGCATCGTCGGCGTGGTCGCCGGCTCGAATTTTCCGCCCGCGGCCGCGGGCATCCCGGTGGTGGGCGACGCCAACGCCATCGATCTCGAGCGGCTGGTCGCGCTCGCGCCCGACCTCGTCGTCACCTGGCCGTACACGACTTCCGCGCAGCTCGCCGCGATTCGTCGCCGCGGCATCGCCGTATTCACCTCCGATGCCAGGACGATCGACGGCATCGCCGTCGACCTCGAGCGCCTCGGCACGCTGGCCGGGACGCCCGATGCCGCGGCGGGCGCCGCGCGCGCGTTTCGCGCAGCGATCGAGGCCGCGCGACCGCGTAGGGGCATCGCGCACGAGCCGACGCCCGTGTTCTACGAGATCTGGGGTGCGCCGATCTTCACGATCGGAGGCCACCATCTGATCAGCGAGGCGATCGCGCTGTGCGGCGGCGTCAACGTCTTCGCGGATCTCGGCGTCGCCGCACCGGTGGTCGACGAGGAGGCGGTCATCGCGGCCGCGCCGCAGGTGATCGTCGCCGGTGCCGACGACGCGAAGCGGCCTCCCTGGCTCGACGCCTGGCGGCGCTGGCCGCAGATTCCGGCCGTGCGCGACGGCCGCCTGCGGGTGGTCGACGCCAATCTCCTCCATCGCGCGGGCCCGCGCTTCGCGCAAGGCGTCGCGGCGCTGTGTGCGGCGATGCGCGACTGAGCGCGCGATCTCGATCAGCGCGGCACGAACGTGCGCATCCGGCGCTCGCCCAACTCGACGAGCGGTCGTGCGAACAACGCCGACAGGCGTCCGGCCTCGAGCATCGCTGCCGCCTCGCCCGACTCGGCGCCACCGTGGCCGATGGCGAGCACATGGTCGCAGTAGCGCACCGCGAGATGCAGGTCGTGCAGCACCATGACCAGCGCGCGCGAATGCTCGCGCACCATCGTCGTCAGCGCGTCCAGCGCCGCCACCTGCTGACCGATGTCGAGGTGCGACGACGGCTCGTCGAGCAGCAGCAGCGGCGTTTCCTGGGCGACGAGCTCGGCGAGCGCGACGCGGCGGCGCTCGCCGCCGGACAGCGTGCGCACGTCGCGCGCGGCGAAGGCGTCGACGCCGAACAGCGCCAGCGACGACATTGCGATGTCACGGTCAGCCGCGCTTTCGAACGCGTGCCACGCAAGGTGCGGATGACGCGCGGCCAGCACGCTGTCGAGCGCGGAGATCGCGAAGGCGTCGACGTCGTCCTGCGGCAGCAGCGCGCGCGACCGGGCCCGCGCGCGCAGCGGCATCGACGCCAGCGGCACGCCGCACAAGTGGATAAACCCGGCGAGCGGCGGCAGCAGTCCCGCCAGCGTGCGCAGCAGCGTCGTCTTGCCGGCACCGTTGGGCCCGACGATCGCCCACACTTCGCCGCCGGCGACGCGCACCGACAGCGACTCGCAGAGCACGCGGCCGCCGACGCCGATGCGCACGTTGCCCGCGGCGAGGAGCGGCGGCTTCACCGCGCCCTGCGCTGCAGGAAAAGGAACGTCGGCACGCCGACCAGCGCGGTGATGACGCCCACCGGCACCGACAACGGCGCGAACAGCGTGCGCGCCAGCGTGTCGGCGACGACGACGAGCGCGCCGCCGGCGAACACCGCGGCCGGCAGCAGCGCGCGCTGGTCGTTGCCGAGCACGAGCCTCAGCGCGTGCGGGACGACGAGGCCGACGAAGCCGACGCTGCCGGCTTGCGTCACGGCTGCCGCCGCCGCGAATGCGGCGATGCCGTGCGCCGCAAGCGTCACGCGCGCGACGTCCACGCCGAGCGCCGCAGCGTGCTCGGCGCCGCGTGCGAGCCGATTCAGGCTGCGTGCCAGCAGCGCCGCCGCTGCCAGCGCCGCGGCCAGCGCCATCAGCGCGGGCCGCGGATTGGCGGCGCCGTTGAGGTCGCCGATCAGCCAGTACAGCATGCCCTTCACCTGCGCGGTCGGCGCGATCGACAGGATGAGCGCGATCAGCGCGCCCCAGCCGGCGGCCACCACCACGCCCGTGAGCAGGAGCCGCGAGGAGCCGCGTGCAGTGTCGCCGGCGGCGAGCGTGAACACGATGGCGGTGGACACTACCGCGCCGATGAAGGCCGCGGGCGCGGCCAGTGCGAACGCGCCGGCGAGGATGGCGCCGAGCGCGCCGACCGCGGCACCGCCGGACACCCCGAGCACGTATGGGTCGGCCAGCGGGTTGCGCAGGACCACCTGCATCAGCGCGCCGGCCAGCGCCAGCAGCCCGCCGACGGCGAACGCGCACAGTGCGCGCGGCAGGCGCAGCGTCATCACGATCGCGGTCGCATCGGGGGCCGAGGGCACGCCGCCGGTCAGGGCCACCAGCACGCTGGCGGCATCGACCCGCACGGTGCCTGTCATCGCCGCGAACACGATCGCGAGCGCACCGGCCCCGGCCGCGATCGCGACCACGGCGAACGTGCGCCCGGGTGTCAACGGCTCGCGCATGGGTGCGGCGATTATAGGGGGACGGTGCGCCGGCGCAGGCGGCGTAAAATCGGGCATTCGCGGCCGGTTTGCGGGCGCTGCACGATGAACAAGGCCTTCACCAACGAGGAAACCGCCGTCGACCCGTTCGACGACGACGATGGCGACGACGTCTCGCCGTTGCCGCAGGGCGCGCGCAACTACATGACGCCGGGCGGTTACGCGCGGCTCGCCGCCGAGCTGGAAAACCTCAACAGGGTCGAGCGCCCGGCACTGGTGGCCACGGTGTCGTGGGCGGCGGGCAACGGCGACCGCTCGGAGAACGGCGACTACATCTACGGCAAGAAGCGGCTGCGCGAAATCGACCGCCGCATCCGCTTCCTGGTGAAGCGGCTCGACCTGGCCGAAGTCGTCGACCCGGTGGCCCGGCGCGACGACGACAACGCCGATCGCGTGTTCTTCGGCGCCACCGTCACCGTCAGCGATCCTTCCGGCGCTGCGCGCACGGTGTCGATCGTCGGCATCGACGAGATCGACACCGCGCGCGGCTACATCAGCTGGATCTCGCCGATGGCGCGCGCGCTGCTCAAGGCGCGCGAAGGCGACCTCGTCACGCTGCGCACGCCGGTCGGGGTCGAGGAGCTGGAAGTGCAAAGCGTGCGCTACGCGCCGCTCGCGACCGGCGGCGGATGAACGGTCGCCGGCGGCGCGCTTGCGAAGTTGACGCTCGCGCGGGCGCATGTCTATAGTGGGGGAATGGACGCCGAAATCGGACAACTCGAGCAGAAGCTCGCGACGCTGATCGCGCATACGCGCGCGATGCGGGCGGCCAACGAGAGCCTGCGCCAGGACCTCGCCGCCGTGCAGGAGAAGAACCGCGACCTCCTGACGCGGATGCACGAGGCGAGCACGCGCCTCGACACCCTGATGGCGCGGATCCCCGGCGAATGACGGCGCGCGACGCCGCGGACCGCGCGGTCACGCTCGACGTCAACATCCTCGGCCGCGACTACCGCATCGCCTGCAAGGAAAGCGAGCGCGCCGAGCTGTCGGAAGCGGTCGCCTATCTCGACCGGCGGATGCGCGAGATCCGCGACCAGGGCAAGATCGCCGGCGCCGAACGCATCGCGGTCATGGCGGCGCTCAACATCGCCCACGAGCTGTTGCGCGCGCAATCGCGCGGGCATCGCGGCGACGGGGCCGCGCACGGCGCGCGCGCGGCCGCCGAGCGCAAGGGCGATGCGCCGATTGACGCTGCGAGCGCGCAGCGTAGAATCCACGACATGGGCGCCGCGATCGACACCTTGCTCGCGAGCCAGGACAAGCTGTTCTGAATGCCCGCCGGCGCGCACCACGCGCGCGGGCGGCCGACGATCAATCCCCTGCGGTGTTCGACACGGGCCACGTGTGTCTTTGAACCAATGCCATTAGTGCGAGGCGGTCGCGCCAGCGAACCGGTGTGCGCGTCCCACGCGGATGTGCCTGAAGGTTCCGGCAGACTGCCGACTTGAACTTCGGTTCAAGGCCAGACGGCTACGACGGCACCCGCGGGGACCCTTTCAAGGCGTGCGCTGCACGAGGCGCGCCATCGCCGTCCACACTTCGCGCGGACCCGTGTAGGGTTCGCGTCCGTGCGCCCAGCGCATGTTGTCGAGGATCAGCAGATCGCCGGCGCGCCAGTCGAAGGCGACGGTCGCCGCCGCATAGGCGGCGAGGATCGTGTCGATCGTCCGATCGGGAATCGCGCCGCCATCGCCGAACGTCGTGTGATACGGCAGCTCGTCGTCCGGCGTGGCGCGCAAACGGACCTGATGCGCGCGATCCCAGCTGCGCCGGGTCCAGGTTCCGACGTAGTTGAACCACAACAGCTCGCCGGTGTCCGGGTGCGTGGCCAGCGCTGGGCGCAGGAACGTCGTGCGCGCCCGGTCGCCATCGCGCCATTCGATGGACAGGTCGTGGCGAACGCAGTATTCGTCGATCGCCTCGCGGTCATCGGTGCCGAACGCGAACTCGAGCGACACGTCGCGCGTGCCAACGTTGCGGACATAGCGCAGCCCGCGCGCCGCGAATTCGGCGACCAGGTCGCGCGGCAGTGCGGCAGTCACCTGCCTGATGTCGGCGATCGGCGTGCGCCCGCCACGCGCCGCAGGCGTGCGGCAATGGAAGATGATGCGCATTGGCCATGCGTTGCGCGGGGAGCGCTCGTTGTGCAGCGGAATGTTGAGGCTGGCGCGGAATTCGGACGACGTGTAGACGTGCGCGCCGAGGCGCGTGCGCGGCGCCACGCGATCCTCCTCGTAGCCGAGGAATTCGGCCGCTGGAATCAGCGTGGCGAGGATGCGCTCCAAGTCGTCGGGCGCGGCGACGGGCGCGCCGCGCAGCAGCAGCGCGCCGTCGCGTGCGAGCCGACGGTCGAGCCAGCGCGCGTGCGCAGCCGGCCCGATGTCGTGCCGCGCGTCCGCGAGCCGTGCGAAGTCGAGATGGGGCAGGCGGGCGAGCGGTCCGTCGCCGGCAAGCCGCGGCGCAGGCAGTTCGTCAATATCGTCCAGCGCGTCGACGATCATGCGCGGCGATCATACGCTCGCCGCGCGGGTATAGACTGCCGGCATGTGCATCGGGTTCGCGGCCATCGACCCATGATCCAACGAGGTCTTCCGATCGATCGCTGCGACGCCCGTCGATTCGTCGCCGTGCGCGAGCGCATCGCGACCCACACGCCAGCGGCTGCGCCATGCGCCACTGGCTGATGAAATCCGAGCCGGACGAGGTGTCCATCGACGACCTCGCGCGCGCGCCGAAGCGCACGATTCCCTGGTTCGGCGTGCGCAACTACCAGGCGCGCAACTACATGCGCGACGAGATGCGCGTGGGCGACCTGGCGTTCTTCTACCACTCGAGCTGTGCCGAGCCCGGCATCGCCGGCATCGTCGAGGTGACCAAAGCGGCCTATCCCGACGCGTCGCAATTCGACCGCAAGAGCCCCTACTACGACGCCAAGGCCACGCCGGACGTGCCGCGCTGGATGAACGTCGAGGTGACGTTTCGCGAGAAGACGCCGCTCATCGCGCTCGCGCAGCTGCGCGACGATCCGGCGCTCGCCGGCATGCTCCTGCTCAAGCGCGGCAATCGCCTGTCGATCACGCCGGTAACCCCGGCCGAATGGAACCACATCACGCGCCTCGCCAAGCGCCCGGCGCGCGCATGAACCTGGCGCTGCTGCCGATCTTCCTCGCGCTCGGCGCCTTCGTAGGCTTCCTCGCGGGCCTCCTCGGCATCGGCGGCGGCTTCACGATTGTGCCGGTAATGGTCGAGGTGTTCTCGCGCGAAGGGATCGGCACGGCGCACCTGCTGCCGCTGGCGATCGGCACGTCGGCGGCGTCGATCGTGTTCACGGCGTTCGCGTCGGCGCGGGCACACCACCGCCGCGGCGCCGTGGCGTGGCCGATCGTGCGGGCGATGGCGCCCGGACTCGTCATCGGCTCGCTGATCGGCCCGCAGATCGCGTCGGCGCTGCCGATGCGCGTGATGGCGGCGATCTTCGGCTCGTTCACCTGGTTCACTGCGGCACGCATGGCGTGGTCGAAGCCGTCGGAGGCTGTGCACCCGCTGCCCGGCAAGCCGGCGATGTTCGGCGTCGGCACGGTGATCGGCGTCGTCGCCGGCATGGTCGGCACCGGCGGCGCGTTCCTCGCCGTGCCCTTCATGACCCGCAGCAACATCAAGGTGCACGCCGCGGTGGCGACATCGGCGGCCATCGGCTGGCCGGTGGCGGTGGCCTCGGCGATCGGCTTCATGTTCGCGGGCTGGCGCGCGCGCGACCTGCCGCCCTGGTCGGTCGGCTACGTCTATCTGCCGGCGCTCGCCGGCATCGTCGTCATGAGCATGCTGTTCGCGCCGCTCGGCGCGCGCGTCGCGCATGCGTGGCCGGTGGCGCGACTGCGTCGCGCGTTCTCGATCATGCTGTTCGTGCTCGGCGCCTGGATGTGGTGGAAGGCGCTGCGCCCCTGAGGCGCGCCGGTTCCGCTATCCCTCGCCGATGCAGTGGACGTGCACCGGCTGCTCGAACCCCTTGAGCGCAACTTTCCCCAGGTCCCGAAACGGCAGCGATTTGCCGATGCAGAGCTCGGCGACGGTGTTGGAGACCAGGATCTGCTCGGGCTCCGCGTGCGCGCACAGCCGCGCCGCCAGTTGCACCGTCGCGCCGAACAGGTCGTCGTGGTGCTCGATGGGCTCGCCCGCGGCGACGCCGATGCGCACCTTGAGTGCCTGGTCGGGATGGCCGTCGCGGTGCCGCGTGAAACCCTGCTGCATCCTGATGCCGCTGCGGATCGCCGCCGCCGCCGACACGAAGACACTCATGATGCCGTCGCCGGTGTGCTTAACCTCGCGTCCGCTCGCCGCCGCCAGCGCTTCGCGCACGATGCGATCGTGCACTTCGAGCATGGCCAGCGCCGCGTCGTCGCCGAGCCGCTGCGTGAAGCTGGTCGAGCCGACGATGTCGGTGAACAGCACGGTGCGCGTGCCGGGGTCGCGCTCCGTGTTGCCGGGCAGCAGCACGGCGCCTTCCTTGTCGATCTCGGCGGCGCCCATGAACGCCTCGGCGAGCTCCGGCGTCACCTTGATGATGCGCGCCGCGGCGAGGCCGTGCGCTTCGCGATGCACGGCGTCGGCGGCCTTGGCGTTGGGTGCCGTGCACAGGCAGAAAACCTTGCCTTCCTTCTGGTTGAGCCAGTACTTCACATAGGACACGCCGTGCTTCGTCTGCGCCTTGAGATCCTCGAGGTGCGCATTGGCGATCGCCTCCGGCGTCACGCCGGGAACGTCGTGGATGTCCATGTACAGTGGCACCGCTGCTCCTCCCTGTGCCGAGGCATGTCGCCTCGCGAGTTGCCGCGGCGTGCGCCTCGCGCCCGCCTACTCCACCGGCGACGCGCAGTGTGCCACACGCGGCGGTGATCGCGCGCGCCGGCGAGCCGGCGAAAGGCGAGGGCGGCACGCGAGCGTGCCGGCTACGGGTTACGAAAATGGCCTGGCGCGTGCGCGAGCGCGCACGCGCCAGGCCGGTTCACATCGGCGCGGGTTCCTCGTTCTGCGTCGCGGCGTTGTTGTAGCCGGTGGCGGCGGGGGGTGCGCCACCAGCCGCCAACTTCACCGCGCAGTACTTGAACTCGGGGATCTTGCCGAACGGGTCGAGCACCGGGTTGGTCAGCACGTT
>DATBOK010000167.1:0-3521 GCA_036553845.1 Casimicrobiaceae bacterium
GTCGGCGAAGTCGTGATGAAGGAGCAGCTGACCCCGCTGCTCAAGGCGGCGCGCGCGCGCGGCTGCGCGACGCAGGCCGGGACCGACATGCTGTTCGAGCAGATACCGCTGTACCTCGAGTATTTCGGATTTCCGGCCGCAACCGCGGCGGAGCTGCGTGCGGTGGCGCGGCTCGACGGCATGCCAGGCGACAACCCCGCGTCATAACCACTACGGAGGACACATGAACGAAATCATCAAGGGACTTGCGCTGGCGTGTGCGGTGGCGGCGTCATCGCTGGTCGCCGCGCAGTCGACGGTCAAGATCGCGGGTCTGGTGGAGCTGTCGGGCACCGGTGCGGTGTCGGGCACCAACTTCAACGACGGCGCCAAGCTCGCCGTCAAGGAAATCAACGCCAGCGGCGGCATCCTCGGCCGCAAGATCGAGTACTCGGCAGCCGACACGCAGTCGCAGGCGTCGATCTCCAAGGCGCTCGCGCAGAAGGCGGTGGACGACGGCGCCTACGTGGTGATGGGACCGGTGTTCTCCGGGTCGATCATGGTCAGCATGGCGGAGACGCGGCGCGCCGAGGTCACCAACTTCACCGGCGGCGAAGCCGCGGCCATTACCCAGCAGGGCAACCCGTACATCTTCCGCACCTCGTTCACGCAATCGGCGGCGATGCCCAAGGTCGCGCGCTACATGAACGACACGCTACACGCCAAGAGCGTCGCGATCATCTACGTCAACAACGACTTCGGCAAGGGCGGCAGCGACTCGATGCTGAAGGCGCTCGAGCCATACGGCATCAAGGTCGTCGCCAACATCTCCACCGATCCGGGCCAGGTCGACTTCTCCGGGGCCGTGGTCAAGGCCAAGCAGTCGAACGCCGACGCACTCTTCGTCTACAGCAACGAGGAAGAATCGGCGCGCTGCCTGCGCGAGCTGAAGAAGCAGGGCTACGACAAGCCGATCGTCGGCGAGACGACGCTCACCAGCCAGAAGGTGATCGAGCTCGCCGGCGACGCCGCCAACGGCGCCGTCGCGCACGTCGGGCTGTCGGCCGACGCGCCGCAGCCGGAGGTGCAGAAGTTCAGCGCGGCGTTCCAGAAGGAATACAACTACAAGGGCGACCACAATTCGCTGAAGGGCTACAGCGCGATGTACATCGTCAAGGTCATGACCGAGCGCATCGGCAAGTTCGATACCAAGGCGCTGGCCGCGGCGCTGCACGGCGCGACCATCACGGTGAAGGACAACCCGGGCGTGCTGCTCGACGTCAGCTTCGACCAGAACGGCGACCTCGATCGCGCGAGCTACATGACCAAGGTGGTCGACGGCAAGCAGACGATCATCGCCACGCTGCCGGCGGCGCATACCAAGTAGCAACATGGCTGCGCGACGGGTGGCATGCGGCCGGGGGATCGGCCCGCTCGCCGCCCATCGCCGCGGTCTTCGCCCGCCGCCGCGCGGCAGCGGGGACCTCGCACTCGCGCAAGGACACTGATGGGTGATTTCGTCCAGCTCGTCGTTTCCGGCACGGCCGCGGGCGCGATCTACGCGCTGGCGGCGCTCGGCTTCACGCTGATGTGGCAGGCGGCAGGCGTCATCAATTTCGCGCAAGGCGAGTTCGTGATGCTGCCGGCGTTCGGCATGCTGTTCTGCATCGCCTTCGGCATGCCGCTGTGGCTGGCGTTCGTCGTCACCTGCCTCGTGGCGATGCTGTTGCTGGGCGTCGCGTTCAAGCGCGGCATCGCCGACCCGCTGATCGGCCACGGCGTGATCCCGCTGGTCATCGCCACGCTCGGCGTGTCGATTGCCGTCAAGTCCATCGTGCGCGCCGGCTACAGCGCGATGGCGCATCCGTTCCCGAGCCCGTTTCCCGCCGGCCAGTTCTCGGTTGCCGGGGTCACGGTGTCGATCGCCGACATCGGCACGCTCGTGGTCGCGGGCTTCATCGTCGTCGCGCTGCAGGCGTTCCTCAATCGCACGGTGACCGGGCGCGCGATGCAGGCCGTGGCGCAGAACACCGAGGCCGCCAAGGTGCTCGGCATCGACGTGCGGCGCATGGTGCTGTACGTGTTCCTCATCAACGCCGTGCTGGCGACCGTCGCCGCGCTCCTCATCACGCCCGCATATCTCGCGAAGTTCGACATGGGCGAGACGATCGGCATGAAGGCCTTCTTCGCCGCGATCATCGGCGGCTTCAACCAGACGCGCGGCGCGCTGCTCGGCGGCGTGCTGATCGGCATCATGGAGAACGTCGTCGGCTACTATTTCTCGCCGGCCTACAAGGAAGGCGTGGCGCTGGTGCTGTTCCTGCTGGTGATCCTGTTCCGCCCCGAGGGGCTGCTCGGGCGCCGCGAGGAGCGCAAGGTATGAGCGTCACTGCCTGTCGCGTGCTGCTCGCCGCGGCGATCCTCGCGCTCGGCATCAGCGCGTTCTACCTGCAGCGCAGCCAGATCTACCTGCTGTCGCTGTGCTGCGTCTACCTGATGGCGACGATGGGACTCAACCTGACGATGGGCTACGCGGGCCAGATGTCGCTGGGGCAGGCGGCGTTCTTCGGCATCGGCGCCTACGTCACGGCGATCCTGGTCACCAAGACCGGCATGTCGTTCTGGGCGACGATCCCGATCGCCGCCCTCGCGTGCTTCGTCGTCGGGCTCGCGCTCGGCTTTCCGGCGCTGCGCGTGCAGCATCACTATCTCGCGTTCGCCACGCTCGGCTTCAACGTGCTCGTCTATCTCGTGATGCGCAACGAGGAGGCGCTGACCGGCGGCACGTTCGGCATCGCCAACATCCCGCGGCCGTCGATCCTGGCATTGAGCTTCGACAGCGAGCGCGCGTACTTCTGGCTCACCCTGGCGTCGCTGACGATCGTCGCGATCCTGATGTGGCTGCTGCTGCGCTCGCCCTGGGGCCGCGCGTTCGCGGCGCTGCGCGACAACCCGATCCGCGCCGAGAGCCTCGGCATCAATATCACCGCCTACACGCTGCTCGCGTTCGCCATCGGCGCCGCGTACGGCGGCGTCGGCGGCGTGTTCTACGCCGGGCTCGTGCAGTACGTCGAGCCCGGCACGTTCTATTTCGGCACGTCGCTGATGATGCTGCTGGCGGTGATCATCGGCGGCAGCGGGCGCTTCTTCGGGCCGGTAATCGGCACGGTGGTGGTGATCCTGCTGCCCGAGGTGCTGCGCTCGAGCAGCGATCCCGCGCTGCAGTTCATGCAGAAGTGGTACCTGGTGGCATTCGGCATCGCGCTGGTCGTGCTGATGGTCTGGCTGCCGGGCGGCCTGCTGTCGCTCGGCGCGCGCCGCCCGCGCGAGGTTGGGAAATGAGCGCCGCAGGGCCGCCCCAAGGCGCTGCCCCCGTTGGCGGAGGCGAGCGAAGCTCGCTACGGGGGGAGTCATGACCGCGTTGCTCGACGTTGCCGGCGTGCACAAGGCGTATGGCGCGATCAAGGCGGTCGACGGTGTCAGCTTCAGTGTCGGCGCCGCAGAAATCGCCGGCGTGATCGGGCCCAACGGCTCGGGCAAGA
>DATBOK010000195.1:0-11669 GCA_036553845.1 Casimicrobiaceae bacterium
CACAACTCGCGACTGGGCTGCAGGCGCCGCGTCGCGAACTCGAGCGGATTGCTGCCCAGGTCGCGCCGGTTCACCTGCGGGTCCATGCCCTCGGCGGCGCCGCCGAACCCGGCGTCGACGTCGTTGGCGAACGCGAGCTGCGGCTCGTCGCTGCGCGCGGCGATCCTGGCCAGCTCCTCTTTTTCGTGGTCCGGCGCGATCGGCTTGTACGCGTATTCGATCGCCCAGTAGTCGTACGGACCGATCGTCGGCATCACGTAGTCGCCCTGGGGCTCGCTCTGCAGCGCCAGATTGATCGCGTTGTAATCCATCACCGAGCCGCCGATGCCGTGCGTATGCGTGAACGAAGGATCCTCGAGCTCTTTCTGCGTGTAGATCGTCGAGGCGCGGAAATTGTGCTGCAGGCCGAGCGTGTGCCCGACCTCGTGCGTCACCACGTCCTTCAGCGTTGCTAGAACGTATTTCTGCGCTTCCGGCCCTTGCGGATCGATTTCGCCGCGCGCCACCAGCACGTCGAGCGCGAATGCGAGCTCGTCCGTCGCGACGTCGCCGTAGTCGCAGTAGGTGTCCTCGCCGGTCAGCGTCGGCCGCGCCCTCGGGCGAAACTGCTCGGACGCCTGCCGCCGCGGCAGGCGCGTCCAGCCGTCCTCGATCTCGATGTCGGCGTCGAGGATCTCGCCGGTGCGCGGATCGGCGCGGCTGGGGCCGATCGCGAGTGCGCCCGGCTCGTCGCGGACGACCCAGCGCACCGACGCATGGTGCGCGTCGGCGGTGACGAAGTCGGCGTTCTCGGGTTGCATCTCGACCCGCAGCGCATCCTTGAAGCCGATCTTCTCGAATGCCTTGTTCCATTCGAGGATGCCGGCCTTGACCGTGTCGCGATACTTTTCCGGAATATCGCGATCGAGCCAGTAGACGATCGGCTGCTTGGGCTCGGACAGCGCAGCGTCCGGGTCCTTTTTTTCCAGCCGCCACCGCTTGACGTAATAGACCTCGGGAAATGCCTTGATGTCGTCGGAGAAATCCCAACGGCGCGTGACGAAATGCCCGACGCGATCGTCGGCCACGCGCGCGTGCATCGGCTCGGGCAGCCTGGCCAGGCTGTAGTAGTAGCCGAGGAAGAGGCTCCGCACGTCCTCGAGATGCGTGGGCGGCGGCGTACGCGTGGCCGTGGCGCTCGTCGGTGGCGGCGGCAGCTTCGGCACCGCGTAGTGCGCCGAGACGGCAAATCCGGTCAGGTCGGCGCTGTTGTGAATCGCCGTGAAGCTCGAGTTGCGGGCGTCGAACGAGTAGGGGATGCGGTAGGCGGCCTCGAGCGCGGTCGACCCGCCGGGCAGGTCGGTCAGCAGCAGCGCATTGAGCTCGATCAGCACCGACTTCCGCTCCGGATGCGGCTGGCTGGCGACGGGCACCGCGCCGAGCAGGCTGTCGCTGGTCGATTCGCGCACGGCGCGCGCGATCGGCGTGCCGGCCGAGGCCAGGAACTGCGTGTTCTTGGCGATAAGCTGCACCAGGTTGCCCAGGCGGTGAAATTCGACGATGTGCGAACGCAGCATCGGGCTGGTGAACGGATCGCGCTCGCCGATGCCCTGCGTGCGGTTCTCCTGCAGGAAGAACGCCCGGTCGATCTGGTCCGGCCCGATCTCCAGCCAGACCTTCTCGTCCTTGGTATAGACGTTGAAGAAGCCGGGCTGCTCCTTGGCTTCTTTGATGACGTCCGCGAAGGGCTTCTGCTGCGCGGCCACGGCGGCTGCTGCGGCGGCTGCCGCGGCCGCGGCGACGCCCGGCATGCCTCCCGGCCTGGTCGTCGCGGGCTCGGCTGCGCCGTGGCCGGAACGGGCGATCGGCGAGGCGTTGTCCGTGGCGGCGCTCGCCGCGTCGGTTGCGGCGACCGCGGCGGCGGCGAGCGTCGCCGAATCGGTCGCGGGAACGGTGGCGCAGCCAGTCAGCAGCGCAGCGACGGCGAGCGCGAGCGTGATTCTGGAACGGGATGCGAATCTTGCGGTCAACATGGCGTCGTCAGCCGATTCGAGTGCGTTGATAGGGGCGCAGGCGCAAACCTCGCGGCGCGGCGAGGTCAGGCGGCTGCCAGTTCGCCGCGCAGCGAGTGCGCGCGCGCTGCGGTAATCCGGATGTCGGCGTAGCGTCCGACAAGCTCGGCGCCGCCGGCGAAGTTCACGACGCGATTGCTCTCGGTGCGCGCCGCAAGGTCCTCCGAGTTCCTGCTGGCATGGCCGGTGACCAGCGCGCGCTCGACGGTCCCGACCAGCGCCGCACTGCAGGCGGCGTATTGCGCGTCGATGCGCGCCTGCAGGCGTCGAAGCCGCGCCTGCGCGACTTCGCGCGGCACCGCGTCGGCGAAGTCCGCCGCCGGCGTGCCGGGGCGCGGGCTGTACAAGAAGCTGTAGCTGCCGTCGAAGCCCACCTCGTCGATCAGGCGCATCGTCCGCTCGAAATCGGCATCGGTCTCGCCGGGGAAGCCAACGATGAAATCGGACGACAGCGACAGCGCCGGACGGGCCTTGCGCACGCGGCGGACGATCGACTTGTATTCGAGCGCGCTGTAGCCGCGCTTCATCGCCGCGAGCACCCGATCGGACCCCGACTGTACCGGCAGGTGGAGCTGCGACACGAGCTTCGGCACCGTGCGATAGACATCGATCAGCCTCTGCGACATGTCCCGCGGATGCGAGGTCGTGTAGCGGATGCGCTCGAGTCCGTCGATCTCGGCTAGGTGCTCGATCAGCGCGGTGAAGTCGGCGACCCGGCCCTCGCCGGCGCTGCCGCGATAAGCATTGACGTTTTGCCCGAGCAGCGTCACCTCCCTGACACCCTGGTCGACCAGGTCGGCGACCTCGGTCAGCACGTCGTCCAACGGGCGGGACACTTCCTCGCCGCGCGTGTAAGGCACGACGCAGAACGTGCAGTACTTGCTGCAGCCCTCCATGATCGACACGAACGCCGCGACGCCGTCGACGCGAGGCGGCGGCAGGTGGTCGAACTTTTCGATCTCAGGAAAGCTCACGTCGACCTGCGGCTTGCCGGTCGCGCGCCGGCGGGCGATCAGCTCCGGCAGCCGATGCAGCGTCTGCGGGCCGAACACGACGTCGACGTAGGGCGCGCGGGCGACGATCGCCGCCCCCTCCTGGCTGGCGACGCAGCCGCCGACGCCGATGATCAGGTCCGGATTGGCGGTCTTCAGCCCGCGCACGCGTCCCAGGTCGTGGAATACGCGCTCCTGCGCCTTCTCCCGCACCGAGCAGGTGTTGAACAGGATGACGTCGGCGTCGTCCGGCCGCACGGTCCGCTCGAGGCCCTCGGCCGCGCGCAGCACGTCGGCCATCTTGTCCGAGTCGTACTCGTTCATCTGGCAGCCAAACGTGCGGATGTACAGCTTGCGGCTCACGGAAAACGGCAGGGCGTCTTAAGCTCGTTGCAAAAGGGGCGGGAATTATAGCAGCACAGGCCGCGGCGCGCCGCCCGTCGCCGCGGCGCGCTATAATCCGCCGCAGCAGGTGTCCGCCGCGTTTCCCTTCGCGGCGGGTGAAACGGGAAGCCGGTGCGCCCGGGAGCTTTTCGCTCCCCGGTCATTCCGGCGCTGCCCCCGCAACGGTAAGTCGGTGCGGACGGTCCGAGATGCCACTGTGCGCGTTGCGCATGGGAAGGCGGGCCGCCCGGCGTGTGGCATGAGCCAGGCGCGTACCGGCGAGCCCGGAGACCGGCCTGCCCCGGGGTGCCTTTCGCGCTTCATGCAGGGCTCCGGACCGAGGCGCATCGCGGGAGGCGGTGTCCGGCCGGATGCCGCCTACGCGTGCGCTCGCGCCGAACGTTTTCTCCGCGTTGCAACGACTTGCCGCCGTGCGGGGACGCACGGCATTGCGGAGAAATGCGATGGTCCGTTTTGCGGCGCTGCCCCAATCCCGCTTGTTCATCGCCGCCCTGGCCTGTTGCGCCGCGTCCGCGACGGCGCAGCCCGAGCCGGCCGCGGTGGCGCTCGATTCCCTGGTGATCACCGCGGCGCGCGCGCCGCAGCCTTGGTCCGAGCTCGTCGCCGACGTCACCGTGATCGGTCCCGAGGATATCGCGCGCGCCGGCGCGCAAAGCCTGGCCGAATTGCTGCGGCGCGTGCCGGGAGTCGAGATCATCATGAACGGCGGCCCGGCTTCGACCAGCGGCGTCTTCCTGCGCGGCGCCAACAGCAATCAGACCCTGGTGCTGATCGACGGCCTGCGCGTCGGCTCGTCCACCTCCGGCACCGCGGCGCTGGAGGCGATCCCGCTCGACCAGATCGACCACATCGAGATCCTGCGCGGGCCCGCGTCCAACCTCTACGGCGCGGACGCGATCGGCGGCGTGATCCAGGTGTTCACCCGCCGCGGCGGCGACGCATTGGCCGCGCATGCCAGCGCCGGCTACGGCACGCACCGCAACGGCGCCGTCTCGGGCGGCGTCTCGGCCGCCGCCGGGGCCTGGAGATACGCGTTCGATGCCGGGCATGCGCAAAGCGC
This sequence comes from Casimicrobiaceae bacterium, assembly GCA_036553845.1. Classification (GTDB taxonomy): domain Bacteria; phylum Pseudomonadota; class Gammaproteobacteria; order Burkholderiales; family Casimicrobiaceae; genus VBCG01. The sequence continues at coordinate 4,509 of DATBOK010000195.1, forward strand.
GGGATTCAATGCCATCGCCAACCCGGCCAACGTCAGCTTCGACGACGACCGCGACGGTTACCGGCGCGACGATGCCGGCGGCAGCATCGCGTACGCTTTCGCGCCGGACCAGGAATTGTCGGCGCGATTCCTCAAGAGCCGTCTGAACGCGCAGTTCGACGCCGGGCCGGGTTTCGACGATCGCACGGTCACCACGGTCGAGAGCTACGCGCTCGCCAGCAGGAATCGGCTGACGTCGTACTGGACCAGCCGGCTCGAGGCCGGCGCAACCGGCGACCAGAGCGATACGCAAACCGCCTTCGGTCCGTCGCGGTTCACGACCCGCCAACGGCTCTTTGCGTGGCAGAGCGATCTCGTGCTGCCGCGGGGAGCGCTGGCGCTGGCGCTGGAGCGGCGCGAGGAGCGCGTTGGCGGCGACACCGATTTCGCCGTCACCTCCCGCAACACCAACGCCGTGGTCGGCGTCTATCGCCTCGCGGAAGGGCCGCAGGCTCTGCAGCTCAATCTGCGTCGCGACGACAGCACGCAATTCGGGGCCCGCACGACCGGCGCGGCCGCGTACGGCTACCGCTTCGCTCTCCGCTGGCGCGCGAGTGCGAGCTACGGGACCGCGTTCAAGGCGCCGACGTTCAACGACCTCTACTTTCCGGGCTTCTCCAATCCGGAGCTGCGTCCCGAAACCGCGCGCAACGCCGAACTCGCATTGCGCTACGCCTCGGACGCCGTCGCGGCCGGCATCGTGGCCTACCGCAACCGGGTGCGCGATCTGATCGTCTTCCAGTGCGATGCCGTCTCCAATTGCTCCCCGCAGAACGTCGCCGACGCGACCTTGCAGGGCGTCACGCTCGAGCTCAGTCTCGACGTCGGTGGAACGACCGCGCGCGCCAGCGTCGACCTGCAGCAGCCCCAGGACGATGCCACCGGCCATCTGCTGCCGCGCCGGGCGCGACGGCACGCCGCGCTCGCGCTCGAGCATGGGCTCGGGCCGGTTCGATTGAGCGCCGAGCTGATCGCGTCGTCGGAACGATTCGACGACGCGGCCAACGCGCGCCGGCTGGGCGGCTACGCACTGCTGAACCTGGTCGCCGAATGGCCGTTCGGCCCGCGCTGGACCGCGTTCGCGCGGCTCGACAATGCTCTCGACAAGCACTACGAACTCGCCGCCGACTACAACACCACCGGCGCAGCCGTGTTTGCCGGCCTGCGATGGCAATACTAGTGGCCTGTAACGCCCAATTCGATAGTGTCTGGCTTGCGCTCCGTGCCGATCGCGGCGTTGCGGCAGCTCGCAAGGGCGCCAACCCTTGCTTCGCCGCGGCGCCTTGCGCTCGGCGCGGATTGTCGCGCCATACCGCTGCGCTCACTACCGAATCAGACGTTACAGGCCACTAGGCGTCGCGCGTGAGAATGCTCCTTACGCTGGCGCTGGTCTCGGTGCTTGCCGGCGCAAGTCGCGCCGCCCCGCTCGCCGTGGCCGATGGCACCGGCGCCATGGTCGAGCTCGCCGCGCCGGCGCGGCGCATCGTCAGCCTCGCGCCGAGCGCGACCGAGCTTCTGTTCGCAGCCGGCGCCGGCGATCGTGTCGTCGCGGCCAGCGATCCGGCCGACTGGCCGCCGCAGGCGAGACATCTGCCGCGCATCGGCGATGCGCGCTCGCTCGATCTCGAACAAATCGTCAGCCTGAAGCCCGATCTTGCCGTCGCCTGGCCGTATGTCGCCCCTGCGCAGATCGAGCAGTTGCGCGCGCTGGGGATCCCGGTCTACCGCAGCGACCCGCATGCACCGGAGGCGATCGCCGCCGACATCGAGCGCCTCGGCGCGCTGGCCGGGACCGCCGCCGTCGCGAACGCCGCGGCGGCGCGCTTTCGTTCCCGCCTCGCGGCGCTGCGCGAGCGCGAGCGCGACGCGGCACCGATCCGCGTGTTCTATGAAATATGGCATCAGCCGCTGTACACGATCGGCGGCGCGCACCTGATCAGTGCGGCCATCGCGCTCTGCGGCGGCGAAAACGTCTTCGCGGGGCTCTCGCTCCCTGCACCCTCGGTAAGCATCGAAGCGGTCCTGGCCGCGCGACCCGGGCTCATCGTCGCTGGCACCGACGCCGGGGTCCGGCCGGCCTGGCTCGACGCATGGCGGCGATGGCCGGACCTGCCCGCAGTCGCGCGCGGCAATCTGTTCGTCGTCGACGCAAACCTTTTGCACCGCGCCGGTCCGCGCTTCGTCGACGGCGCCGAAGCGCTCTGTGCGGTCATCGACCAGGCGCGGGCGAACGCCGCGCGCTGATGGACATGGCGTGGAGAGGCGCGGCAGGCGCAGCCACCCAAGCGTGTCATCCCGGCGGAGCCCGCCCCGGCATGATTGAAGCCGGGGGCCGGGATCCAAGTTGCGGTATCCCTCATGCCGGATATCGTTGCTTGGGCCCCGGCCTGCGCCGGGGCGACGTCTGCGACGGGGCGACGTCTGCGACGGGGCGACGTCTGCGACGGGGCGACGTCTGCGACGGGGCGACGTCTGCGACGGGGCGACGCCTGCGCCGGGGCGACGTCTACGATGGGGCGACGCCTGCGCCGGGGCGACGCTTCTCAGCCGGGCGCGAAAACCTGCCCGTGCGACGTCGCCACGGCCTGCAGCGGCACGCCGTAGAGCTCGGACAGCCGCGCGGCGGTAAGAAGCTCCGCCGCAGGTCCCGCTTGCGCGGCACCGCGGTCCAGCAGCAGCGCATGGTCGCAGCAGCGCACCGCAAGGTTGACGTCGTGCAGCACCATCAGGATCGCCTTGTGCTGCGTCCGGGCGAGCGACGTCAGGCGATCGAGCAGCGCGAGCTGGTGCGCGAGGTCGAGATGGCTCGAGGGTTCGTCGAGGAACAGCAGATCCGGCTGCTGTGCCAGCAGGGCCGCCAGCGCGACGCGGCGGCGCTCGCCGCCGGAGAGCGTACGCACGTCACGCGCTTCCGCCTCGCCGATGTCCATTGCGGCCAGCGCCGCGCGGGCGATCGCGAGATCCTCGGCGCTCTCCCATTGCCATCGTGAAAGATGCGGATGCCTGCCGACGAGCGCTGTCTCCAGCACGGTCGCGGCGAAGGCATCGTTGTCGTCCTGCGGCAGAACCGCGCGGCGGCGCGCGATATCGCGCGGCGACAATTGTCCGAGCGGCAGGCCGGCCAGCTCGATCGTGCCGGCGGCGGCCGGGCGCAGGCCCGCCAGCGTCTGCAACAGCGTGGTCTTGCCCGCGCCGTTCCGGCCCAGGATCGCCCAGCATTGTCCCGGCGCAACGGCAAGGCTCAGGTTGCGGCATACGGTCAGCGCCGCGATGCGGACGGTCAATCCGCCGACCCGCAGCAGCGGCGCCGCGCTCATCGTTCGCGCCGCAGCAGGATCAGGAACACTGGCACGCCGATCAGCGCGGTGACGACGCCGACCGGCAGCTCCGCCGGTGCGGCGATCTGTCGCGCCAGCGTATCGGCGATCAAGAGCATCGCGCCGCCGGCCAGCGCAGACGCCGGCAGCAGCGCGCGCTGGTCGTTGCCCAGCACCAGCCGGACCGCGTGCGGCACGATCAGCCCGACGAAGCCGATCGCCCCGGCCGTGGTCACGGCGACCGCGGTCAGCAACGCGGCCAGCGCGAAGATCAGCCACGGCAGGCGGGTGATCGACACGCCCAGCGCTGCGGCGACCGCGTCGCCTCGCGCCAGCGCATTCAGGTCGCGCGCGAACGGCAGCATGACGATCATCGCCAGAACCAGCACCAGGAGCGGCGTCCACGCCGCGGGCGGCGCCGACAGGTCGCCGATCAGCCAGAAGAGCATGCCGCGCAACTGCGCGTCGGGCGCCAGCGACAGCAGCAGCGCGACCATGGCGCCCCAGCCCGCCGCGACGATGACGCCGGTCAGCAGCAGTCGCGTCGGCGACCAGGCGCCCGAGCCGCGGGCGAGCGCGAACACCAGCACGGTCGAGGCGAAGGCGCCGGCGAAAGCGCCGGCCGGAATGAGCCACGCGACCGCGCCCAGCAGCATTGCCGCCAGCGCGCCGACCGCCGCGCCGCCGGACACCCCGAGCACGTACGGATCGGCCAGAGGATTGCGCAGCAGCACTTGCAGCAGCGCGCCGGCCATCGCCAGCGAGCCGCCGGTGGCGAACGCGGCCAGCGCGCGCGGCAGCCGCAATTCCTGCACGATCGCGCGCGGCGTCGCATCGCCGCTGCCGGCAAGCGCCCGCAGCACGGTGACCGGATCGAGCGCGACGCTGCCGACGCCCAGCGCCAGCGCGAACGCCGCCAGTGCAGCGGCGGCGAGGGTGGCGAGGGCCAGCGTGATGGGAATCCGGGTCATCGCGGCGAGCACGCGGCTGGAGCGCAGCGGCGCAGGCGGAAGGGCCAAGATTATAGCCTCCGGCAGGTGGACTATAATTTCGGTTCGGCCGGCGTTGCGGCCACGCGCTCGTGCGCCGCGACGGTGGCCCCCGGCAATGCGCGACCCAGGACCATCCCGCCGATGAGCAAGGCATTCACCCGCGAAGACGACGACGAGATCGACGACGAGGTCGAGGAAACCTCGCCGCTCCCCGCAGGCGCCCGCAACTACATGACGCCGGGTGGGTTTGCGCGTCTCAAAGCCGAGCTCAACCAGCTGGTGGACAAGGAGCGGCCCGAAGTTGTCGCGACCGTCGCCTGGGCGGCGGGCAACGGCGATCGGTCCGAGAACGGCGACTATATCTACGGCAAGAAGCGGCTGCGCGAAATCGATCGCCGCATCCGTTTCCTGATCCGGAGGCTCGACATCGCCGAGATCGTCGATCCGCTGGCGCGCCGCGACGCCGACGACATCGACCAGATATTCTTCGGCGCGACCGTCACCGTGCGCGATTCGCACGGCGAAACGCGCACCATAAGCATCGTCGGCGTCGACGAGATCGACACTCATCGCGGCTACATCAGCTGGGTGTCGCCGATGGCGCGCGCGCTGATCAAGGCGCGTGAAGGCGACGCCGTGACCTTGAAGACGCCGGGCGGCGTCGAGGAGCTGGAAATCCTCGAGGTGCGCTACCAGGCCCTGGACACGGCATGACGGGAATCGGCCCCGTTGACGCGGTTTGAAGCTTGCCCCTATAGTGCAATGACGATGGAATCCGAACTCGCCGAATTCGCCGGTCTCGAGCAGAAGCTCGCGCTGCTGCTGGCCGACTACAACCGGCTGCGTGCCGAAAACGATTCGCTGAAGCGCGAGCTCGGGCGCGCGCTGGAGCAGAACCGGGCGCTGACCGCGCGCATCGGCGCCGCAACGTCGCGGATCGACGCGCTGCTGCAGCAGTTGCCCGAATCGCTCGGCTGATCCGATGGACGATCCCGCGACCACACTCGATGTGTCGATCCTGGGGCGCGAGTACCGGGTTGCGTGCAAGCAGTCGGAACGCGACGAGCTCCTGCTCGCGGTGCAGCTCCTCGATCGCCGCATGCGCGAGATCCGCGATTCGGGCAAGATCGCGGGCACCGAGCGCATCGCCGTGATGGCCGCGCTCAACATCGCGCACGAGTTGCTGCAGTCGAAGGGCGGCCACGCCGGCACGGCGACGACCGGCGGCTTTGACAGCGCCGGCGTTCGGCGTAGAATTTCCGCGATGCAGTCTGCCATCGATCGTGCGATGGCAGATCAGGACAAGCTGTTCTAGCCCGCGGCTCGCGCGAGGCGAGCGCGGCAGTCCCGATCCCATTTGTCTCATCGTCCCCTGCGGGGTTCGAGCCGGCCATACACTCTTTGAACCAATGCTAAATTAGCGAGGTTGCCGAGCCTCAAACGGACCGGTGTGCGCTCCCTACGCGGAAGCGCCTGATGGTCCTGGCAGGCGACCCTCTTGAACCCAGGTTCAAGATGACGGTTGGCGCGGCACAGGCGGGGGGCACCCTACATGCGGCGGCAAAGGTTCTCTTTGCCGCCGCGTTTCCATCGTGGCCGCGATACGGCGGCAGTTGCACCGCGGTGCCCGCCCGCCTTCGCATCCTTCCGCTCGCCGATGGTGCGCGCTGACTTCCGCGCGAGACTCCTGCGTCAGCGATCCGCAAGCTTTGCGGCGTAGCCTTGTCGGCGAGCGGCGTTCGCGAGATCCGCTGGCGGTGAATCGAATCGACGCCGCGCGATTCACGTCTCATGCGTCTTGCTGGAAATTCAAAAAAATGACACGAGCCGGGACGCGTCGTGCTCAGGCAGGTCGCAGTCCGTGCCGGGGTTGGAGACTTGGAGGAGAACGCCATGGAATCGAGCGCGACCGGCAGCAAATCAATCTTCGCTTCTCCGTGGACCCAGCTCGTCATCGGCATCATCTGCATGGCCAGCGTCGCGAACCTGCAGTACGGTTGGACACTTTTCGTCAACCCGATGGATGCCAAGTATCACTGGGGACGCGCGTCGATCCAGATCGCGTTTACGATTTTCGTGCTTCTCGAAACGTGGCTCGTGCCGGTCGAGGGCTATCTGGTCGACCGCTTCGGGCCGCGCTGGATCGTCGTCGTCGGAGGCATCCTGTGCGGGCTCGCGTGGGCGATCAACTCGGTCGCGAGCTCGCTGGCCATGCTCTATTTCGCCGCCGCGCTCGGCGGCATCGGTGCGGGTGGTGTGTACGGAACATGCATCGGAAACGCGGTGAAGTGGTTTCCCGGACGGCGCGGATTGGCGGCCGGGCTGACGGCGGCGGGCTTTGGCGCGGGCTCGGCGCTGACGATCATCCCGATCGCCGCCATGATCAAGACCAGCGGCTATGAGCATACCTTCCTCACGTTCGGCCTGGCGCAGGGCCTGATCGTCGTCGTCCTGGGATTCGCCCTTTTTGCGCCCCCGGTGAGCATGCTCGTTGCACCGGCCAGGCTGGCGCCGGGCGCCGGGAAGCATCAGGCCACGCCAGTCGAGATGGTCAAGTCGCCGATCTTCTGGCTGATGTATCTGATGTTCGTGCTGATGGGGGCGGGGGGCCTGATGGCCACCGCGCAGCTCGCGCTGATGGCCAAGGATTTCCGGGTCGCCGAGATTCCGGTGAGCCTGATCGGCTTGACGCTGCCGGCGCTGACCTTTGCGCTTGCGCTGGACCGCATATTGAACGGCCTGACCCGTCCGTTTTTCGGTTGGGTTTCCGACCACATCGGCCGTGAAAACACGATGTTCATCGCATTCGGGCT
>DATBOK010000246.1:0-4415 GCA_036553845.1 Casimicrobiaceae bacterium
GGGATGGCGCACATCACCGGCGGCGGCCTCGTCGAAAACGTGCCGCGGATGCTTCCCGATGCCGTCGCAGCACACCTCGATCGCAGCACGTGGACGCGTTCGCCGGTGTTCGACTGGTTGCAACGGCGCGGCAACGTCGCCGATGCCGAAATGCACCGCGTGTTCAATTGCGGCATCGGCTTCGTCGTCGTCGTCGCCGCCGACGCGGCCGACGCCGTGTCGGCGCGCCTGCGCGAGTCGGGCGAGACCGCATACGCGATCGGGACCGTCGTGCCCCGCGCACCGGGCGCGCCGGGAACCGTCGTCGCATGACACGAGAGCCCGTGCGCCGCTTCCCCAGACGTTTCACCACGAGCATCGTCCGGCCCCCGGGGTCGCCCCGGCCCAGGCCGGGGCCCCAGCAGCGATGCTCGCCGGGCGAATTGCCGCCACTTGGATCCCGACCTTCGTCGGGATGACGAATTGCGCCGGGATGACGCCTGCTCCGAAGTGACAGCGTGAAACGCCTGGTCATCCTGATCTCCGGCCGCGGCTCGAACATGGCCGCACTGATCGACGCCGTGCGGACGGGCGCCATCGCGGCCGAGGTCGCCGCCGTCATCAGCAACCGGCCCGGCGCGGCGGGACTGCAGCGGGCCGCCGCGGCCGGCGTCGCGACTGCCGTTGTCGATCATCGCGGCTTCGCCGACCGCGAAGCGTTCGAACGCGAGCTCGGCATCGCGATCGATGCGCATGCGCCCGACCTGGTCGCGCTCGCCGGCTTCATGCGGGTCCTGTCGCCTGCGTTCGTCGCACGTTACGAGGGACGGCTGCTCAACATCCACCCGTCGCTCCTGCCGCTGTATCCGGGGCTCGACACGCACCGGCGCGCGCTCGCCGACGGCGTGCGCATCCACGGCTGCACCGCGCACTTCGTCACCGCCCAGGTCGATCGCGGGCCGATCGTCGCGCAGGGCGCCGTGGCGGTGCACGACGGCGACGACGAGGCGACGCTCGCCGCGCGCGTGCTCGCGGTCGAGCATCGGATCTTCGCCGCCGCGGTGCGCTGGTTTTGCGAGGACCGGCTGGTCATCGAAGGCGCGCGTGTGCGCGTTAAAGGCGAAGCAGCGGATGCGGCGGCGCTGCTGGCGCCCACGGTGGGTCAGGCCACGAACTCGCCGCAGCGCTGAACGTCCAACCCGGCAGCGCGCCGCCAAAGCCGGTAAGCTCCAGCTTCGTCATGTCCTCGCACAGCGCATCGTCCGCAAGCCTCGACCGCCGCCGCACCTCGCGCGTGCTGGCGGTGGCGGCGATCGCATCGCTCTCGGTCCACCTCGCGCTGCTGCAATGGCCGCTGCGCCTGCCCGACCGCGTCGACGAGCCGCCGCCGCTGACCGCGACGATCACCGAGCTGCCGCCGCCTCCGGTGCCGGTCGAGCCGCAGCCCGCGCCCAGGCCCAAGCGGCGCCACGTCGTCCGCGCCGCGCCGCCGGCCCCGGTCGAAGCGCCTGCCCCGGAGACGCTCGCCGCGGCGGCGCCCGCAGCGGAAGCCGCCGCAGCGCCCGAGCCCGCGGCGGAAGCCGCTTCCGCTCCGCCGCCGCTCCTCGAGGAGCCGATTCCCGCGACGCCGTCGCTGGCGCCGCCGCGCGAGCTGCCGCCACGCATCGATCTCGCGTATCGCGCCTTCCTCGGCACGCGCGGCTTCCTGATCGGCGATGCCGTATACCGGCTCGAGCATTCCGGCAGCCAATACAAGATCTCGACGATCGGCGAGGCGCGCGGCCTCGCCGCGCTGCTGTTTCACGGCCAGGCGAAGGCGCAAAGCGAAGGCGCGATCACCGCCGACGGGCTGCAGCCCAGCAACTACAGCGTCGAGCGCACCAGCAACAACCGCCGCGAGGCCGCGAACTTCGACTGGGAAACCGGCATGGTCCAGTTGAACGACGACAAGTCGGCGCCGCTGGAGCTGCCGACGTTCGATCCGCTGGTCGTGCTGTGGCAGTTCTATTTCGCGCCGCCGGTTCAGGACGAGACCGAATTCAACATCGCGACCACGCGCAAGGTCTATCACTACACCTTCCGCCGCGTCGGCCGCGAAAAGATCACGCTGCCCTTCGGCGAGGTCGACACCGACGTCTGGAAAAAGATCGACGGCGACGGGGCGGTCGACGCGCAGGTCTGGCTCGCGCCGTCGCTGCGCTACGTCGCGGTCAAGCTCAGGCTGTCCAACAGCCGCGTGGCCGTCGAAGGCCTGCTCGACAGCATCCGCGTCGACGATACCGTCGCGCAGCAATGACGGTTCGCGCCAACCAGCTCGGCGCGCTGACCGACGCGCTCGCCGCCGTGCTGCCGTTCCGGGAGCCCGCCGACAGCGTGCTGCGCGGATTCTTCCGGCACCATCGCGGCCTGGGCCGGAGCGACCGCGCCTTCATCGCCGAAGGCGTGTTCGCGGCGCTGCGCCGCCTCGCATCGCTCAAGGCGCAGGCGGGCAGCGCGTCGCCGCGACGCCTCGCGATCGCCGCCACCTTGCGCGAGCTGGGCGTGAGCCTGCGTGAGGTCGAGCCCGCGCTGTCGGCGGCCGAGGCGGCGTGGGCCAGGGAATTCAAGGCGAACAAGCCCACGCTGTCGCCGGCGGAAGCCGCCGAGCTGCCGGAATGGCTTTGGGACAGGCTCGGTGCCGCCCTGCCCGCCGGCGAGCGCGACGCGCTGGCGCGCTCGTGGCTCACGCCGGCGCCGCTGGACCTTCGCGTCAACATCATGAAGATCACGCGCGAGGCGGCGCGAGTCCAGCTCGAGGCATCCGGCATCGGCGCGGCCCCGACGCCGTACTCGCCGCTCGGGTTGCGCGTCGCCGGCAAGCCCGCGCTGCAGGAGCATCCGCTGTTCACCTCCGGCGCGGTCGAGGTGCAGGACGAGGGCAGCCAGCTGGTCGGACTGCTCGTCGCGCCCAGGCGCACCGACATGGTCGCCGACTTCTGTGCCGGCGCCGGCGGCAAGGCGCTGCTGCTCGGCGCCCTGATGCGCTCGCAGGGAAGGGTCTACGCGTTCGACGTGTCGTCGGCACGATTGACCCGTTTCAAGCCGCGCCTCGCGCGGTCGGGGCTGTCGAACGTCCAGCCGACCCGGATCAACGACGAGCGCGACAGCCACATCAAGCGCCTGGCCGGCAAGCTCGATCGCGTGCTGGTCGATGCGCCGTGCAGCGGCTTCGGCACGTTGCGCCGCAACCCGGACCTCAAATGGCGCCAGCCGGCGACGGCGATCGCCGAGCTCGCGGCCAAGCAGGCGAGGATTCTTGCCGCGGCGGCGACCCTGGTGAAACCGGGGGGGCGCCTGGTGTACGCGACCTGCAGCGTGCTGCCCGATGAAAACGAGGCGATCGTCGAATCGTTTGTCGCCGCGCACGCGCAATTTGCGCTCGGCGACGCCGCGACGGAGCTCAAGCGCGCCGGCGTGGCGCTCGACACCGGTCCCGTGCTGAAACTGTCGACGGCTCGCCACGGCTGCGACGGTTTCTTTGCCGCCGTGCTCGAGCGGGCCGCATGAAGCGATCCGCCGTCGATGGCCGCGAGCGGCCGGCTGCTTGTGCTTGGGGGATGAGGCGGAAGCGCATCGCGCGCATGGCTTTGGCGCTGCCCGCTCTCCTGGCCTGCGTCACCGCATCGGCGGACACGGCGCCGGCAACGAGCGGAGCGCGACTCGCGGCGACTGGCAGCATCGAAGCCGCGTTCACCCCGGGGACTCGCATCGACAACCTGATCATCGCGGTGATCGGCGACGCGAAACGCGAAGTGCTGGTCAACGCCTACTCGTTCACGCAGCGCCGCATCGCCACCGCGCTGATCGCGGCGCACCAGCGCGGCGTGTCGGTGCAGGTGATCGCCGACAGCCAGCAGGCCGCTGCGCTGCCGCAGAACGTGCTGGCGGAGCTCGCCAACGGAGGCGTGGAGGTGTGGCTCGACGCCAACTTCCAGGCCGCGCACAACAAGGTCATCGTCGTCGACGCCGACGCGCGGACGGCGACGACCATCACCGGCAGCTACAATTTCACTGTCGCCGCGCAATGGCACAACGCCGAGAACGTGGTCATCCTGCGCAACAATCCGTCCGTCGCCCGCGCCTACCGGGACAACTGGCTGCGCCTCAAGGCGCACGCGACACCGTTCCCGGCCGCCGCGCTGAAGTGACGTACTTTCGCAAGTGCCGCCCCGACGCAGGCGTCGCCCGCCGCGCAGTGTCGCCCCGGCCCCCGATTCAAGCATTCGGGGGCAGGCTCCGGCCGGGGCCCAAGCAGCGATGCTTGCCGGCGAAACACCGCAACTTGGATCCCGGCCCCCGGCTTCAATCATGCCGGGGCAGGCTCCGCCGGGATGACGAATTTCCTTCGCCGGGATGACCAAGTTCGCGGAAATGCGAGTTCAGTGTCGCCCCGGCGT
>DATBOK010000204.1:0-11962 GCA_036553845.1 Casimicrobiaceae bacterium
CCAGCTTCATAGTAACTTGCGTTCTGCAAGTTTGCTTTGTTCTCCATCATGCGTGTTGGCGTTCTAGCGAACCACGACCAATCGCCGCCGGTCGATCTCGGTGCGCACGCCTTCGTGGTTGACGACCACCGTGCGCACCCCGACGCTGCCGGCGGCGAGCGCCTGCTGCGGCAGCGTCGCGGTGAATCCCGGCCGCGCCACGCCGGGGTAGCTCGGGAAGTACAGCGACAAGGGCTCGCCGCGCGCGCCGGCGTAGGCTAGCCCGTACTCGGCCGGGTAGACGGCGCCGGTGTCGGTCACGAGCTCGACGCGGGCGACGCCGTGCGGATCGAGCGCCCAGCCGACGAATTCGACGGCGGCATCCGCCACCCGGTTCTGTTTCGGGCGATCGACGATGCCGGTCGCCAGCGGCAGCGCCGCGAGTGGCGCCCGCGTAAAAACATATCCCAGCGCCGCGATCGCGATCGATGCCAGCACGAGCGTCGTCGTCTTTAGTGCCCAATTCGGAACGACGGCGAGACCGCGTCTCACGTTGAGCGCCGGCGCGACCAGAGCACCGACGATCAGCAGCAGCATGGCGTAGAGGCAAGGCGCGGCGAGCTGGGCATGACGCGGAATTTCAACGTAGCCGTCGCCGAGGATAGCCGTGAGGATCGCGTACCACGCGGTCGCCGCCAACGCAAAGATGACCAGCGCGAAAGGTGACGGTCGTCGCCGCAGCAAGGCATGCAGAGTCACCGCGCCACTGGCGACCAGCAACGCCAGCGACGCGGCCAGCGCAAACCAGAATACCAGCGGCGGCAGCGCGGTGACGAGTGGCGCGAGGCTGATTGCCGCCGGGCCGGCCACGGCGCGCACCTCGCTGTTGCCGGCGAAATCGCGGCCCTCGACCGTGCCGAGGTAGCCGAGTTGCCAGTCCTGTAATTGCGGCAGCCCGCGCACGATCGCGCGCACGATCGTCGCCGGCTCGGTAAAAGCGAGCGCGGCGAGCGCGCGCCGCGGCAGGACGAGCGCTTCCGGACACGTCTGCTGCAGCGACTCGCCCATCGTCTCGTACCAGCTCGCGCCGGACGATTGCAGGCAGCGCGTCGGCAGTCCGAGACGCGCCGCGGTGCGCGCCGGGTCGCGCGACGCGGGCAGGATCGCCCCGAGCACGACGTCGGCGTCGTTGGCCGCGGCGATCGTCGCCGGCCGGGGTATCCACGTCGCCTGCACCAGCACGATCGCGCACACCTCGATCGCAAGGGCCAGCGCCGCGCCCCGCGCCGGCCGCCACAGCGACAGCACGATCGGCAGAGCAAGCACCGCCGGCAGCAACAGATGCTGCTGCCGCGACATCCCGAGCACGGCGAGGCCGAGCGCGAAGCCGATGAGCGCTGTTCGCGAGGGCCGCGCCGACTGCGCTTCGCGCGCGACGAGCACCGGCAAGAGCGCAATCGACGCATAAGCGCCCAGCAGCGCGCCGAACTCGGTATACAGGGTGTTGAGCCAGAGGGTGATCATCGGATCGGCGAGCACGAGGGCGAAGACGGTCGCGTGCGCGAGCGCCCATGCCGGCCGGCGCTTGAGCGCAGCATCGAGCGCAACCGCGAGCAGGACCAGTACCGCGCCTTTGACGGCGCCGACCAGGCGCAGGTCGATCGGGCCGTTGCGTGCGGCGACGGTCAGCGCAACCGCGACAAACGCAAGCTCGCTGCTGGGGTAGCACTCCGCCGGTCTCGTTTCGCCAGGGACGTACTCCGCGATCGGCGCCCGGGGATGCGCCTCGTAACGCGCCGGTTCGGGAAGGTCGGGCCAGATCCCGAAGCACGCCGACGTCCGTCCCGTGTCGTACTGATTGGCGTATCCCAGCATCGGTGTCGCGCCGACGATCACGGCGATGCGCCACGCGCCCAGAACGATCAGCAGCAGCGTCGCCAGCCGCGCCACGGCGCGCGCCCGCTCAGGCATCATATGGCGGGATCGCGTGCAACGAATGCGGCGCGGTGTGATGGCATGCTGCCGAAGTGGAGCGTTGGAGCGCGGCGCGACGAAGGGGGACGATTATGCATTATTGGCGTCTGCTGCGGCCGGAGCAATGGATCAAGAACGCCTTCGTCTGGGCCGGCTTCCTGTTCGCGCGCACCTGGCATGACGCGGCGTTGGCGCAACATGTCGCGGCGGCATTCATCGCGTTCTGCCTGCTGGCGAGCGCGGTCTACATCGGCAACGACTGGCTCGACCGCGACGCCGATCGCGCGCACCCGACCAAGCGAGGGCGCCCGCTCGCGAGCGGCCGTATCGGCGGCGCTGCGGCCGGCTCGCTCGCCGCGATCCTGGCCGTGGCCGCGCTGCTGCTGGGCGCGTGGGTCGGCATCGAGCTCGTCGCGGTCCTCGCCGCCTATCTCGGCCTGAACGTCGCGTATTCGTTGCGGCTGAAGCGCATCGTCATCATCGACGTGTTCGCACTTTCGCTCGGCTTCCTGCTGCGCATCCTCGCCGGCACGCTCGGCGTCGGCATCGCGCCGTCGCCGTGGCTCCTGATGTGCGGGCTGATGCTGACCCTGCTGCTCGGTTTCGGCAAGCGCCGCGCCGAGCAGGCGGTCGTCGACGCGGCGGCGGGCCGCGCCGTGCTGGCTGACTATTCGCCGGCGCTGCTCGACCGGCTGATCGTCGTGTGCGTCAGCGGCACCTTGATCGCGTACAGCCTCTACACGATCAGCCCGCAGACGATCGCGCTGCACGGCAGCGCGGACCTGGTCTACACGGTGCCGATCGTCACGTATGCGCTGTTCCGCTACCTGTATCTGCTCGGCGGCGGCAGCGCCGCGGAGGACCCGAGCGGGCTCTTCGTCCGCGATCGCCATCTGCAGGTGACGGCGCTGGCCTGGCTCGCGGCGGTGATCTGGATCCTGCGCTAAGTATCAAGCGTCAGGATGTCGTTTCGGGAAGGCATGCGGTCTGCTCATGTTTCTTGGGGTCGTCCCCGCGTACGCGGGGACCCAGCGACTTTGTTCGCGCATTCGATGCGCTGGCAGGAACGACACTGGGTTCCCGCTTTTGCGGGAACGACGTATTAGAGTTCAATAGCCGAGGAAATGGAAGTCGATGTCCGGCTTTCGTCCCGACACCAGGTCGGCCACCGCCTTGCCCGAGCCCGCCGCCATCGTCCAGCCCAGCGTGCCGTGGCCGGTATTGAGGTACAGGTTCGGGTAGCGCGTCCGGCCGATCAGCGGCACGTTCGACGGCGTCGCCGGCCGCAACCCGGTCCAGTACTCGGCGCGCGAAGGATCGATCGCGCCGTCGAACCATTCGCGCGCGCGGCGGGTCAGCGCTTCGCAGCGCACGCGGTTCAAGTCGAGCTTGTAGCCGGACAGCTCCGCCGTCCCGGCGACGCGCAGGCGGTTGCCGAGGCGCGTGAAGACGATCTTCTTGGCGTCGTCGGTCACGCTGACCGTCGGCGCAGCGGCTGGATCGACGATCGGCAGCGTCGCCGAGTAACCCTTCGCCGGATAGACGGGCACGTAGATACCCAGCGGCCCGAGCAGCCGTGGCGTATAGCTCGACAGGCAGGCGACGTAGGCGTCCGCGGCGAGCACCTCGCGACGCGATTGCCCGTCTGCGCCCGCGCCTTGCGTCGCCACGCCGGCGATGCTGCGGCCGGCGGCTTCGAACGCGTCGATGGTCACGCCATAACGGAATATGACGCCGCGCGCCGCCGCCAGCGCCGCGAGTCCCTGCGTGAACTTGCGCGCGTCCCCGCTTTCGTCGCTCGCCGTGTACGTGCCGCCGACGATCCAGTCGCGCCTGGGCTCAAGCGCCGGCTCGATCGCGACGCACTCGGCGGCCGTCTTCAATTCACGCGCGATGCCGTAGCGACGGACCAGCTCGGCGGCCGCCGCGGCCTCGTCGTAGCCGGCGCGATCGGTATAGATCTGCAGGATGCCGCGCTGCAGGTCGTCGTAGGCAAGCCCGGTCGAAGCGCGAAGCTCGCGCAGCATCTCGCCGGAATACTTGCTGATGGCGAGTATCTGCAGCATGTTGCGGCGCGTGCGCGACGGCAGGCATTCGACCAGGAATTGCGCTCCCCAGCGCCACTGCTGCCAGTCCAGCCGCGGCCGGAAAAGCAGCGGTGCGTCCGGCTGGCTCAGCCACCTCAATATCTTGAGCGGCGCCGCAGGATTCGCCCACGGTTCGACGTGCGACACCGAGATCTGGCCGCCGTTGGCAAACGAGGTTTCCAGCGCCGCGGCGCTCTGCCTCTCGATCACGGTGACATCGTGGCCCCGCTCACGCAAGTACCAGGCGGTCGTCGTGCCGACGACGCCCGCGCCGAGGACGAGGACCTTCACGCCGCGCTCATCAGGCGTCGTCCGCGAGAGGCACGCAGGTGCAGAAGAGGTTGCGATCGCCGTAGACGTTGTCGGCGCGTCCGACCGGCGGCCAGTACTTGTGCTCCTTCAGGCCCGGCACCGGGTACGCCGCGTGCTCGCGCGCGTACGGGTGGGTCCATTCGGCGGCAAGCAGCACCGCCGCCGTATGCGGCGCGTTCTTGAGCGCGTTGTCGGCGCGATCCATCCGCCCTTCCTCGATCGCGCGGATCTCCCCGCGAATCGCGATCATCGCCTCGACGAAGCGGTCGATCTCGGCCAGCGATTCGCTTTCGGTCGGCTCGATCATCAGCGTGCCGGCTACCGGGAAGCTCATCGTCGGCGCATGAAATCCGTAGTCGATCAGCCGTTTCGCCACGTCGTCGACGGTGACCTCGCTCGTCTCCTTCAGCGGCCGCAGGTCGATGATGCACTCGTGCGCGACCAGGCCTCCCGGACCCGAATACAGCACCGGAAAATGCGGCGCGAGTCGCCGGGCGATGTAGTTCGCCGCCAGGATCGCCGATTCGGTCGCCGCTCTCAGGCCGTCGCCGCCCATCATCGCGATGTACATCCACGAGATCGGCAGGATGCTGGCACTGCCGTAGGGCGCCGCCGACACCGGTCCGATGCGATCGGCCCCGCCATCGTGCGCGCCGTGCAGCATGCGGTGCCCGGGCAGGAAGCGCGCCAGATGCGCGGCTACGGCGACCGGGCCGACGCCGGGTCCACCGCCGCCGTGCGGAATGCAGAAGGTCTTGTGCAGGTTGAGGTGCGACACGTCGGCGCCGAATTCGCCCGGAGCCGCAAGGCCGACCAGTGCATTCAAATTGGCGCCGTCGACATAAACCTGCCCGCCGCCAGCATGCACGATGTCGCAGATGTCCTTGATGCGCGATTCGAACACGCCGTGCGTCGACGGATAAGTCACCATGATCGCCGCCAGGTCGGCGCGGTGCGCCGCCGCCTTTGCCGCGAGGTCCCCCAGGTCGACGTTGCCCTCCTCGTCGCAGGCGACTACGACCACCCGCATGCCGGCCATCTGCGCCGATGCCGGGTTGGTGCCGTGGGCCGAAGCAGGGATCAGGCAGACGTTGCGATGCGCTTCCCCCCGCGAGGCGTGGTACGCCCTGATGATCAACAGGCCCGCGTACTCGCCCTGCGACCCGGCGTTGGGCTGCAGCGAGACCGCCGCATAGCCGGTCACCGCGCACAGCATGCGCTCGAGCCCGGCGATCATCTCGCGATAGCCGACGGTCTGGTTGGCGGGCGCGAACGGGTGCATGTGCGCGAACTCACGCCAGGTCACCGGAATCATTTCGGTCGACGCATTGAGCTTCATCGTGCACGAGCCCAGCGGGATCATCGCGCGGTCGAGCGCGATGTCCTTGTCGGCGAGGCGGCGCAGATAACGCAGCATTGCCGTTTCGGAGTGATGCCGGTTGAATGTCGGATGGGTGAGGAACGGCGTCGCGCGGCTCGAGCCCGGCGGAAACGCGTTGCCGACCGACGCCTCGAGTGCCGCGAAATCCGGCGGCGCCGCACCCTCCGGCGCAAGGATCGTCCACAGGAGCCGCACGCGATCGCGGGTCGTCGTTTCGTCCAGCGACACGCCGATGTGCGCCGTGTCGATCCGGCGCAGGTTGACGTGCGCGGCGGTCGCCAGCTCGTGAATCGCGCCGGTGCGCTCGCCGGTCGCGATGGTCAGCGTATCGAAAAACGTGTCATTGACGACCGTCAGGCCCAGTTGCGCGAGCCCCGCGCGCAGCACCCCGGCCAGGCGGTGCACGCGCGCCGCGATCGTCGCGAGACCTTGTGGACCGTGGTAGACGGCGTACATGCTCGCGATCACCGCCAGCAGCACCTGCGCCGTGCAGATGTTCGACGTCGCCTTCTCGCGGCGGATGTGCTGCTCGCGCGTCTGCAGCGCGAGTCGGTACGCCGGGTCGCCATTAGCGTCGACGCTGACACCGACCAGCCGTCCGGGAAGGCTGCGCTTGAATTCGTCGCGGGTCGCCAGAAAGGCCGCGTGCGGGCCACCGAAGCCCATCGGCACGCCGAAGCGCTGGCTGGAGCCGACAACGACGTCGGCCCCCCACTCGCCGGGGGGCGTCAGGATGGTCAGCGCCAGCAGGTCCGTCGCGGCGATGACCAGCGTCCCCTTGGCGTGGAGCGCGGCGGTGAGCGCGCGGTAGTCGCGCACGTCGCCGTTCGTGCCCGGATATTGCAACAGGACGGCGAAGCAGTCGGCGTCCCGCGCCGCATCGGCCGGGCCGACGGAGACCGTGATGCCGAGCGGCTGTGCTCTCGTCCGCACGACGTCGATCGTCTGTGGAAAAACGTCGGCCGCAACGTGGATCGCCGTACTCTTGCTCGTGCTCATGCGCAGGCAAAGCGTCATCGCCTCCGCTGCGGCGGTCGCCTCGTCGAGCATCGAGGCATTGGCGATAGCCATGGCGGTCAAGTCGCAGATCATGGTCTGGAAATTGACCAGCGCCTCGAGCCGGCCCTGCGAGATTTCCGGCTGATACGGCGTGTACGCGGTGTACCAGGCGGGATTTTCCAGGACATTGCGCAGGATCACGCCCGGCGTGTAAGTGCCGTAGTAGCCCTGACCGATGTACGAGGTGAAGACGCGATTCTTCGCCGCCAGCACGCGCAGGTCCTCGAGCGCTTCCTCCTCGCCCTTCGCGGCCGGCAGCGCGAGCGGCTTCTTCGTGCGTATCGCCGCCGGCACGATCGCATCGACCAGCGCCGAGCGAGAGGCGAAGCCGAGCGTGCCGAGCATCGCCGCCTGGTCGGATTCGCTGGTGCCGATGTGGCGATCGACGAAGCCTCGGTGCTGCTCGAGCTCGCGCAGCGTGCGGCGCGATCTCGTGGCCGCGGCCGTCGCCGCTTTCAGCTCGTTCATTTTCATCGTCTCCTCCTGGGCCGCCCGCCGTGCCTCAGCCTTCACCGACCGCGGCGATGTAGCCGGCCGCGTCGAGCAGCTTGCCGACGTCCGCCGCATTCGCGGGCTTCAACCGGTAGAACCAGTTGCCGTAGGCGTCGGCATTCACCTTCTCCGGCGCGGCGACGACCTGATCATTGACCGCGAGCACGACGCCTGCCACCGGCGCGTAGACGTCGGACGCCGCCTTGACCGATTCGACCACTGCGCAAGTCTCGCCGGCCTTGAGCGTCCTTCCGACCGCGGGCAGCTCGATGAAGACGAGGTCGCCCAGCGCCTCCTGCGCATGGTCGGTGATGCCCGTGGTGATCGTGCCGTCCGATTCGCTGCGGACCCATTCGTGGCTGGCGCTGTACTTGAGGTCGGTGGGTACGTTCATCTGAGTGACTCCATGCCGGTTGGCAATCGAAGCGTTCTTGAAGTGCGAAACATGCCGACGACGTTCACGAAACAAGGCTCCTGCCGTGCCGTACGAACGGCGGTTTGACGACTTGCGCTGCCAGCGACTTGCCGCGAACGTCGACCTGCACGACATCGCCCGCGGCGACGGCGGCGGGCAGGCGGGCGAGCGCGATCGAGCGCGCCAATGTCGGTGAGTACGTGCCGCTGGTGACTTCACCGTCGCCGTGGACGCTGTGCACCGGTTGATGGGCGCGCAGCACGCCGCCCTGGTCCTGCAGCAGCAGGCCCAGGAGCTCGCGCGACGGATGCGCCGCGAGCAGTGCCGCCTTGCCGACGAAATCGCGCGGGCTCGCCAGGTCGACCGTCCACGCCAGGCCCGACTCCAGCGGATTGACCGCCTCGTCCATATCCTGGCCGTAGAGATTCATCCCAGCTTCCAGGCGCAGGGTGTCGCGGGCGCCGAGGCCGCAGGGCGCGACGCCGGCGGCCTGCAGCGCGTGCCAGAAATCGACGGCTCGCGTCGCCGGCAGCGTGATCTCGAAGCCGTCCTCGCCGGTGTACCCGGTGCGGGCCAGAAAATAGTCGCCCGCCTGCACTGCGTTGAACGGCTTCAGCGTCTCGCTCGCCGCCCGCGCCTCAAGCAGCACGGCCCAGACGCGCTCGCGCGCCTGCGGGCCCTGCACCGCGATCATCGCCAGGTCGCGCCGCGGTGTCAGCTTCAGCCGCGGTGCGCGCTCGGCGACGAGCCCGCCGAGCCAGGCCAGGTCCTTGTCGGCGGTGCCTGCGTTGACGACCAGGCGAAACCAGTCTTCGCGCAGAAAGTACGCGATCAGGTCGTCGAGCACGCCGCCATCGGGGCGCAGCAGGCAGGAGTACAGCGCCTTGCCCGGGACGGTCAGCTTGTCGACGTTGTTGGAGAGCGCATAGCGCAGGAGGTCCCGCACACGGCTCGCGCCGCCGCCAGCGTCGCCCGGCCCGAGATCGACCGCCAGCATGTGCGAGACGTCGAACATGCCGGCGGCGCGGCGCACCGCGTGATGCTCATCGATCTGCGAGCCATAGCTGACCGGCATGTCCCAGCCGCCGAAGTCGACCATCTTGGCGCCGGCGGCGCGATGCACGGCATGCAGCGGAGTCTGTTTGAGCAACGCGCCTCCCAGGCAGCAAAAGGGCGAGGCCGTGATTGCGGCTTCGCCCCGTCTGTCCTTTTACCTGAGAGATTGCGGCGGCGCTTGGCAAGCGCCCCGTTGCCCCTTCGGTGGGCCGCGCGAGTATGCTGCGCGGCCGCTCTCCAGAGTGGTTTACGGCTCGCGCAGTCCTTTTGCCTGAGCGATCGCGGGAGTTACGCCTTCGGCGGCAGCCTGTTCGCTGGTTGCGGCTGCGCTCTCCTGCACGAGCGGGGCCTAGCTTACCGGCCGCGTCCGCGGCTGTCAAAGCGCACCAGGCGCGGCGCGGCCGCTGGGCAGAGCGCGCCGCCTTCGGTTGTGCAGACTGTTACTTCTTCAGCGTGAGGATCCAGCTCACCAGGTTCTTGATGTCGGCGTCGCTGGTCTGCGTGTTCGGCGGCATCGGGATCGGCCCCCAGACGCCGCTGCCGCCCTTCTTCACCTTGTCGGCGAGCTTGGCCGGCGCGTCCTTGTCGCCCTTGTACTTGGCGGCGACGTCCTGGTACGCCGGACCGACGATCTTCTTGTCGATCGCGTGGCACGCGGCGCAGCCGTCTTTTTTCATCAGCGCCTCGGCCGCGGCGTTGTCGAGCGCGGCGTGGGCGCTGCCGGCGGCAAGCAAGACGACAGCGAGCACGATTCCATGGTGTTTCATTTCGTCTCCGATGGGTGGGCCGATGCGGCGATAATTTTACCGGAACGCCGCTCGCGGTGCCATCGCGCTGCCGCTTCAGGCGGCGAGCGCCGCGTCGAGCTCCGCGATAGTGTGCAGCGGGGGCAGGCACACGGTGCCGCGGCAAAGCCACGCCGTCACGTCGCCGGACCCGGCCACGTGCGGCTTGGCCAGCGCACCGGGCAGCGCCCGCTCACGCGACAGATCCAGCGTTCGCAGCGTCGGACGATAAAGCCGTTCCACCGTTTGCTGCCACGATGCGCATGCCGCGCTGTCGCCGCGCAGCAGCAGCATCGCCGGCGGCTGGAGGCAGGCCTCGAGCGCGATCAGCAGCGAGGAAAAGCCGTCGGGGCGCTCGTCCAGCTCGCGCCCGAACGCCCGCACCGTCCGCTCCGCACTTTCGAGATAACGCGGCTCGGACAACCAGTGGCCGAGCGTGATCAGGGCCTGCGCCGCGATGCCGTTCCCGGCGGGCGTCGCATTGTCGTGGCCCGGTTTCGGGCGCAGCAGCAGCGTCTCGTGGTCGTCGCTGGTGAAAAAGAACCCGCCCCCGACGCGATCTTCGAAACGATCCAGCAGGGCGTCGGCAATTTCCTGCGCCCAGACCAGATCCTCCCCGCGGAACGAGGTTTGCATCAACTCGAGCAGGGCCGCGAGCAGAAAAGCGTGGTCGTCGAGGTAGGCGTTCAGATGCGCGCGTCCGTCCTTGTACGTCGCCAGCAGCTGCCCGTCACGCCACAGCGCGCCGCGGACGAAATCGGCGGCACGCTGCGCGAGGGCGAGCCACGAGGGCTGGCCGAACACGCGGGCAGCGCGGGCCAGTGCGCCGATCATCAGCGCGTTCCACGACGTCAGCAGCTTGTCGTCGCGGCCAGGACGGATGCGCTGCGCCCGCGCGGCGAGAAGCTTGCCGCGCGCGGACTCGAGCCCCGCCTCGACCTCCGGCAACGGCAGCGCAAGCTCATGCGCGACGCGGTCGAGCGGCACAGTCACTCGCAGGTTCCATGTCGCGTGCTCGAAGTTCGGCGCCTGGTCGAGCCCCCAGTATCGCGCGGCGACCGCGAATTCCCCCGGCTCGAGGAGCGCGCGCACCTGATCTCGTGTCCAGACGTAGAACTTCCCTTCCTCGTGCTCGCTGTCGGCATCGAGGCTCGAATAAAAGGCGCCGTCGGGCGAGCGCATTTCCGACTCGAGCCACGTGACGATGCCCCTTGCGGTCCGTTCGAACGCCGGCTCGCCGGTGGCGCGCCACGCGTCGGCGTACAGCGCCAGCAGCGCCGCATTGTCGTAGAGCATCTTTTCGAAGTGTGGAATCGTCCATTCGGCATCGACGCTGTAGCGGCAGAATCCGCCGGCGAGCTGGTCGTGGATGCCGCCGTCGGCCATGCGCGACAGCGTGACGCGGACGATCTCGCGCGCATGCTCGTCGCCCGTCGCCGCGTAGCGGCGCAGGCAGAAATCCAGCTCGGCCGGGTGCGGAAACTTCGGCGCCTGGCCGAAGCCTCCGTGCACGGGGTCGAACGACTGCACGAGCGAAGCGTACGCGATACCCGGCGCCGCGGCGGGCAGTGCTGCGTCGCCGTCGGCCGGCGCGGGTACGGTCAGCGCGAGCGCCGCCTTGAGCCGCGCGTTCTGCTCCGCGATTGCCTCGCCTTGCTCCCGGTAGGCATGCGCGATCTGCGGCAGGAGATCGGCGAAGCCGGTCAGGCCGTAGCGCGACGTCTTCGGGAAGTAGGTGCCGCCGAAAAACGGCTCCTGCTGCGGCGTCAGGAACATTGTCAGCGGCCAGCCGCCGCTCCTGCGTGCCAGCATCGCGTGCGCGGTCTGGTAGATCTGATCGAGGTCCGGCCGCTCCTCGCGATCGACCTTGATGTTGACGAACAGGTCGTTCATCAGCGCCGCCACGCCCTCGTCCTCGAACGATTCGTGCGCCATCACGTGGCACCAGTGGCAAGCTGAATAGCCGATCGACAGCAGGATGGGCTTGTTCTCGCGCCGCGCCTGCGCGAGCGCCTCCTCGCCCCACGGATACCAATCGACCGGATTGTCCGCGTGTTGCTGCAGATAAGGGCTGGTTTCGCCGGCGAGACGATTGGACATGTCGACGCCGGAGCCGAAGCCCGACCCGCGTCGTCAGGCCGACGCTTCTTCGAACGCGACGCGCTCGAAATCGGCGCCGCGCTGCAGCAGCCGCGTCAAACGGAATCGGCGCTCCGGCCCCGATGCGATGGTGCGAAAGACGCGGCCGGCATTGAACGTGCGCGGCGGCACGATCATGCACGCCTTGTCATCGGGCGTCGCGCCGAGGATGACCGTCGGAATCGGCGCCTCTTCGACCAGCATCGTCGTCAGTGCCCGCACCGCCGTCGCCGCCGGCGCGCCGGCCCACAGCTTGAGCCCCAGGGTCAATTCGCCGCGGCCG
>DATBOK010000064.1:0-2928 GCA_036553845.1 Casimicrobiaceae bacterium
TGGCCGGATTGATCATGATGCATCGACCGATCGCGCGACCTCGCGCGATCGCGGGGGTCCTTGCCGCGTACAGCGTCGCGCTGCTGCCGCTTGCGGTCATGGCGGCGGGCGCGGTGCTGGCCATCGAGATGAGCTACCGCCTGGCGACGCAGCCCGAGCTCGGCACGCGCATGCGCCTCCTGTGGACCGCCGTCGACGCCGCCTCGCCGTGGCCGTGGATCGTCGCCGCGGTCGCTCTGGCCGGCGGCTTCCTGCTGTTTCGCGCGAGTTGGGGTTTCATCGCGTCGGCGTGGGAACGCGCCACCGCGCGGGCGGGACGATGACGGCTGCGTGCGCGCTGCAGCTGCGCGATGTCGAGAAGCGCTTCGGCGCGACCGAGATCATCCGCGGCGTCTCGCTCGACATCGCGCGCGGCGAGCGCCACGCCATCATCGGCCCCAACGGCGCCGGCAAGTCGACCCTGTTCAACCTCATCAGCGGCCGCTTCGCCCCCACACGCGGCTCGATCCGGCTCGACGGCGAGGAGATTGCCGGGTCGCGGCCCTACGCGATCAACCGGCGCGGACTGGCGCGGAGCTTCCAGGTGACCAACATCTTTCCGCGCCTGTCGGTGTTCGAGAACCTGCGCTGCAGCCTGCTGTGGCCGCTCGGCTATCGCTATTGCTTCTGGCGCAACGCCGAGGCGCTGCGCGACGCCCGCGCGAGCGCCCTCGACACCCTCGAGCATATCGGCCTCGCGGCGCGGCGCGACGTGCCGGCCGGCGTGCTGACCTACGCCGAGCAAAGAGCGCTCGAAATCGGCATCACCATCGCCGGCGGGGCGAGCGTGATCCTGCTCGACGAGCCGACGGCGGGCATGAGCCGCGGCGAGGCCGACCAGGCGGTCGCGCTGATCCGCCGGGTGTCGGAAGGCCGCACTCTGGTGATCGTCGAGCACGACATGGGCGTCGTGTTCGGGCTCGCCGATCGCATATCGGTACTCGTCTATGGCGAGATCATCGCCACCGACGCACCGGCCGGCATTCGCGACAGCGCGGCCGTGCAGTCGGCGTACCTCGGGACGGTGCCCGATGCTTGAAGTCGACGACCTGCACGCCTACTACGGCAAGAGCCACATCCTGCAGGGCGTGACGTTCAAGGTCGGCGCCGGCGAGATCGTGAGCTTGCTCGGCCGCAACGGCGCCGGCAGGTCGACGGCAGTCAAGACGATCATGGGCATCGTGCCGCCGGTCGGGTGCATCCGGTTCCGCGGCGATCGCATCGACGGGCTCGCGCCGCACCAGATCGCGCGCAAGGGACTGGGCTACGTGCCCGAGGATCGCGAGATCTTTCCGACCTTGACGGTGCGCGAAAATCTGCGGCTCGGCATGAAGTCTTCGCGGGTATCGGGCCGCTGGTCGCTGGACGACGTGTTCGCCTTGTTCCCGATGCTGCGGGAGCGGATCGACGCGCCGGGTGGCGTCTTGTCCGGCGGCGAGCAGCAGATGTTGACGATCTGCCGGACCTTGATGGGCGACCCCGAGCTGATCATGGTCGACGAGCCGACCGAAGGGCTCGCCCCGCGCCTGGTGCAGCACGTCCGCAGGCTGCTCGATCAGATCGCCGCGCGCGGCGTGGCGATCCTGTTGATCGAGCAGAAGCTGACTATCGCGCTCGCCATCTCGCACCGGCTCTACGTGATGGGGCAGGGACGCGTGGTGTTCGAAGGCAGCGCCGGCGAATTGCGCGAAAACCACGCGGTGCGCAAAGAGTGGTTGGAGGTGTGAGCACCCGCGTTGCCGCGGCGTTGCGGATTCAGGCGATCTTCACGAGCTGCTTGCCGAAGTTCTCGCCCTTGAGGAGGCCGACCAGCGCGCGCGGTGCGTTCTCCAGTCCTTCGACGATCGATTCCCGGTACTTGAGCCTTTCCGCGGCAAGGTGCGTGGCGAGCGCCTCCAACGCCTCTCCGTAGCGGTCCTTCCAGTCGAACACGATCATGCCCTGCATCCTGATCCTGTTCACCAGCACCGAGCGCATCCGTTTGTAGCCGTACGGCGCGGCGGCGTTGTACTCGGCGATCAGGCCGCAGACGACGACGCGCGAATGGCGGTTCATCACGCGCAGCGCCGTGTCGAGCACTTCGCCCCCGACGTTCTCGAAATCGACATCGATGCCGTCCGGGCATGCGGTACGCAGGTCGTCGTACAAATGCCCCGCGCGATGGTCGACGCAGGCGTCGAAGCCGAGCTCGTTCACGACGTAGTCGCACTTGGCCTTGCCGCCGGCGATGCCCACGGCGCGGCAGCCGTGGATTTTCGCGAGCTGCCCGACCACGCTGCCGACGGCGCCGGATGCCGCCGATACCAGCACCGTTTCGCCCGGCTTCGGCTGCCCGATCTCGAACAGGCCGAACCATGCGGTCATCCCCGGCATGCCCAGCACGCCGAGATAATACGAGGCCGGCGCCCGTTGCGCGTCGATCGGAACCAGATCGACGGCCTTCGCCACGCCATGGCTCTGCCAGCCGAGCTGCGTCAGCACCCGGTCGCCGACTTTGAAACGAGCGTCGCGCGAAGCAAGGACTTCGCCGACGGTCTGGCCCACCATCACCTCGTCGAGCTGCGCCGGCGGCACGTACGACTTGGCATCGCTCATCCTGCCCCGCATGTACGGGTCGAGCGACAGCCATTCGTTTCTGACCAGCACTTCGCCGTCGCCCGGCTGCGACAGCGCAACGTCGACGACGCGAAAATTCTGCTCGGTCACGGCGCCCTGCGGGCGGCTCGCCAGCAGCACTTGACGGTTCTGCGTGCTCACTGGACTACCTTCTGGATGTTGGATGGCGCGAGCATGTTGGGGAACGCAGTGATCTTGACTCGGCGTGCCGGCTGCGCCGATCTTGTATTCCGACTTCCGTGCCCCCGGGGTGACTGCCACGCGCGCTGGCCG
>DATBOK010000117.1:0-15855 GCA_036553845.1 Casimicrobiaceae bacterium
GAGAGCCAGTGGCCGCGCGGCACCGGTCGCGACCAGCCATCCGCCGAGGTTTGCGCATGCCGACCCGGTGCCCGGATCCTCGACGACGGCACCGTGCTTGGAGAAGAAAAAGCGCGCGAGGACCGAGCCGTCACCGGCGCGCGCCCAGACGTACGCCATCGCGCGCACGCTGCGCACGGTACCGGGAGACCCGGGCAGATCGATGCGCGCATGGCGCAGGAGCAACGTGGGATCCGGCGCGCACCGGGCCACCGCGTCGACGCTTGCCAGTGGAATGACCAGCTGCTCGCTGCCGGTATCGACCCACAGCGGCGTCGTGCCGAGATCGGCGGTGGCGAGGCCCAGCATCGCAGCGAGCGCGTCGCGCGGTGCCGCGACCTCGCGGGTGCTCGGCGCCTTCGCCTCCAGCGTCCAGCGGTCGCCGTAGGCGGTGACAGGCACGGTGCCGGCGCGCATTTCCAAGGTCAGCGCATCGCCGCATTGCGCGCTATCGCGAACCACGTGCGCGGTACCGAGCGTCGGATGGCCGGCGAACGGCATCTCGAATGTCGGCGTGAATATGCACACGCGCGCGGTGGCCGAGGTCGACGGCAGGACGAACGTCGTTTCGGAGAGGTTGAACTGCAACGCCAGCGCCTGCATCGTCGCGTCGTCGAGCCCGCGCCCATCCTCGAACACCGCCAGCGGATTGCCGCTCAAGGCGCCGTCCTCGGCAAACACGTTGACGACGCGGAACCGGTAGTCGCTCATCGTCGCTCCAGAAGCGCGGCGCGCGGTTCGTCGGTCGCCGCGAGCACGTCCGCGGCAAGCGCCGCGAAGCCCGCCGCGGAGACGTCGTGCACGCCGAGCACGGCGTCATGCGCGGCTATCGAAAAATGCCGCGCCAGCGAGCGCCGGTACAGCGGATCGTAGTGCATTTCGAGCAATTCCCCGATCAGCGTGTCCCAGGCGCCGCCGGCGATCAGCGCCTCCCAGCGCGCCAACGCCGCCTTGCCGTGCAGCGGAACGAGCGGTCGCAGGCCGTCGAGCAGGAGTTCAGGGCCGTCGAGGAAATGCCGGTACTCGGCCTTGAGCAGCGCGATCCGCTGCGGCAGCGCGGTGCGCAAGATGATCCTCGTCCCGGCGTGCATGCGCTGCAGCAGCGCGTCCGGCAACTGGACCGTGCCGATGCGCCGGCTCTCCGCCTCGACAAACACCGGACGGGCGGGATCGAGCGCAGCGAGTGCCGCGAGGAGATCGCTTTCGAATTTCTTCTGCGAAGGCTGCGCCGCGTCGGGCACCTGCCCGAGCCGCGAGCCACGATGCCGGGCGATGCGCTCGAGGTCGAGCGCCTGCGCGCCGGCGTCCGCCAACGCTCCGAGCAGCAGGCTCTTGCCGGACCCGGTCAGCGCGCAAAGCACCAGGAATCGATGCCGCCCCGGCTCCGTTGTCAGCCGCGCGACGACGTGACGGCGATAAGTGCGGTAGCCGCCGTCGAGCTGCACGGCATGCCAGCCGATTTCGTTCAGCACGTGCGCGACGGCGCGGCTGCGCTGGCCGCCGCGCCAGCAATAGACCAGCGGCTTCCAATCGCGCGGGCATTCGGCGAACGCGGTCTCGAGCATCCTGGCGATGTTGCGCGCCACCAGCGCCGCGCCGAGCTTCCTCGCGGCGAACGGCGAGGCGGCGTGCAACACGCCAACCCGTGCGCGCTCCGCGTCGTCGAGCACCGGATGATTGCGGGCGCCCGGGATGTGGTCCTCGGCGAATTCGGCAGGGCTCCGGACATCGATGCGATCGGGATAGGCGTGCAACCCGTCGATGCCGGTGCGGCTGCCGGGATAGAGCACCGCGCTCATGCGGCCTTCGTTGCGGCAGCGAGCAGCGGCACGAGCGATGGCCAGACGTTGTCGAGCAATTTCGGCTGTGCCGCGGCGACCGGATGGATGCGGTCGGCCTGGAACATCGCATCGTCATCGGCGAAGCCTTCGAACAGGAACGGCACCAGCGCGGCCCCGCGCGCGCGGGCGACGTCGGCAAACGTGGCGGCGAAGCGCTCGCCGTAGGCGGCGCCATAGTTCGGTGGAACGCGGATGCCAACCAGCAGCACGCGCGACCCGGCGCTTTGCGCCGCCGCGGTCATTGCATCGAGATTCGATTGCATGGCCTCGAGACTGCCGCCGCGCAGCCCGTCGTTGCCGCCGAGCTCGATGATCGTTATCGCGGGCCGATTTTGCGTCAGCAGCGCGCCCAGCCGCGAGCGGCCCCCGGCCGTGGTGTCGCCGCTGATGCTCGCATTGACGACGCGATAGGGGAAATGTCGCTCCTTCAGGCGCAGTTGCAGCAGCGACGCCCAGCCGGCATTCGCCGGCAGCCCGTAGCCGGCGGAGATGCTGTCGCCGACAATCAGTATCACCGGCGGCGCGGCTTGCACCGATGCCGCCGGCGCCGCCGCGAGCAGGCACCCGCATGCGATCGCGGCGAGCGTGCGCAGGAAGGCCGAGTGACCAAGCGAAGGCATGACGCATTGTAGGGGTGCCGCGCAGGCCGTGCAAAACGGGGCGCGCCGCGGGCGAGGTAGAATGGCCGCCTTCGACCCATGAATCCGCCGCGCCGAGTACAAGTCCTGCCGACATCCGCATTCGCCACCGAATCGCCGAACGCCAGCGTGCGGCCGATCCGGATGAAGTTCAGCGATGCCTGACCCGGTCATTCGCGCGATCGGGCTTTCCAAAGACGTCATGAGCGGCGAGGCGCCGCTCAGGATACTGGACGAGGTGAGCTTCGACATCGATGGCGGCGCCAGCGTCGCGATCGTCGGCGCGTCGGGCTCGGGCAAGACGACGCTGCTGGGATTGCTCGCCGGCCTCGACCGGCCGACCATGGGTGAAGTCTGGCTCGGCAATACGGCGCTGAACGGCCTGTCCGAGGACGCGCGCGCGGCGCTGCGCCAGCGCTGGGTAGGCTTCGTCTTCCAGTCGTTCCAGCTGCTGCCGGCGCTGACCGCGCTGGAGAACGTGATGCTGCCGCTGGAGCTGGCCGGCGCCGACGACGCCGGCGCCCGCGCGCGCGAATGGCTCGCCCGCGTCGGCCTCGCGGCCCGCGTCACGCACTACCCGAAGCAATTGTCCGGCGGCGAGCAGCAGCGCGTGGCGATTGCGCGCGCTTTTTCCGGCGAACCGCAGGTGTTGATGGCCGACGAGCCCACCGGAAATCTCGACGGCGCGACCGGCGCCGAGGTCGCCGAGCTGATGTTCCGCCTCAATCGCGAACGCGGAACGACCTTGCTGCTGGTCACGCACGAAGCGACGCTCGCCGCGCGCTGCGGCCGCCGCCTGTCGCTGGTCGCCGGCCGCCTGGTCGGCGACGAACATAGCAGCGGCGCGCGCGCGGCCGCCCGCGCATGAGCGTGCCGAATACGCTTCGGCTGGCGTGGCGACTGCTGTCGCGCGACTGGCGCGCCGGCGAATTGCGCGTGCTGATCGCGGCGCTGGTTCTCGCCGTGGGCAGCGTCGGGACCGTCGGCTTTTTCACCGACCGCGTCAAGGGCGCGCTGACCAGGCAGGCGAATCTCCTGCTCGGCGCCGATCTGCTGCTGTCGGGCGATCGTCCGCTGCCGGACGAGTTCTCGCGCGAGGCGGGCTCGCGCGGGCTTTCGACGGTGCCGGCAATCAAGTTCAACAGCATGGTGCAAGCGAAAGGCGGCGCGGGCGCCGCCGTGCTGGCCGACGTCAAGGCGGTCGGCGCCGGCTATCCGCTGCGCGGCGCGATCGTGCTGGTCGACCCCAACGATCCTGCGGGCAGGATCGCGCACGGCGTGCCGCCGCCGGGCGAAGCGTGGATCGACAGCCGGCTCGCGGCGCGGCTCGGTGCGCAACAGGGTTCGCGCATCGCGGTCGGCGAATCGACGTTGGCCGTCGGCGCGATCGTGCAGCAGGAGCCCGAGGTCACCAGCGGCCTGCTCGCACTCGGCCCCAGGCTGATGATGAATCTGGACGATGTCGCGGCGACGCGCCTCCTGCAGCCGGGCAATCGCGCATCGTACCGGCTGCTGGTCGCGGGCGAGGCGGTGAACGCCTTCCGCGACTGGGCGCAGGCGCACCTGCAGCGCGGGCAGCGGCTGGAATCGATCCGCGACCTGCGTCCCGAAGTGCGGCAGACGCTCGAGCGCGCCGAGCAATTTCTCGGCCTCTCCGCGCTGGTGGCCGTGATGCTGGCCGCGGTTGCCGTCGCGCTGGCCGCATCGCGCTACCTGCGCCGCCATCTCGATGCCGCGGCGATGATGCGCTGCCTCGGCGCGCCGCAGCGGCAGATGCTGTCGCTGTTCGCGCTGCAGTTCATGGTCCTTGGCATCGGCGCCAGCGTCGTCGGCTGCCTGGTTGCGCTCGGCGGCCAGCAGGCGCTGATCGTGCTGCTGGGCGGCGTCATCAGCGCGGACCTGCCGGCGCCGGGTGCGTGGCCGGCGTTGGCGGCGATGGCGAGCGGCATTGCGCTGCTGTTCGGCTTTGCGCTGCCGCCGCTGATCGCGTTGTCGCGCGTGCCGCCGCTGCGCGTGCTGCGGCGCGACCTGGGGCTGCCGCGCGCCGGCGGCTGGCTCGCGTACGCGCTGGGTGCGGCCACGATTGCGCTGCTGATCGTCTGGCAGGCGCAGGATGCCAAGACCGGGTTGATCATGATTGCCGGCATCGCCGGGTTGCTCGGCGTTGCCGGCGCGGTCGCCCGGGGGCTGATCTCGCTGCTGCGGATCCTTCCACAGCGCGGCTACAGCTGGCGCTATGGGCTCGCGAATCTGCGCCGGCGTCCGCTGGCGTCGAGCCTGCAGATCGGCGCGCTCGCGCTAGGTCTGATGGCCCTGCTGCTGCTGACCCTGGTCCGCGGCGACCTGCTGCGCAACTGGCGCGCGAGCCTGCCCGCCGATGCGCCCAACGTGTTCCTGATCAACGTGCTGCCCGACCAGGTCGACGGCATGCGCGCGCTGCTCGCTCGCGAGATCGGCGCCGACGTGCCGCTGTATCCGATGGTGCGCGGCCGGCTGGTCGCGGTGAACGACATACCCGTCGATTCGACGCGGCTGACCGACGCTCGCGCCCGCCGGCTCGCCGAGCGCGAATTCAACCTGTCCTGGATGGGCGATCTGCCGCAGAGCAATCGCGTCGTCGCGGGGCAATGGTGGCGCCCGGGCGAGACCGGCGTCATGTCGCTCGAGGACGGCATCGCCGAAACGCTGGGGGTCAAGCTTGGCGACGTGCTGACCTACGACATCGTCGGCACGCGCATCAGCGCGAAGGTGGAGAACCTGCGCAAAGTCGACTGGGACAGCTTTCGCGTCAATTTCTTCGCGCTCTTTCCGCCGGGAGCGCTCGACGGCCTGCCGACGACCTACATCGCGGCCGCGCGCGCTCCGGCGAACGACCCCGCGTGGCTCAACGGGCTGCTCGCCAACTTTCCCAACGTGCTCGCGATCGACGTCGGCGAGCTCCTGCGGCAGGTGAGCGCGATCGTCGAGCAGGTCGCGCGCGCGGTCCAGTTCGTGTTCCTCTTTACCCTGGCGGGCGGCGTGCTGGTGCTCGAGGCCGCGATCGCGGCCACGCAGGACGAGCGGCTGTTCGATGCCGCGGTGCTGCGGACCCTCGGGGCCAGCCGGCGGCAGCTGACGGCGGCGCAGCTCGCCGAATTCCTGGCGCTGGGCCTGCTGTCCGGGCTGGTCGCTGCCGGGGGCGCGACGGCGACCGCCTACGTGCTGGCCGACCGCGTGTTCCACATTCCGTTCGGCTGGGACCCCTGGCTGTGGGCGATCGGCGTCCTCGGCGGCGCGCTCGGGGTGGCCGCCGCCGGCTGGCTGGGCACGCGCGCAACCTTGCGCCAGCCGCCGCTGGCGCTGTTGCGGCAATTCGGCTGACCGGACCGCCGAGGGAAGCGACCCAGGCGACTTGAAAATGAGAACGATTCGCGTTACGATAAGCAGCCATGGGTAACGCACTTTTTATCATCTGGCGCGAATCGGCCGAAGCGATGCTGGTCGTCGGCATCCTTTACGCGTGGCTGCGCAAGCATCCCGATGCCAGGCGCGGCATGCGCTATCTGTGGGGAGGCGTCGGTGCCGGCATCGCGCTGGCGCTCGCGCTGGCCGCGGTGATGCTGGGCATCGCCAAGACGCTGTCGGACCAAGGCCTCGAATACTTCCAGACCGCGATGATGCTGATCGCCGCGGCGCTGATCGTGCAGATGGTCTTCTGGATGCGCCGGCACGGGCGGACATTCAAGCGCGAGCTCGAGCAGGACATGCAGAAGAACGCGTCCGCCGCCAACTGGTGGGGGCTGCTGGTCGTCGTCGCGCTGGCGGTCGGGCGCGAGAGCGCGGAGACCGTCGTTTTCCTCTACGGGTTGGGCACGCAATACACCAGCGTGTGGGGATTTCTCGGCATCCTGGCGCTGGGCATCGCCGCCGCGCTGGCGACGTTCTGGCTGTTGCAGCAAGGCGGCAGGATCGTGTCGTGGCGGACGTTCTTCCGGGCCAGCGAAATCCTGCTGCTGCTGCTGGCCGGGTCGCTGCTGGTCGGCGCCGTCGAGAAGCTGATTTCGTTCAACGTGTTGCCGGCGCTCATCGACCCGCTCTGGAATACCTCGGCGATCCTCGACGATGGCAGCCGCGCCGGGGGCCTGGTCGCGGCGTTTACCGGATACCGCGCGCATCCGTCGCTCTCAGCGCTGCTGGTGCTGGCCGCCTACTGGGCGGTGGTGGTCGCGATGCTGCGGCGCGCGTCGCGCTGACGCGGCGGGAGCTCAGCGCCCCGCGAAGACATCCTCGCGGCGCAGCAGCCGCGCCGCGGCCAGCAGCGCGACAACCGTCAGCAGCAGCGGCAGCGCGGCGCTCTGCAGCCAGTCGATCGTCGCGATGGCATCGCCGCGCAGCGCGCGCGACAACAGCGTGTACTGGCTGGACACCGGCACCCACAACAGCCAGCCCGGCTCCTTTTTCTGCAGGAACAGCTGCACCACCGGCATCATGCTGACGACGAACACCAGCGCCGACACGTTGGTCTGCGCCTCCTTGAGCGTGCGCCCGCGCAGGCCGACGTAGAGCAGCACGGCGGGCAGCAGCATGATCAGCGGGGCGAGGATGGCGACAAAGCGGCCGAGCTCGGCGCCGCCGAACAGGAACGGCACGCCGATCGCCGGCAGCGGCGCGAAGTTGAGCGTCACGTAGAACCCGGCCAGGGTCAGCAGCACGACCAGTGCGTCGAAGGCGCCGATGGCGATCCATTTGCCGACGGCAAGCTGCAAGGTCGACAACGGGGTCGCGAGCAGCGGCTCGAGCGAGCCCCGTTCGCGCTCGCCGGCGGTCGCATCCAGCGCGACCGCGAGCCCCCCCATCAGCGATGCGAACAGGCCGTAATAGGCGACCAGGAACAGGATCAGCGCGCCGCTTTGCTGCGGCGTCGCCAGGTCGACGCCCTGCACGTCGAGCGGGGCCGCGACCTGCGGGGCGATGCCGCGCAGCAGCAGCCGCTGCGTGCCCCATTGCCGGTCATAGGCGCGCAGCAGCGATTCGGCCGATTCGATCGATGCGCGCGCGCGATCGCGCGAGCGGTCGTAGACCAGCCTGACCGCCGCGGACCTGCCGGCGGCGACGTCGGCCTCGAATGCCGCGTCGATCGCGAGCACGACGTCGAGATCACCGCTTTTTATTCTTGTCTGGTAGTCCTCGGGCGCGGGCACGATCACGACCTGCTGGCGCTCGAGGAACGCGATCAGCGCCGGGGCGTTGCCCGCCCCGAGCACCGGCAGCTTGAGCTCGCGCGCTTTTTCGGCCTGGGTTGCGGCCATGTTGAGGATCAGCGCGAGGAAAATCGGGCCGGCCGCGATCGCCGTCAGCAGGGTCACCAGCATCGTGCGCCGGTCGCGCAAGGTGTCGGTCAGCTCCTTGGCGGTGACCGTCAACGCGCGGCCGATGGCGCGCATGCGGCGGCTCTCGTAGTACATGCTCACGCGGCCAGGCCCTCCGCGGAGCCGAGCAAGCTGACGAACGCGTCCTCGAGCGAGCCTTCACCCGTGCGCGCAAGCAGGTCGGCGCCGGTTCCGATCGCCTGCACCTGGCCGTGACCGAGGATGACGATGCGGTCGCACAGCAGGGCGACTTCCTGCATCACGTGGGTCGAGATCAGGATGCATTTGCCGTCGCGCCGCAGGCCACGCAGCAGCTCGCGCAGGTTGCGGATGCTCATGATGTCGAGGCCGTTGGTGGGCTCGTCGAGCATGATCGTCGCGGGATCGTGCACCAGCGCGCGAGCGATCGCGACCTTCATCTTCTCGCCCTGCGAAAAGCCCCGCGTGCGCCGGTCCGCGAGCCCGGCAAGTCCGAGCTGTCCGAGCAAGGCGTCGATGCGCGATTCGAGCGCCATGCCGCCCAACCCATAGAGCCGGCCGTAGTAGCGCACGTTCTCGCGCGCGGTCAGCCGCGCGTAGAGCCCGCGCGCGTCGGACAGCACGCCGATGCGGCTGCGCACCTGGGACCGCTCGCGCACGATGTCGAGGCCGTCGATCGTCGCCGTGCCCGCATCGGGCGGAATCAGCGTCGCGAGCATGCGCAGCATCGTCGTCTTGCCGGCGCCATTCGGGCCCAGCAGCCCGGTGATCGCGCCATCGGCGGCATCGAAGCTCGCGCCGGTGACCGCCCTGATCTCTCCATGCTTGCCGAACGCCTTGACCAGGCCGTCGACCGCGATCATCGCGCTTCCAGCAGCGAGGAAAACAGCGGCGGCCGCGTGCTGGCCGCAAAATAGTCGATGCACGATTGCGGCAGCGTCGCGAAGCCCGCTTTCTCGACGAATTTTTCGATCAGGCGCGGTGCGCAGGCGTGCGGCGAAACGAGGTGCCCGTACCCGCCGGCGACGACATGGCGGCTGTTGGGCAAGGTACTCGCGACCTCCGCGCCCGCGCTGGGCGGCGTCACCGGATCGAGGCCGCCCGACAGGATCAGCACCGGCTTGTCGCTGGCCACCGGCGCATGGAAATCCGCCGGCATCTGCGGCCGCGGCCAGCCTTCGCAGGCCGCCAGGCTGCGCCGCGCCAGCGCCGGCGCGCGCAGCGTCGACAGCACGCGATCGGCGTCGGCCGCGCTGACGCGCGGCGCATCCTCGGCGCAGGTCACGGCGAAATACAGCGCGAGGTTCATCGTGCGCGCTACGTCGTCGCCCAACAGCATTGCCGCCGCGGCCAGCGGCGCATAGTCGCCGGCGTCGGCACGCGCGAGCAGCGCGGGAATCAGGCTCGCGAGCTCCGGTACGTAAACCAGGCCCTGCAGCGCGGCGATCACCATGTCGAACGACGGCGTCAACTGTCGCGCTGCGCCCGTGCGCGGGTCGGCGACGCTGATAGCCCGCGCTGCGCCGAGCGTGGCCCTGATGCGGGCGAGCGTCGCATCGAGATCGGGGTAGGCCTGGCGGCACGCCGCGCTGGCCGCGCAAGCCGCCAATACCTGGTCGACCGCGGCCTCGCGCGACGGCCAGAGGTCGAGGCTGATGCGCATCGACGGCGGCGCGGTGCCGTCGAGGATGACGCTGCGCACGTGCTGCGGATAGCGGCGCAGGTACTCCTGCGCGACCCGCGTGCCGTAGGAACCGCCCCAGAGGTTGACCTGCTCGTATCCCAGCGCCACACGCACGGCGTCGATGTCGGCGACGAAGGCCGACGTCGTGAACTGGGCGACATCGACCTTGCCGCTCGCGCGCAGTTCGGCGATGCATCGCTGCGCCGCGCCCTCGATCGCGCCGGGCTCGGCCAGGTCGTCGAAGACATCGTGCGGCGCGAGCGCCGCGCAGGAGAGCGGCGCCGACTTGCCGGTGCCGCGCGGGTCGATCAGCACGATGTCGCGGTGGCGCCGTACGCCGCCCAGCTCCGCGGCGAGCGGCGCGAGCGCATCGGCCGATTGGCCTGGGCCGCCGGCCAGCATGATCAGCGGATCGGGTTGCGGCGAAAGCGTCGTCGCCGGCAGGACCGCGACCGCGATCGCCAGTCTGCGGCCGGCGGGCTTGCCGCGGTCTTCCGGAACTTCGACGGTGCCGCACTGCGCGGCGGTGACGAGCTTCGGCAGCCGGCACTCGCTCAAGCGGATCTGCCGGGCGGGCCCCTTGCCGCCGCAACCCGCGACGAAGACAAGGCACAAGCCGAGCAGCGCGCCGCGCGCGGTCCACCGGGCACACGTCACTGCGCGCCGTGCAGCGTCAGACGAATGCGGCATGCGCGAATTCTAGCAGAGCGTGGCGCTCACGGACTCGGCATGCATGTGGACACGCGCGGTCGCGCTTCCTATACTGCAGCGTCTTTCGTCACGGCATGGTCGCCATGTCGCACCAACGCCTCGAACCCGGCATCGTCACCGATCTGCGCGATCGGCTGACGTACGCGGGCTATCTTTGCCTCGATACGCTGCTCGCCGCGCAGAAGCCGCTGTCCGGCACCGCGTCGACACCGCCGCGGCACGACGAAATGCTGTTCATCATCCAGCACCAGACCTCCGAATTGTGGATGAAGCTGATGATCCACGAGCTCCAGGCCGCGATCCGCTTCGTTCAGGCCGATCAACTCAATGCGTGCTTCAAGATCCTTGCGCGGGTCAAGCTGATCCAGAAGCAGCTGTTCGAGCAGTGGGCAGTGCTGGAAACGCTGACGCCGTCTGAATACGAGGCGTTCCGGCCTGTCCTGGGCAGCTCGTCGGGCTTCCAGTCGCCGCAATACCGGGCCATCGAGTTCCTGCTCGGCAACAAGGACCGCGCGCTGGCCGAGGTTTTCCGTTACGACGCGGCAACGCATGAACATCTGATCCGCCTGCTCGAGGCGCCATCGCTGTACGACGAATTCCTGCGCCACCTGTCGCGGCGCGGACTGCCGGTGCCGCATGCCTGCGTCGATCGCGACTGGTCGCTGCCGCACCAGCGCAACGCCGAGCTGGTCGCGGTATTCAAGAAGATCTACGACGACCCGGCGCACTACTGGGACGCCTACGAAATGGCGGAAAAGCTGGTCGACGTCGAAGAGAGTTTCCAGCTCTGGCGCTTCCGGCACATGAAGACCGTCGAGCGCATTATCGGGCACAAGACCGGCACCGGAGGATCCAGCGGCGTCGCGTTTCTCAAGCGCGCGCTCGACCACACCTTCTTTCCCGAGCTGATCGACGTGCGCACGGTGATCGGCGCGAAATGAATCCGCGCGCGGACACCGCGCGAGCGATCGCGGCGTCCGTCGCCGCGCTGGGCCCGGGACCGCTGAGGGAAGAAGACATCGCGCGCCACGTCGCGCCGCTTTTCTCGCGCGTGCTCGCGCGGCACGGCGGACAGATCTACCTCGCCAACCATTCGCTGGGCCGGCCGCTCGACGCCACTTCGGCCGACGTCGCCGAAGCCGTGGCGCTGTGGCAATCGCGCCTCGGTGACGCCTGGGACGCCTGGTCGGCGGAGATCGGCGCCTATCGCGCGCGGCTCGCCGCCCTGCTGCATGCGCCGGGCGCCGACTGCGTGGTGCCGAAGACCAGTGCCGGGCAGGGCCTGCGGGCGATCCTGAACAGCTACGACGGCGTGCCGCGCGTGGTGGCGACGCGCGGCGAGTTCGATTCCATCGACGTCATCCTCAAGCAATACGCGCATCGCCGCCGCATCGAGCTCGCGTTCGTCGAGGCGTGCGCCGACGGTACGTTCGCTGCCGCCGATCTGCTCGCTGCCGTGCGCGGCGCCGACCTGGTCGTCGTGTCGCAGGTCGTGTTCAACACCGGCCAGTCGCTGCCCGAGCTGCCCGCGCTGATCGCCGCGGCGCATGCGGCCGGCGCCCGCGTGCTGCTCGACGTCTATCATTCGCTCGGCGTGATGCCGGTCGACGTCGGCGCGCTCGACGCCGATTTCGCGATCGGCGGCGGCTACAAATATTTGCGCGGCGGGCCCGGGGCGGGCTTCCTGTACCTGCATCCGCGCCATCTCGACGGCAGGCTGCGCACGCTGGACATCGGCTGGTTCGCCAAGAAGGACCCGTTCGGCTATCGGCGCCCCGACCCGCCGGAATTCGGGCCCGGCGGCGACGCATTCATGGAATCGACGCCGCCCGTGCTCAGCTGCTACCAAGCGCGCGCCGGGCAGATCTTCACGCTGGCGATCGGCGTCGAGCGACTGCGCGCGCTGTCGTTGGCGCAGCAGCGACGAATGGTCGATCTGCTGGCGGAGCGAGGCGTTGCCGCGGACGGCGCGAGCGCCGACCGCGGCGCATTCGTCGTCGTCCGCCATGCACGGGCGAGGGCATGGGCCGAGGCGCTCGCCGCGCGGGGCGTCCAGGCCGACGCCCGCGGCGAGTATCTGCGCCTGTGCCCGGACCTCCTGACGATTGACGAGGAATTGTCGCGCGGCGCCGAGGCGCTCGCGGCCACGTTGCCTGTCTAGGGTCTGAACAGGCCCTAGCGCCGGCCGATCCGGGCGCGTCAGGCGTGGTGCGTGATGTAACTCACGAGGCCGATCAGCACCGCGACGAACAGCGCCGCGCCCAGGAGGCCGGCGATCACGACGTGGACCAGCTTGATGGTCACCATGTCGCGCTCCCCTGCGGCCTTGCGCCGGACGCCGAAAAAGCTCCAGAACACCGCGCCGACGACCTGGAGGAATCCCGCCTCGCGGCCCGACGGGGAATCTTCGGGTGGCGGTGGGGGCGAAGCGGGTTCCGGCATGGCAACGAGAGCGGGCGGCGCAATCGTAAAGCCTAGCACGGCGCCTGCATCCGCCGGCGGGACATCCTCGTATATCGGCCTACAGCGCTTCCCGCGCTGACCCCACGTTGAGGAGAGATATCCGATGGACGCAATACTGCGCAAGCTCAGGGCCCCGGCGCTGCTGGGCATCGTGCTGTTTCTGGGCGCCTGCCAGAACATGGGCATGATGCCGATGCAGCAGAAGTCGCTCTACGAGCGGCTCGGCGGCAAGGACGCGATCGTCGCGGTCGTCGACGATTTCGTCGGCAACGTCGCCGCCGACAACCGCATCAACCACTATTTCGCCAGGACCGACATCCCGCGGCTTAAGCGAAATCTGGTCGACCAGATCTGCGCCGGCACCGGTGGTCCCTGCACCTATGCCGGTCGCGATATGAAGGCCGCGCACGCCGGCATGGGCGTCACCAATGCCGACTTCGACGCTCTGGTCGGCGACCTGGTCAGGACGCTGGACAAGTTCAAGGTGCCGGAAAAGGAAAAAGGCGAGCTGCTGGCCATCCTCGGGCCGATGCGCCCGTCGATCGTCGGGCAGTAGCCGACCGCAGGGACGCGCCCCGGGCCGCTGCCCGCGCCCGGGACGCGAACTTGCCCAACGGGCGAGAAATCAACCGCTTGAGCGCGGCGCGCGGCTTGAAATACGATGCTGCCTTCCCCATGTTCCAAGCATCACTCAATGCGGCGAGGGCGGGCCCATGCGCTTCGACAAATTCACCACCAAGCTGCAGCAGGCGCTCGCCGACGCGCAGAGCCTCGCGCTGGGCAAGGACAATGGCTTCGTCGAGCCGCAGCACCTGCTGGCGAGCTTGCTCACCCAGGAAGATGGAGGTACCTCATCGCTGCTGGCACGGGCTGGAGTCAACGTTCCCGCCCTCAAGGCCGCGACGGACAAGGCGATCGCCCGGCTGCCGAAGGTCGAAGGACAGGGAGGCGAGATCAGCGCTTCTCGCGAGCTCACCAACCTGCTCAACCTGACCGACAAGATCGCCACCAAGCGCGGCGACCAATTCATCGCCAGCGAATTGTTTCTGCTGGCGCTCGCCGACGACAAAGGCGAGACCAGCCGCCTGCTCAAGGAACATGGGCTGACGAAAAAGGCCTTGGAGTCCGCGATCGAGGCGGTGCGCGGCGGCGCCGGCGTCGACTCGCAGGAAGCCGAGGGCCAGCGCGAGGCGCTGAAAAAGTACACGATTGATCTGACCGAGCGCGCGCGCCAGGGCAAGCTCGACCCGGTGATAGGACGCGACGACGAGATCCGCCGCACCATCCAGATTCTGCAGCGGCGAACCAAGAACAACCCGGTGCTTATCGGCGAGCCGGGTGTGGGCAAGACCGCGATCGTCGAAGGCCTCGCGCAGCGCATCGTCAACGGCGAAGTGCCCGAAACCCTGAAGAACAAGCGCGTGCTGTCTCTCGACATGGCGATGCTCCTCGCCGGCGCCAAGTATCGCGGCGAATTCGAGGAGCGGCTCAAGGCCGTGCTCAAGGATATCGCCGCCGACGAGGGCCGCACGATCGTCTTCATCGACGAGCTGCACACCATGGTCGGCGCCGGCAAGGCCGAAGGCGCGATCGATGCCGGCAACATGCTCAAGCCCGCGCTGGCGCGGGGTGAATTGCACTGCGTAGGCGCGACCACGCTCGACGAATACCGCAAGTACATCGAGAAGGACGCCGCGCTCGAACGGCGCTTCCAGAAGGTGCTGGTCGACGAGCCTTCGGTCGAGAGCACGATCGCCATCCTGCGCGGACTGCAGGAGCGCTACGAGATCCATCACGGCGTCGAGATCACCGATCCGGCCATCGTCGCCGCGGCGGAGCTGTCGCATCGCTACATCACCGACCGCTTCCTGCCCGACAAGGCGATCGACCTGATCGACGAGGCGGCAGCCCGCATCAAGATGGAGATCGACTCCAAGCCCGAAGTGATGGACCGGCTCGACCGGCGTCTGATCCAGCTCAAGATCGAGCGCGAGGCGGTGAAGAAGGAAAAGGACGAGGCGTCGAAAAAGCGCCTCGGCGCGATCGAGGAAGAGATCCGGAAGCTCGAACGCGAGTACGCCGACCTGGACGAGCTCTGGCGGGCGGAAAAATCGCAGGTCGCCGGCACGCAGCACATCAAGGAAGCGATCGACAAGCTCAAGCTGCAGATGGAGGAGGCCAAGCGCAAGGGCGACTGGCAGGCCGTGTCCGAAATGCAATACGGCAAGCTGCCGCAGCTCGAGGCGCAGCTCAAGAAGGCGGACACCACGCTGGCGAGCGAGCAGGCGGCGAAGCCGCGGCTGTTGCGCACCCAGGTCGGCGCCGAAGAGATCGCCGAGGTCGTGTCGCGCGCGACCGGCATCCCGGTATCGAAGATGATGCAGGGCGAGCGCGACAAGCTCCTGCACATGGAAGAGGCGCTGCATCGGCGCGTCGTCGGCCAGGACGAGGCGGTGCGGCTGGTGTCGGATGCGATCCGTCGCTCGCGCTCCGGCCTTTCCGACCCGAACCGGCCGTACGGATCGTTTCTGTTTCTGGGGCCGACGGGCGTGGGCAAGACCGAGCTGTGCAAGGCGCTCGCGGGCTTCCTGTTCGATTCCGAGCAGCACCTGATACGCATCGACATGTCGGAATTCATGGAAAAGCACTCGGTGGCCCGGCTGATCGGCGCGCCGCCGGGCTATGTCGGCTACGAGGAAGGCGGCCATCTGACCGAGGCCGTGCGGCGCAAGCCGTATTCGGTGATCCTGCTGGACGAGGTCGAGAAGGCGCATCCCGACGTGTTCAACGTGCTGCTGCAGGTGCTCGACGACGGCCGCATGACCGACGGCCAGGGACGCACCGTCGACTTCAAGAACACGGTCATCGTGATGACCTCGAACCTGGGCTCGCAGATGATCCAGCAGATGTCGGGCGACGACTACGGCGTGATCAAGCTCGCGGTGATGGCGGAGGTGAAGACGCATTTCCGGCCCGAATTCGTCAATCGCATCGACGAGATCGTCGTCTTCCACGCGCTGTCCGAAAAGAACATCGAAGCCATCGCCCGGATTCAGCTGCAATCGCTCGAGGCGCGGCTGGCCAAGATGGACATCCGGCTGGATGTCACGCCGGCGGCGCTGGCCGCAGTCGCGGAGGCCGGCTTCGATCCA
>DATBOK010000139.1:0-5070 GCA_036553845.1 Casimicrobiaceae bacterium
ACCACGGCTACGGCGCGTACATCTGCGGCGAGGAAACGGCGCTGCTCGAGTCGCTCGAGGGCAAGAAGGGCAATCCTCGCTTCAAGCCGCCGTTTCCGGCGAGC
The DNA here is from genome assembly GCA_036553845.1 of Casimicrobiaceae bacterium. Lineage (GTDB taxonomy): Bacteria > Pseudomonadota > Gammaproteobacteria > Burkholderiales > Casimicrobiaceae > VBCG01. Next base: position 105 of record DATBOK010000139.1, read on the forward strand.
TTCGGGCTCTACGGCAAGCCGACGACGATCAACAACACCGAGACGTTCGCCGCGGTGCCGTGGATCATCCGCAACGGCGGCCAGTGGTTCCTCGAGCTCGGCCGGCCGAACAACGGCGGCACCAAGCTTTTTTCGGTCACCGGCGATGTCGCGCGCCCCGGCAACTACGAGGTGAAGCTCGGCACGCCGTTCGCCACGCTGCTCGAGATGGCGGGCGGCATGCGCGGCGGCCGCGCGCTGAAGGCGTGCATCCCCGGCGGCTCGTCGATGCCGGTGCTGCCGGGCGACGTCATGCTCGCCACCGACATGGACTACGACTCGATCGCCAAGGCGGGCTCGATGCTCGGCTCCGGCGCGGTGATCTGCATGGACGAGACGCGCTGCATGGTGAAGAGCCTGCTGCGGCTGTCCTACTTCTATTTCGAGGAATCGTGCGGCCAGTGCACGCCATGCCGCGAGGGCACGGGTTGGCTGTGGCGGATGGTGAATCGCATCGAGCATGGCGAGGGCCGGCAGGAAGACCTGGACCTGCTGGTTTCCGTCGCGGACAACATCGCGGGGCGCACCATCTGCGCGCTGGGCGACGCCGCGGCGCTGCCGGTGAAGAGCTTCATCAAGCATTTCCGCAGCGAGTTCCAGCACCACATCGACCACAAGCGCTGCCTCGTGGCGCCCTACCACTGATCGCGCGACGCAAGCAGCCATGCTGACTATCGAAATCGACGGCAAGCCGGTCGAGCTGCCGAACGGCAGCACCGTCATGGACGGCGCCAACAAGCTCGGCATCTACGTGCCGCATTTCTGCTGGCACCAGAAGCTGTCGATCGCCGCCAATTGTCGGATGTGCCTCGTGCAGGTGGAAAAGGCGCCCAAGCCGCTGCCGGCCTGCGCCACGCCCGCGACCGACGGCATGAAGGTGTACACGCAGTCGGAGCAGGCGAAGAAGGCGCAGCAGGGCGTCATGGAATTCCTGCTGATCAACCATCCGCTCGACTGCCCGATCTGCGACCAGGGCGGTGAATGCCAGCTGCAGGACCTCGCGGTCGGCTACGGCAACTCGTCGTCGCGCTACCAGGAAGAAAAGCGCGTCGTGTTCCACAAGAACCTCGGGCCGCTGGTCGCGGCCGAGGAGATGACGCGCTGCATCCAGTGCACGCGGTGCATCCGCTTCGGCCAGGAGATCGCCGGCGTGATGGAGCTCGGCATGGCCGGCCGCGGCGAGCACGAGGAAATCGTCACCTTCGTCGGCAGGACCGTCGATTCCGAGCTCTCCGGCAACATGATCGACCTCTGCCCGGTGGGCGCGCTGACGTCGAAGCCGTTCCGCTACTCGGCGCGCACCTGGGAGCTCGCGCGCCGCAAGAGCGTGTCGCCGCACGACGCGCTCGGCAGCAACCTCGTGGTGCAGGTCAAGGGCGATACGGTAAAGCGCGTGCTGCCGCTGGAGAACGAGGCGATCAACGAGTGCTGGCTGTCGGACCGCGATCGCTTCTCGTACGAGGCGCTGAACAGCGACGAGCGCCTCACCGAGCCGATGATTCGCCGCGCCGGCACCGACGGTTCGAGCACGTGGCAGGCGGTCGACTGGCAGGCCGCGCTCGAGCACGTGGCCAAAGGGCTCGGCGACGTCGCGCAAAGGCACGGCGGCGGCGCGCTCGGCGCGCTGTGCGCGCCGCACGCCACCACCGAGGAGCTCGCGCTGACGGCGCGGCTGATGCGCGGTCTCGGCAGCGACAACATCGATCACCGGCTGCGGCAGTCGGATTTCCGCGGCGACGGCCATGGTGCGGGCATCGCGTGGCTCGGCATGCCGATCGCCGACCTGTCGAAGCTCGACCGCGCGCTGGTGGTCGGCAGCTTCCTGCGCAAGGACCACCCGCTCGTCGCGCAAAGGCTGCGCCTCGCGGCGCGCAAGGGCACGCTGGTGTCCGTGGTCAATCCGGTCGACGACGACTGGCTGATGCCGGTCGCGCAGAAGGCCATCGCGCCGCCGTCGCGCATGCCGCGCCTCCTCGCCGGGATCGTCGTCGCCGCGGCCGCGCGCAAGGGCGTCCCGGCGCCGGCAGCGCTGGCGGGCATCGAGGCGGACGACACCGCACGCGCGATCGCCGAAAGCCTTGCCGACGGGCAGCGCGCGGCGATCCTGCTCGGCAACCTCGCCGAGCAGCACCGTGACGCATCGCAGATTCTCGCGCTCGCACAGGCGCTGGCGGAGATCTCGGGCGCGACGCTGGGCTGCCTCACCGAATCGGCGAACAGCCTCGGCGCCGAGATCGCCGGCGCGCGTCCGGCCGCCGGCGGCCTCGACGCGCAGGCGATGCTCGCCGAGCCGCGCAAGGCATACCTCATCCTGCACGCCGAGCCCGAATTCGACTGCGCGAACCCGGTGGCGGCGCGCGCCGCGCTGGAAAAGGCCGACTTCGTCGTGGTCATGAGCCCGTTCCGCCATGCCGAGAGCTACGCCGACGTGCTGCTGCCCATCGCGCCGTTCACCGAGACCGCCGGCACGTTCGTCAATTGCGAGGGCCGCGCACAGAAGTTCAACGGCGTGGTGAAGCCGCTGCGCGACACGCGGCCGGCGTGGAAGGTGCTGCGCGTGCTCGGCACGCTGCTCGGCCTGCCGGGCTTCGCCTTCGAGTCGATCGACGACGTGCGCGCCGAATGCCTGCCCGCGCAGGCGGCGATCGACGCGCGCCTCGCCAACCGCACGTCCGTCGAAATCGCCGCACCGTCGGCGGTGACCAATGGCGTCGAGCGCGTGGCCGACGTGCCCATCTATTTCAGCGACGCGATCGTGCGCCGCGCGGCGTCGCTGCAGCAGACTGCCGACGCGCGTGCGCCGCGCGCACGGATGCACCGCAGCCTCTACGAGAGTCTCAAGCTCGGCGAAGGCGCGCAGGTCAAGGTGAAGCAGGGGCGCGGCGAGGCCGTGCTGTCGGCGGTCGTCGACCCGGCGGTGCCGCCGGGCGTGGTCGCGGTGTCGGCGGCGCATCCGTCGACCTGCCATCTCGAAGGCATGACCGGCGCGGTGAGCGTGGAGCGCGCGTGATGGACCAGTTGATGAGCACCGGGCAGAGCATTTTCGGCGTGGCGTGGCTGCCGCTGTGGACGCTGTTCAAGATCGCCTGCCTCGTGGTTCCGCTCATCATCGCCGTCGCCTACCTCACGCTCGCCGAGCGCAAGGTCATCGGCTACATGCAGGTGCGCATCGGCCCCAACCGCGTCGGGCCGCTCGGCCTCCTGCAGCCGTTCGCCGACGTGCTGAAGCTCGTGCTCAAGGAAATCGTCGTCCCGAGCGGATCGAGCAAGGCCCTGTTCTACATCGCGCCGGTGCTGTCGATCGCGCCCGCGATCGCCGCGTGGGCGGTGATCCCGCTGACCGGAACGCTGGTGTTCGCGAACATCAACGCCGGGCTTCTCTACCTGCTGGCGATGACGTCGATCGGCGTGTACGGCGTGATCCTCGCCGGCTGGGCGTCGAACTCGAAGTACGCGTTCCTCGGCGCGTTGCGCTCCGCGGCGCAGATCGTCAGCTACGAGATCGCGATGGGCTTCGCGCTCGTCGGCGTGCTGATGGCCGCCAACAGCCTCAACCTGTCCGACATCGTGCGCGGCCAGGAGGGCGGCGCCGCGTACTGGTACGTCTGGCCGCTGCTGCCGCTGTTCGTCGTCTACCTCGTGTCGGGCATCGCCGAGACCAATCGCCATCCGTTCGACGTCGCCGAAGGCGAGTCGGAGATCGTCGCCGGGTTCCACGTCGAATACTCGGGCGTGACGTTCGCGATCTTCTTCCTCGCCGAGTACATGAACATGATCCTCATCTCGGCGCTGGCGTCGGTCATGTTCCTCGGCGGCTGGCTCGCGCCCTATCCGGTGTTCAACGAGGGCCCGCTCGCGTGGCTCCTCGGCGACGGCCTGCTGTGGCTCGGCCTCAAGGTCGCGGCGATGCTGTTCATCTTCCTGTGGATACGCGCGACGTTTCCGCGCTATCGCTACGACCAGATCATGCGTCTCGGCTGGAAGGTGTTCATACCGGTCACACTGGTGTGGATCGTGTTCATCGGCGCGATGATGCAGACGCGCTTTGCCGGCATGTTCCATTGAGGCGACGATGAGCCAGCGCATCCGCGACTTCTTCAACACCTGGTTCCTGCTCGAGCTGTTCCGCGGGCTGAGGCTCACCGGGCGCCATTTCTTCGCGCGCAAGGTGACCGTGCAGTTCCCCGAGGAGAAGACGCCGCAGAGCCCGCGCTTCCGCGGGCTGCACGCGCTGCGGCGCTATCCCAACGGCGAGGAGCGGTGCATCGCCTGCAAGCTCTGCGAGGCGGTGTGCCCGGCGCTCGCGATCACCATCGAATCCGACCAGCGCGCCGACGGCACGCGGCGCACCACGCGCTACGACATCGACCTCACCAAGTGCATCTTCTGCGGCTTTTGCGAGGAGTCGTGCCCGGTCGACTCGATCGTCGAGACGCGCATCCTCGAGTACCATGGCGAGCGCCGCGGCGACCTGTATTACACGAAGGAGATGCTGCTGGCCGTGGGCGACCGCTACGAGTCAGAGATCGCCGCCGACCGCGCGGAGGACGCGCGCTACCGCTGAGCCCCCGCCGCGGCCGCCCATCCACGATGTTCACCACCGCGCTCTTCTACTTCTTCGCCGCGATCCTGATCTTCGCGGCGTTGCGCGTCGTCACCTCGCGCAATCCCGTGCACTCGGCGCTGTGGCTGGTGCTCGCGTTCTTCACCGCCGCCGCGATCTGGCTGCTGCTGCGCGCGGAATTCCTGGCGATCGTGCTGGTGCTGGTGTATGTCGGCGCCGTGATGGTGCTGTTCCTGTTCGTGGTGATGATGCTCGACGTCAACTTCGAGCACCTGCGCCGCGGCTTCCGGAGCTACATCCCGGTGGGAGCGACGGTCGGCCTGCTCGTGCTGCTGGAGATGACGCTGGTGCTGGTCGGCGGCG
>DATBOK010000169.1:0-5918 GCA_036553845.1 Casimicrobiaceae bacterium
TCTCGCCGCCACCACCGAAGGCAACCTGCTCGCGGCACAACAGGAAGTGCACAAGCTCGCCCTGCTGCTCCCCGAGGGCGAGCTCGATCCGGCGGCCGTTGAGCAGGCGGTCGCCGACGTCGCGCGCTTCGACGTGTTCCAGCTTTCCGAAGCCTGGCTTGCCGGCGACGCCGCGCGCGCCTGCCGCATCCTCGCCTCGCTCGAAGCGGCGGGCGAAGGCCTGCCGCTCCTGCTGTGGCAGCTTGGCGAGGACGTCCATGCGCTTGCCGCCGTGCTCGCCGCCGCTGCCGGCGGCACGCCGGTCGGCGCGGCGGTGCGATCGGCGCGCGTTTGGGGCAAGCGCCAGGCGGCGATGGAGCGCGCGGCGCAGCGCGTCGCTCCGGCGGCGATACCGGGCCTGATCATGCGCCTGGCGCGACTCGACGCGCTGGCCAAAGGCATCGGCCGCGGCAACGCCTGGGACGAATTGCGCGAGCTCGCGCTCGCGCTGGCGGGCAGGGCCCTGCCCGCCGCGGCCTGAGCCGGCACGACCGCAGCGGCCGGCGGCGATGACGGCCTTTCAAGAATGCTTCTGGGTGGTTACAGTTGCGTTTGTGGCCGCGACAGCAGCCGCCTGGTCGATCCGCAGGCATCGGCCGGACAACAATTAACCCTACCCTGCGGAGGAAAGCCATGTATCGCAAGATTCTCGTCGCCTACAACGGCGCTGCGGAGTCGCGCCTGGCGCTCGACGAAGCGGCGCGGCTTGTCCCCGACGCGTCGGTCGAGGTGCATCTCACCGCGGTCGTCCACTATCCTTCGGCGTATCTGCTTGCGGGGGAATACGTGCCCGAGGTCGCGCTCGCCGACGAGCGCGAGCACATGGAGGCGGACCTGAAGGCCGCGCACGAGCTTCTTGTCGCCCAGGGCCTCAACGTCATCGATCACCTGGTCGTCGGCGAGCCGGTCGATGTGCTGACCAAGCTGGTCGCCGAGCTCGGGATCGACCTCCTGATCCTCGGCCATCCGCGCAGCAAATCGTTTGCCCTGCGCTGGTGGCGCGGCTCGGTCGACGCGCTGCTGATCGAGCGCGTGCGCTGCAGCATCCTGGTCGCCGCCGACCCGAAGCGCTAGGGCGCCGGCGCGCGTTGGTGCGGATCAAGGCCCCGGCAAGACGCTGACGTCGCCGTAATAGGCCTCGGCGAGGCCGCCGGTATTGTCGGTGTCGGTCATAAGTTCGATCGCCGTCACGCGCCCGGGTTCCTCGGCGAATGCGCGCCGGAAGTCTTCGTGCAGGTTGCGGCGGTAGTCATGCCAGCGTCCGACTCCTTGGTCGTCTACGGCGACGGCGATCATGCGTATGCGCGTGGTCAGCGCGCTGACCGTGATCGACTCCGGCGCCACCTTGGCGCCCCAGACGTACATCAACACGGAATACGGCAGCGGGCGGCCCGAGATCGCTTCGGCCAGGGCCGCGGCGGCGCGATCGCTGGCGACAAGCGTGGCCGGATTGCCGGCGAACGACACCATCACCCGCGCCGGCGAATCCTCGCGCCGGCGATCGCGCGTATCGGCGCCCGGAATCGGCTGGGTGACTTTCCAGCGCCACGACAGCAGCGGATAGGCGCGCGAATCGTAATCGGTCTTCCAGGCCAGGAACGACGCGGCATTGTGCGAATTCGCCTTGAGCACGACGACGCCGTCGTCGACGACCAGCGAGTAGTCGGTGGCCTGCTTGGTCGGCGCAAGCATCACCGTTTGCCAGCCGGCGGGTGGCGCGCCGGGGTGCGCGATGGAAAAGCGAGGCGGCTGCAACTCCGGTTGCGCCCAGGGGGTGGCGGCCGCGACGAGCAGCACGAGGGAAAACGCAGCCGGCTTCACGGCAATTCTGGCGGCGCGCATGAGGCCTTGCGCTCGTGCAGCTCGCAGCGCGTCAGCAGCCGCCCGCTGCGGTCCCAGGCCTGCACCCGCCAGGCCGCGTCGATGCCCGCCTCTCGCTCCAGGGTGAAAAATCCGAACGTCGTCGTCGACGTAATCGATGCGACGACGGCATCGCGCGACGGCATCGCGCCCGGCGGCAGCGGCCGCGGCAGCGGAGCGTCGAGCCAGGCGCCGCCGTTGCCGGAAATAAACTGCGCCGGATGCGCGGTCGCGAAGCTCACCGCCTCGAACAGGTGGTTGTGTCCGGCGAGCAGCGCATCGATGTCGGCCGGAAACAGCAGCGGCCCGTTGCTCGTCGCGAGCACCGACTGCAGCGCGGCGTTGCCCGGGTAGACACCGGCGGGCTGCCTGCTGCTGTCGGTGGCGAAGCCGAGGATCGGATGGTGATCGACGAAAAAATTGTGCGCGGCGCCGCGCGCGAGCTCGAAGGCGCGGCGCATTTCCGCGGCGTAGATCGAGTACATCGGATCGTCCCGGCGCAACGGCGGGATGCCGACGCGCGAGGAATCGAACACGACAAGCTGCGTATCGACGGACAGCGGGACCGTATAGGGGTCGCTGTAATCGCCGCGGACGTCGTTGATCGCCTCGTTGCAATCGCGCCCAGCGACGAGCGGCCGCGGATCGAGGAAGCGCCACCAGCCCTGTCCTGCGCGGCGGCAGGATTCGTGGTTGCCTCGCACGAAGACCCAGGGCGCCGCGGCCAGCAGATCGTGCGCCGGCGCAAAAAAATCGGCGTTCCAGGCGTCCCAGCCATATCCCCACGGACTGCCGGCGCATTTCGGATTGTCGCCGGGGCAGGCGTTCTCGCGATAGTGATAGTCGCCGACATGGATGACCAGGTCGGGATGCTTTGCCGCGGCCGCGGCGGCGACCTGGGCGAAAGGCCACGCCGCGGCGTCGTTGCATGCCTGGATCGCGTCATCGCCACGCTGGACGACGCAGCCGCTGTCGCCGATGACGACAATGCGCCGCGCGTCGTGTCGCAGCAGGGGCAACGTGTGCCCGCCAACGCTCGCGCGCGCCGCACCCGCCGGCAGCATCCGCTCGCAAACCAGCACCGGGAAGGCGGAGGGTTTCGAATCCGCGGGCGCACTGCGCGTCGAGCGCTGCGGCATGGTCTCGGGCACGGCCCGGATCGTGGCCACCAGCCGTATGCCGTCGACATCGACCGAGGGGCACGAAGGATCGGTCGTGATCACGCGAACGATCGACGCACCGCCAACGCCCTCCACGACGAAAGCCGTGCGTATCGGGTCGACCCCCGGCGCGAACGCCGCCGGGCCCGCGCAGGCGGCGAGCATTGCAGCAAGCGTCGTGATCACGGCCGATCGCCGGCGGCTCGTCATTCGCATCCTAGCGCCAGTCGCCCCACAGCGCGTCGAGCGCCGCGAGCGCCGCCGGCCCGGCGGTCTCGGTGCGCAGAACGCGAGGGCCCAGGCGCAGCGCGCGAAATCCGGCGCGCAGCGCCGCCGCGGATTCGTCCGGCGTGAGGCCGCCTTCGGGACCGACCAGGATTTCCACCGGACCGGCCGGCGGCGCCAACCCGGCGAGGGACAGTTCGCCATCCGTTGCAAGCAACAGGCGCACGGCCGCGCCCGACGTCTGGGCAAGCCACGCATCGAACGCCAGCAGCGGATACAGCCGAGGCAGGCGGTTGCGCCCGGATTGTTCGCACGCGGCGGTCGCGACCTGCCGCCAATGCTGCGCGCGCTTCGCTGCGCGTGCCGCGTCGAGGCGGGCGACGCTGCGCGCGGTCGCGACTGGTTGAATCGCACGTACGCCGAGCTCGACCGATTTCTGGATCGCGTAGTCCATGCGGTCGGCCGCCGCGAGGCCCTGCACCATCGTCACCGCCAGCGGCGATTCGCGGTCGACGGCGGCGGCGGTGCCGACCCGCACGTCCACACCGCGCGGCCCGATACGCAGAATGCGGGCGGCGAATTCCCCGTCGTCGCCACCGAACAGCGTGAGCGCGTCGCCGGCGACGAGGCGCAGGACGCGCGCCGCATGGTGCGCGGCCGCACCGGGAAGCGCGATCTCGGCGCCCTCGGCCAGAGGCAATGGGCAGTGGAAGCGCGGCGTCATGTCACTACCGTGGCCCGGCGTGGTCGCGGTCGTGCTAGCATTTTGCCACAGCCTTGCGAAGGAGAACCGCCATGGCCGCTGCGCCGCCGGTATGCAACTTCGGCTGGCCCGCATCCGATTTCGACCTCGTCGGCACCGACGGCAGGCGCTACCGGCGCGACGCCGTGCGCGGCGACAGCGGGCTGCTGGTCATGTTCATCTGCAATCACTGCCCCTATGTCAAGGCGGTGCTGGACAAGCTGGTACGCGACGCCGGCGAGCTTCGCGCGCACGGCATCGGCAGCGCGGCGATATGCAGCAACGACGCGGCCGATTATCCCGAGGACTCGTTCGACAACATGAAGGTGCTGGCGGCGCGCATGCGCTTTCCGTTTCCCTATCTCCGGGACGAGACCCAGGCCGTGGCTCGGGCGTACGGCGCGGTGTGCACGCCCGATTTTTTCGGCTTCAACGGCGCGCTCGAATTGCAGTACCGCGGCCGGCTGGACGATGCCGGTCGCGCCGCGAAGCCCGATGCGCCGCGCGAGCTCTACGATGCAATGCTTCTGGTCGCGCGCACCGGCCGGGGGCCGGCGCAGCAGAGCGCGAGCATCGGCTGCTCGATCAAGTGGCGCGATGCGGCTTAGCGGCGCCAGTGCAGCAGGCTTCAAAGAAATTCGCGCAGCGCATCGAGCACGACGTCGGGCGCCTCCGCCATCATGCTGTGGCCGCACTGGGGAATCGTCACGACCCGCTTGTTCGTCAGCGCGTCGAGCAGCGGGCCGGCGTTCTTCGGTGGGACCATCTGATCGCGCTGGCCGAAGATGAGCAAGGTTGGACAGCCGACAGCGGCGGCCGCGGCAAGTCCGTCGGCATAGCGATGGCAGGCGTCGAGGCCGGCATGCAGCACGCCATGCCCTGAGCGCTCCATCAGCCGCAGCGCATTGACAGTCATCCAGACACCGGGCTGGCGGCTCCCGCCCAGGTGGCTGGCGGCGGAGAAGGTCCAGCCGGTCATCAGCTCGTAGGCGAGGTGATCGTCCGCTCGCGCCGCGTCGAGCAGGGCGTCGCTGACCAGCATCGGCGCCGCGGCCCCGAGCAGCGCCAGCGCGTGCACGCGGGCTCGATGACGCGCTGCCGCGTCGAGCGCAGCCAGTGCGCCCATGCTGTGGCCGACCAGCGCGGCGCGTTCGACGCCCAGCGCATCGAGCAACGCCGCCAGCCAGTCGGCGATCGCCGCGATCGACGGCAGCGCTTCGCCGCCACTCCTGCCGTGCCCGGGCAGATCGACCGCCAACGCATTGCTGCCGTGATGGGCGAAATATCGCGCCTGCAGGGCCCAGACGCTGTGGTCGTTGGCCGCACCGTGGACGAACACGATCGTCGGCCGCGCGCCATCGAAGGCGCGCGTGCCGGTGTAGATGAAGACCGGCGCGGCATTGACAGTAACCCGCACGATTGGACGCTCTCGCGGTGACCGCGCCGGGCCCGGCTGGATTCAGGGCTTGCCCGCGGCGTACAGCGCGCGCGACAGGTCTTCGATCAGGTCGTCCGCGTGCTCGAGCCCGACCGAAAGCCGGATCGTGCCCTCGGTGATTCCGGATGCACTAAGCTCGGCGGCCGCCATGCGGAAGTGCGTCGTGCTCGCCGGATGGATGACCAGCGACTTCGCATCGCCGACGTTGGCGAGATGCGAGAACAGTCGCAGCGACTCGATGAATCTGCGACCCTGTTCGCGCGTGCCGCGCAGCGCGAAACTGAACACCGCGCCGCAGCCGCGCGGGAGCAGGCGCCGCGCGAGCTCATGGTCGGGGTGGCCCGGCAGCTCCGGATAGGCGACCGACTCGACCAACGGATGGGCGGCCAGAAACGCGACGACCCGACGCGTATTGTCGACGTGGCGTTGCATCCGCAAAGGCAAGGTCTCGATG